>SLMS01000264.1 GCA_007133495.1 Candidatus Sumerlaeota bacterium | reverse complement strand
CCATCTGCCGCGCCAGCTCGTAACTCACAGAAAGCCCAAGCCCCGAGCCCTTCCCCGCCCGCTTCGTCGTGAAGAAGGGATTGAACATCCGCGCCGCCACCTCGGGCGCAACCCCCGGGCCCGTATCCTTGACCATGATCGTCATCTCACCCGCCCCCGGCTTCCCCTTCATGCTCCGCAGCCGCACCGTCCCCCCCGGCGGCGTCGCATCCAACGCATTCCGCAACAGATTAATCAGAACCTGCCGCACGTAATCCTCGCAGATAGACACCACCCCCAGCGCCCGGTCTGGCTCCACGACCAGCTCCACCCGCCGCCGGCGGAACGTCTGCCGGAAAAGCTCCCCCAACTGCTCAAGCCCCCGGTTCACATCAACCGGCGCATACTCCGGCGAAGCAGGCTGATGCAACTGACGCAACTGCGCCACGATACGCGCGATCCGGTCTATCTCCGCCCCCATGAACTTCAGTCCCTCGCGCGTCTCGCCCCCTGCCGGAAGCTCCCGCTCCAGCAGCCGCAGATAGTTCTTCAGCGTGGAGAGCGGGTTATTGATCTCGTGCGCCAGGTTCGCCGCCAGCTCCCCCGTCGCCGCCAGCTTCTCCGACCGCACAAGCTGCTCCTGCGCCTCCCGCAACGCCCGCGTCCGCTCCTCCACCTTTCGTTCCAGCTCCCCCGCAAAATGCGCCTGCCTCTCGTATAGACGCCCGTGCTCCACCGCCGTCGCGAGGCTCGGCGTCAACAGGCCCAGGAGGTCCAACTCGCGTTCCTCGAACGGCTTGCGTCCCGCGATCCACAGCACCCCCACCGGCCCGCTCGTCGTCGCAAGCGGAACCGTGCACAGATGCCTCCCCTCGAACCCGGCAAGCGCCCGCTCCTCAAGGCTCGACGGCGCGCCCGGCTCAATGCGGAGTAGTGTCAGCTGTCCTCCTTCCATCGCCCTCGCCGCCAGCGCATTCTCCAGCCGAAGGTGCGTCCCCGCCGGGAAGTATTTCTGGGACTCCGGCCAGCCGTAGGCAATCTCCACCTCCGCCGGATCGTCACCGCTCAATCCCACGATCACAAGCTCCGCCGGGATGAGCTGGCCCGTCTCCCGGATCACATCCGCCAGAATCCGCTCCAGATCAAGCGAGCGGTTGATCGCCTTCGTCACCTCATACGTCAGGTGAATCTTTCGCGCCTGCTCGTCCAACTCCCGCACCTTCGCCGCCAGCTCCCCGTAGCTGTCCTGAAGCGCCTCCGCCATCCGGTTCATCGACTGTTCCAGCTCCCCCAGCTCATCCCGCCGGCCCGTATGCAGCCGGTACTCCAGGTCTCCCGTCTCCAACTGCTGAAACCCGTGCCGCAGCACCCGGATCGGCGCCACCAGCCGGCCCGAAAGCCAGATCGCAAACAAACCCGTCGCCACCACCAGCACCGCCCCGAAACCCGCAATCATCCATGCAGCATGATAAAGCGGCGCCATCACCGGGTCCAGCGCCAGCCGGCGCACCGCGTATAGACGGTCCTCCGCTCCCCCCGCAGAGTTCGGCAGCGCGATCCGGTCCACCAGGTAAAGCGTGTCCGAATCGTCCTCGCTCGCGATCGCCGCAGCATCGCCCGACTCCAGCGCAAACTCCACCTTCCCCTCCGACAGGCCGGGAAACGCCGACCCCGCTGGCGGAGGCGGCACCCACCCCCAGTCCAGCGAATAAACAGCGATCGAACCCCGGTCCACCACAAGCGGCGCCAGCGGTGGGGACGTCAACACCTCCAGCAGCTCATCCCGCCCGGCCAGCCGCTCCCGGCCCTCCAGTTCCGCCTCCAAGGCCGTGGCGATCTGCTCGCACCGCTGCGCCAGCCGTTCCCGTCCCTCCTGCGTCACCCACTGCCGGATCGCTTGCCCCGCCGCCGCCGTGCTCCAGAAAAGCGTAATCGCCGACGGGACGAGCACCAGTGCCACCAGCAGAACAAATGTCTTCCGCCGCAGACTCGGCCGCGAAAAACGCTCACGCAAAGGGGGCTTTGGCAGCTCAGGCAGACCGCTCATCTTGCGAAGTTCCTCCGCACCCGCTTCTCCCACCCCCCGCCCCCACTCGTCAACTCAACATTCTCCCGCCCCCGCGCCAAAAACCCGCCCGAATGGCAGCCCCGGACCAGCCCGCTGCCCCAGGCGACCACCCAGCATGGTGCAGCACCCACGTGACCCCCAACCCGGCCCTCGGCCACACCGTCCATTTCGTCCACCAAGTCCACACCGTCCACCCCCGCCCGAATGGCCGCAGCCAGCCGTTGACACGGTGTCGCAAAAAAACGACTATCCGGCCGCAGGAGAGGGGACCATGCCCCGCATCGTTATCTATCAGGAGAGAGACGGGCGCGTCCCCTTCCTGCGATTCTTCGAAAGGCTGAAACCACGGGAAAAAGCCGATGTGCGCGCCACTCTGGAACTGCTGAAGGAGCGCGGCCACCTCCTCCGACCCCCGCACAACGAACACCTCGGAGGCCGCCTTTACTACCTCAGGATAGCCTCCGTGGATGGCCACTACCGGGTCTTCTACTGGGCTCACGGAAAGGGCATCGTCATCCTGGGGCACGGATTCTCGAAAAAGAGCCGCCAATGCCCCCCGAAGGAACTCGACCGCGCCCGGAAAATGCGCGAGCGCTTTAAGATCGACCCGGCTGCACACACCTACAAGGAGGAAATCTCCGATGGCGGCGAAACGTAAAACCACCACCAATGCCCTTGAAATCATCGACCGGCGCCACTTCCGGGGTCGGCCTCAGATGGAGCGCCTCCTCGATCAGGCGCGCGAGCGGCTCAAGGTCTCCGAGCAGCTCTACTACCTGCGCCAAGCCCAAGGCCTGACCCAGGGCGAACTCGCCGAGCGCGCCAAAACAAGCCGGACCGTTATCACGCGCCTTGAAAACTCCAACTACGACAGACACACGCTCTCCACGCTCTGCAAAGTCGCCGGGGCCATGGGGCACGAAGTCCACATCCATTTCGTCCCCAAAAAGCCGGTCCCGGCCGCCAAACGTCCCAGGAAAACCACACCCGCCTCCACCCGGCCCTGACATCGGGCCATTTCCCCACCCTCAAAAAACTCAACCGTTCCATCTTGACAGTGTTCCGCGCGCACTGGGATGCCTGCGCCGGTTGAACGACAAGGCGGAGGTCCTCCTCCCCCTGCATCCCTGTTCCCGTTGCGGAGGTACTGCACCCATGAAGCTCCATTCCCTGGTCCTGGCGGGAGGTCTTCTCGCCGCCGCCGTCACCCTCAGCGGCTGCGCCGGCTACTCCTGGCAGAGTTACGGCTCTCCCGTCCGCGGCCACACCATCTCCGAAGGCGCCACCCGCGCGGACGTCCTCGCCAGCATGGGCGAGCCAAACTCCGTCTATCGCGCCTCCGACACGGAAGTGTTCGTCTATCGCGGCATTAAAGGAAACAACTACTTCTTCGGCATCTATCAACGCGTCAGGCGCGACGACACCGTCGTGGTCATGGACCAGGCGGGCAACGTCCTCGCCGCCGTGCCCGTCGAGGTCGGCCACGCCAGTTCCTTCTTCTCCATGCCCGGCGAACTCGGCGGCGACACGCACCCCATCCCGCTCGAAGTGCTCACCCGTGGGCCGGACAACTACGAGTACAGCTTCGAATCAAGCGGCAACTGACAGCAGCCCAAAGTCCATCAAAGCCGCACCGCCCGCTTCCTCCCACCACCGGTGGGGGAGAAGCGGGCCTTTCCCATTTCACCCAGCACTGCCTTTGTATATACACGGCATCCCCAAAAAGGCCCGGGCGGCGGAGCCGGAACCCCGCCACCCATGATACGTGCCACAAGGAACCCGGCTATCCGGCCATCTGGTGCAGGTGAACGTCCCGCTGCGGGAAGGGTATGCTGATCCCCTCCGCGTCGAAGCGCTTCTTCACCTTCTCGATAGTGTCCCAGTAAACGCCCCAGTAATCGGCCGACTTCACCCAGGGCCGGACGCCGAAATTGATGCTGCTGTCCCCCAGCTCCAGCACCGCGATAACGGGGGCCGGTTCGGGAAGGATGCGCTCGTCCTCCGCCAGGATGGCCTTCAGCACCTTGCGCACCTTGTCCAGGTCGTCCCCATAGCTCACACCGAAAACCATATCCACCCGGCGCGTATCCTTTGCGGAGTAGTTCACGATATTGTCCGCCGTCGTCTTGGCGTTGGGAACGATGACCTTCTTGTTGTCCGGCGTCCGCAGCTCCAGCGTGAAGATGCCGATATCCTCCACGATTCCCGCCGTACCTCCCGCCTCGATGAAGTCCCCCACCTTGAACGGCTTGAAGATAATCAGCATCACCCCGGCGGCGAAGTTCGCCAGCGAACCCTGCAGCGCGAAACCGATCGCAAGACCCGCCGCACCCAGAATCGCAATGAACGACGTCGTCTGCACGCCGAGCTGACCCAGCGCCATGATCACAACAAACACCATCATGGCCACGAAAGCCAGGTTGCAGAAGAAGGAGACCAGCGTGGGCTCCACGTGGCTTCTCGTCAGCACCCGGCGCAGAAGGTTGCGCAGGATGCCCGCCAGGATACGCCCCACGACAAGGATCACAACCGCCCCGAGCACCATGAACCCCAGCTCGATCAGGACCGACTGCACGACCCCATGTCCCCGCCGCTCTCCGACAGGGCCCCGAGCTGCTCCACAATGCCCGGCGGAGCATCCGCACCATTCGCCGGCGCATCCGCTGCACCATTGGCAACTGCGTTCGTCACTTCGGTTTCCTCGTCCATGACATTCTCCTTTTCCGGTACAACCCGGGAACAAGAATTTGTACTCACCTACCCTGCCCGCAGACGGCTCCTCCCGCCGCACGTGGTCAAGCGGCAACACGCAGCGGTGGAACCCCGGATTCGGGTTCGTTCTTCAGCGAGGCCGCGTTTCAGGGTGAAAATATGGACCGGATAAGGGTAACGGCCTGTGGAATTGAGCCGAACTGGCAAGAAAAGAGATCAACGCAGCACGAAACTTGGCCTCTGCAACCAAGTGCTGGGAAACAATATACTCTGCTGCTTGTCTGGCGGCCAAGGAGTCCGGACTCGCGTGATTACCCGGCGGTTCGTCTGGTTGCGCGTTCAGTGTAACCCCGCCACCCGGGAAGGGCCGGGCGCCGTCCCTCTCACCCTGCCGCGCCGTTTTCCAGCACGCCGCTCTCCTCGATTTTGTCGAACTGAACGCTCACCAGCTTGCTGATCCCCGGCTCCTGCATCGTCACACCATAGACCGTATCGGCAAGGCTCATTGTCACCTTGTTGTGCGTGATGATCAGGAACTGCGTGTTGCGGCTGTACTCCGCCAGCATATCGCAAAGCCGCCGGCAGTTTGCGTCGTCCAGCGGTGCGTCTATCTCGTCCAGCACACAGATCGGCGAGGGCCGGAACTGGAACATCGCAATCGTCAGCGCAATCGCTGTCAGTGCCCGCTCACCGCCCGATAGCAACGTGATCGACTCGCCGATTTTCTTTCCCGGCGGCTGGGCGAAAACCTCGATGCCGGGCTCCGGCTCGTTCTCCTGTTCGAGAAGCCGCAGGTCGCCTTCGCCGCCGCTGAAAAGGCGCCGGAAATTCTCCCGATAATTCTTCCGGATTTCCTCATACGCCTCATGGAAAAGCCGCGAGGTCGTCTCGTCCAGATTCCGGATCGTCTCGTTCAGCGAATCCTTCGCCGCGATCAGATCGTCCCGTTGCCCTGTCAGGAAATCCAGCCGCTCCTTTTGCTCCTTGTACTCCTCGATAGCCGTTTCGTTCACCGCCCCCATGCGGGAAATCTTCTCCCGCAGCTCATTCACCAGCCGCCGCAGTTCCGCCGGGTCTTCCACCTCCTCGTCCGCGGCGTGCAGCTCCTCCTCCTGCCGTCCGTTCTCTTCCTCCTCGTCGTCCTCCCCGGAGGGCGAAACCAGCGCCTCTCCACCATTCGCCGCCGGGCCTTTCAGCTCCTCGCGCAGCGCCGCGATTCCTTCACCGAACTCCTCCTCCGCTTCCTGCGACAGGAAATCGATCTGCGCCCGCAGCTCCGTTGCCTTCGATTCCGCCTCGCGCAGGACGTTCTCCTTCGCGTTCCGGTCGCGCTGGAGCGCCTGCACTTCCGCCTGCCCCTCGCGCGCCTTGCGCAGACTCTGCTCGTTTTCCTGCGTCATCGTCGAAAGCTGCGCCTCGATGCCATCCCGCTCGCGCACCAACTCGCCGAGAAGCTCCTCCGCCTTCCTCTCCTCCTCGCGCGCGGCCGCCTCCCGCTCGTCCAGCTCATCCAGCTCCTTGCGCCGCTCCTGCTGCTCCTCGCCTGCGCCCTCGCGGTCCCGCCGCAGCTCGGCAATCTTCGCCTCCAGCCCGCTCACCCGCTCGCGCAGACCGCTCACTGCCGCCCGCGCCTCGGACGCCTCATCCGCCAACGAAGCCAACTCGGTTGAACGCTCCGGCGAGCCCGACTCCAATTCGCCCAGCGCCTTCTCCCGCTCCTTGATGCGCCCGCTCAGCTCTCCCAGCGCCGTCTCGCACTCCTCGATCGTCTCCCGGTGCCGTTGCAGATCGTGACGCTGCTGCACCTGCCGCGCCTCCGCGGTGGCCAGCGCATTGCGCCGCTCCCGCGAACGCGACTCCGACGCCTGCAAGTCCTTCTCCGCCCGCGCCTCCGCCATCTGCTCCTCGTGAAGCTGCGCCTGAAGCTCCGCCGCCTGCGCGTGGCACTGCGACAGCCGGTCCGACATCGCCGAAAGCCGCCCACCGAGTTCCTTCCGCTCCTTGTCCAGCTCCTCCGTCTTATCCCGCAGCTCCCTGATTTCCCGCGTGCGCGTCAGCAGTCCCCGCGACTGATGCGAACCGCCCGTCATCACGCCGCTCGGGTCCACCAGCTCCCCCTCCAGCGACACGTAACGGTTCCGTACCCCTTCGCGCTGGAGCCCCACCGCCACCGGCAGCGTCTCCACCACGATCGTATTCCCCAGCCGGCGCTCGACCGCCCGCTCGACGCGCGGCTCGAACCGCACCAGGTCCCGCGCGAAACCCACCACGCCGCTGCGTGTCACCACCTCCCGCAGATGATCGTACCGTACGTTCGGCTTGAGCAGGTCCAGTGGCAGGAACGTCGCCCGCCCCGACCGCGACTCCTTCAGCATCCGGATCGCCGCCTGAGCGTCCTGCTCCCGCTCGGTCACGATGTCCTGCAGCGCCCCGCCGAGCGCCACCTCGATCGCCGTCTCGTAGCGGCTCTCCACGGTCAGCAGGTTCGTCAGCACGCCGATCACGCCTTGCAGCTTCCCTCCCTGGGCAGCGCGCATCACCACCTGCACGCCGCGGTAGAAGCCCTCGTAGCTGTCCTCCAGCTCCTGCAGCGCCTGAAGCCGCGAGGCGGCCCGCTGGTGCTCCCGGGTTACCTCCTCCACCTTCGCCGCCAGCTCGCTCTTCTCCGCATTGCCGTGCGAAATCTCCGCCTTGAACTTCTGAAGCTGCTCGCGGAGGTCGTGCATGGTGTCCCGGCGCTTGGCCAGCTCCTCGCGCGCCCGGTCCGCCTGCTCGCGCGCCTCGTTCGCCTCGGCCTGCAGCCGCTCCACCACCTCGTCGTGGCTTTCCAGCTCTGCCCCGAGCCGCTCGATCAGCGACTCCGCCAGCCGCTTGTCCTGCAGTACCTTCGCCTCGCGTGCCCGCTCGGTCTCAAGCTCGTGGCGCAACTGAGCCGCCCGCCGCGTCACCTCGTCGTGATCGCGCCGTAGCGCCTCCAACCGGGCGTTCTTCTCCTCCGCCGCCGCCGAACGCTCCTCCAGCGCCCCGCGCTCGCGCCGCAGATCAGCCTCCAGCGCCGTCATCGTGTGCCCCAGCACCGACAGCCGGTTGCCCTGCGACGTCAGCTCCCTCTCCAGCAGCGCCCGCCGCTCCGCCACCGCCTCCATCGTCTGGCGCGCACTCTCGATCCGCCGCTGCTCCCGGTTCACCGCCGCCTGCGCGTCGTAACGCTGCTGCTGCAAATCCTGATAACGGCTCTGGAAGTCTTCCAGCAGCCGCGCCGACTCCGCCCGCTTTGCCTCCGCCGAAGCCAACCGGCCCGCCGCCTCCTCGAAATCCTTCCGCACCCGCGAAAGCTCCTCGCCGACCGTCCCCAGCTTCTCCTCCAGCAACTCGTGCCGGCGCACCAAAAGCCGCTTCTGCAACCGCCGCAGCCGGCGCGAATACCGCCCATGCCGCTCCGCCTTCTTCGCCTGACGGTACAGCGAATTGCAGCTACGCTCCACCTCGCTCACAATATCGAACAGCCGCAGCAGGTCCTCCTCCGTGCGGATCAGCTTGCGCAACGTCTCCTCCCGCCGCGCCTTGTAGCGCGAAATACCCGCCGCCTCCTCGAACAGCGCCCGCCTCTCCGCCGGCTTCGCCGCAACCATCAGCCCGATCTGCCCCTGCTCGATGATCGAGTAGCCATCCGCTCCCAGGCCCGTGTCCAGGAACAGCTCGTGGATGTCCCGCATCCGCGCCTTCTGCTTGTTGATCAGGTACTCCGAATCACCATTGCTGAACAGCCGGCGCGTCACCACCACCTCGCTGTGGTCCATCTTCAGGTGCCCCGCCTCGTTGTTCACCACGAGGTTCACCTGCGCAAAGTGCGCCTGCTTCAGCGCCGAAGAGCCCCGGAACACCACGTCCCCCATCTTCGAGCCACGCAGCGACTTCGCGCTCTTCTCCCCCAACACCCACCGGATCGCATCCAGCACGTTCGACTTACCGCACCCATTCGGACCCACCACGATCGTCGCCCCGTCCTGCAGCTCGATCACTGTCTTGTGGGCGAAGGACTTGAAACCCTGGAGTTCGATTCTCTTGAGGAACACTGACTGGTCACCACCGCGAGCTGGGATCGGGAAACGTGGCCAAACGGCCGTCAACGGGTGTGCTGCACCGCTCAGCGCAATGTGGCCTCGAACACGGCGTGCAGCACCGTCAAGGCTGATGGCGCCCCCGCTCGCGGAGCAATGCTAATTCCCCATTCTGCCGAAGTTGTGGAAAACAAAAACGGCCGCCCGGGGGAATACCCGAACGGCCGCGGAGTCACGCAACGATGCACACGCCCCGGACTACATGTTCTCCATCCGGCGGCGCTGCTTCATCAGCCTGCGGCGCAGCTTGCGCCGGGCGGCCTCTTCCTTCTTCTTACGGCGAACGGAGGGCTTCTCATAGTACTCTCGGCGGCGGACCTCCGCCGGAATGCCGCTCTTCTGGCACTCCTTCTTGAACCGCTTCAGGGCCCGATCGATCGGCTCGCCCTCTTCGATGTGGATCATCGGCATGCTGGGGAAACACCCCCTTCCGCGCGTAAGATAACCCCGGGAAGCAACAACACCTCCTCAACGGGGCCCGTCATCCAACCGAAACCACCCGCCCCCGTCAAGCGCCAAGGCAACCCCGCGCTCAATTCCGGCGTGGTCAAGGTGGCGCCCATCGACGCAATGGACCGGGGCGCCCACCGCCCGGCGGTGCAATAATCCCCGGTTGTGCCCCCGCGCGGAAGTCGTGTGAACTCCACCCTCACTACGCATCCCTCACGGAGGAAACACCCCCGTCATGCTCATTCCACGCTTCCTTACAGAAGACAACCCGAGTGCCGGCCCCCTCTGCATCCTCCTGATCCGCCTCACCACCGGCGCCATCTTCCTGCACGCAGGAATGCAGAAGTTCCTCTTCGCCGACGAACGCGGAGCCGGCCGCTTCGAGGAGATCGGCATCCCCTTCCCAAACCTCATGGGCCCCTTCGTCGGCTTCTTCGAAATGCTCTGCGGCACCCTCCTGATTCTTGGCCTGATGACCCGCCTGGCCGCCGTGCCCCCTGTGGTCATCATGATCGTGGCCATCCTGACGACAAAGGTGCCCGTATTCGCCGAGGAAGGCTTCTGGGCCGGAACCCACGCAGCCCGGCTCGACTGGACCATGCTCATCTCCTCCATCGTGTTGATCCTTTACGGCGGAGGGATGCTCGCGGCTGACCGCTGGGTTCACCGCCGCGGAAGGCGCTGACGGCCCGTCCGCAGTTTCTCCAGCAACAGCACCGCTGCCGGGCCGTACAAGCCCGGGTGCCGCGCAAGGTACGCCAGGTGCCTTGCCGCATCGGCTGCCCGTGCCGCGGGCGAAGGCCGCAGCAGCCCCCTCACATGTCTATACGCATCCCCGGGAGGGGCGCCCGCCTTGGCCGCGCCCTTCTCCGCCACTGCGTACACCATCCTCCGCGGCCGCGCATTTCCGTAAACGAAAACGCCCTGCCGGCACTCCCGCACGCTGAAACCACCACGCTCAAGCACATGGCGGAACGCCGGCGCCGCGAAGTAATTCACGTGCGTGACCGGCTCCCTCCCGAGCGGCACCCCGCCCCGGATTTCCAGCGGCACCTCCGCGTACAGCAACCCTCCGGCCCGCAGCACCCCGTATAGACGCCTCACCACACCTGCCGGGTCCGCCAGGTGCTCCAGCACGTGGCTGCACACCACCGCGTCGAACTCCGCCCCCGGCTCCAGCTCCCCGAAATCCCTCCCGAGGTGCACCACTCCGTCCTCCGTGGGAGCGCTGTAGTCCAGCATGAAGCACTCGTGCCCCGCCCGCACAAAGGGCCGCATCAGCCGGCCCGTCTCCCCGCCGAAATCGAGAATCCGCGCCCGGCCCCGCGGCAGGTGCCGCGCCACCCGCCCGTATAGATCAGCCGCCCGCCGCGAGTTGATGCGCTCGGGGAGTCCGCCCTCCGGCTCCTCTTCCGTATCCTCACGCCCGAGGAAGTTGTACTTCTCATCCAGGTCCTTCGCCTCCGGCCGCGGGAAGTACTGCACGAACCCGCACCGCCGGCACACAACCGCCCGCAGTTCCACCTCGCTCCTGCCCGGAAACCACACCTCGAAGAGCACCCGCCCCCGCAGCCGCAGGTAATTGTCCCCGTCCTCCATCGCCGCCCGCGTATAGACCTTCCGCCCGGCCTCCTCCCACTCGTGCGCCTCGCAAACCGGGCAGTTGCCATCCTCGATCATAGGGCAGACCTTTCCGCCCCGGACTATGACTCCGCCACCACCACCGGCCGCAACACCCCTCTCCTCCCGTCCACTGTTCCCTACTCCATAAGGGTTGCGCCCGCAAACGCCCCCCATGACAGAGGTCCCCGGTCACTCCCCCTCCCCGGAAAGCCCCGCCGCCGCTCCATGCCCCGCCTGATCGTCGCCCTCCCCGCCTACAACGAAGCCAGGGGGCTTCCGCCGCTCTTCCGCGCCTTCGGCCGGCTGTTCGAGCGCCTCCCCGAATCCGCAGAACCCATCATCGTCGTCGTGGACGACGGCAGCACCGACCGCACCGCCACCGTCGTGCGCCTCGCCGCCAGGAAAGGCGTCCCCGTCCGCCTCGTCCAGCACCCCGAAAACCGCGGCCTCGGCGAAGCCATCAAGACCGGCCTGCGCGCCGCCCTCGAAGAGGCCCGAGGCGACGGCGACGTCATCGTCTGCATGGACGCCGACAACACCCACCCCCCGGACACTGTCGTCCCCATGCTCGAACACATCGCCGCAGGGGCCGACATGGTCATCGCCTCGCGCTACCGCCCCGGCTCCCGGCAGGTTGGCGTGCCGCTTTTCCGCCGGTTTCTCAGCTTCGGCGCCCGGATCGTCTTCATGACTGCCCTCAGGATTCCCGGCGTCCGGGACTACACCTGCGGCTTCCGGGCCTACCGCGCCGGGCTCGTCCGCCAGGCGCTCGAAGAGTACGGAGACGACCTCATCACCCGGAACGGGTTTGCGTGCACCGACCAGCTTCTGGTCAACATGGCCGCCTTGGGGGACCTGCGGGTCGAGGAGGTCCCCTTCATCCTGCGCTACGACCGCAAGCACGGCGCCTCCAAACTCCACCTCGGCGTCACCGTGCTTGAAACCTTCCGCCTGCTCGCCGAAGCCCGCCGCAGGCTCCGCCCACGGCCGCGAAAAGGACTCAAATCGTGACGGTTGCACGGCGTTCCGCCTCCCCGGTTCCTTCGTTCCCTACTCCCACGGTGAGCATCCCGGCCTGTGGAAAACCTCTGGATAACCTGCCCCTGACCGCTAAAATTGGGGCCATTATGTCCCCACGCCCTGTGGAAAACCTCTGAATTAATCCCCAAAGCCGCCTTGGACCAATGATCCACGTCCCTGTCACCGTACTGCCACACGCCGAGGGCCTCCCCCTGCCCGACTACCAAAGCGAAAACGCCAGCGGCATGGACCTGCTCGCCGCGGTCGCCCGCTCCATGCCCGTGGCGCGCGGCCAGATCGTCCTCGTCCCCACCGGCCTGCGCCTCGCCATCCCCCCCGGCCACGAAGCCCAGGTACGCCCCCGCAGCGGCCTCGCCCTGCGCCACGGCATCGCCGTCCTGAACTCCCCCGGTACCATCGACGCCGACTACCGCGGGGAACTGCAAATCATCCTCGCCAACCTCGGTCAGCGGGACTTTACTATCGAACGCGGCATGAGGATTGCCCAACTCGTGCTTGCAAGGGTCGAACGCCTCCAGTGGCAACCCGTGGAGGACCTCGGCCACACCACCCGCGGAGAAGGTGGCTTCGGGCACACGGGCACCGCCCACAACCCCCCAACCTCCGAATCCTGAGGCCGCAAAGCACATG
>SLMS01000184.1 GCA_007133495.1 Candidatus Sumerlaeota bacterium | reverse complement strand
GTCTGCACGATCTCGGTCCCGGGATGCGCGACCCCGTTACTGAACCGGTCCACCGTGTAGCGGAAGGGTGTGATCGTTATGTCGCTTATTCTCACCGTCGGCTCCTTGGCGCCCAGTATAGACGAATCCGCCGATCGAGAGGAATTGGAGGGCGCTGTCAGCTCACGGTCGTGTGAGCACGGCACCGAGTGCGTCAGTGGCGCGGGCTTGCTCTGCGGCGCCGCCTATCCCGTGCCCAGGACGTAGTACTCACCGTTCGCCAGCGGCTCGACTCTGCTGGTGTAGCCGCACTCGTCGAAGGCCATGAACGGCGGGTAGGCAAGGTAGAAGCCGAGCTTGTCCGCGGAATCGCGCAGGGCCTGGCGAACGTGCTCGGGGGCCTCGCCGCTTCGACAGTCGCCGATAACGATGATCCCCGTCTCCGAGAGGTGCGGGCGGATGCGCTCGAGGAGCTGCCGCGACGCGTCGGGTGGCAGCATCCCCCAGAAGTTGACGATGATCACCGTCTGGATAGGGGCGTAGGCGGAGAAGTCCAGGGTCTCAACGCGTGCCCGTATGACGGCCGCACCGGGCACGGCCCGCAGTCGCCTGGACGCCGCGCGCACCATCCCCTCGCACCGGTCTATCCCCACAAGCTGTGTCGCTCCGTTCGCAGCGAGCCTCCTCAGGAGGTCGCCCCGGCCGCAGCCGAGCTGGATGATTCTGCCGTCGAGCTCAATGAGCGCGGTAAGCTCCCGCGCAAGATTGGTGTAGTTGGAGTCCTGGAACCTGAGCATCCACCTGGGTATGGCTTCATACAGGTCGCCCGAATCGCGGACGGTGCCTGACAGGATTGCCTCGTAGAACCCGAGGTACCTGCCAAGAAGCCTCAAGGGCGGAGGCAGAAACGAGAACACCCTGTCCAGTATGGCGATCCCTTCCTGCCGGGATATCGCCGGCCCGCCCTCGCGGCGATCGGTCATCCTTCCCCCCATCCTGCGGCACGCATTGCGGCGCACCGCCTCCTCTTGATACATGATGTTGGCAAGGAGCTGCAAGTGGCCGGCAAGCCGACGAGTTACTGATGACCTCTTCGCGTCAACGCGCGGAGATTGCCGGACTCTGCGCGGACGGCGCCTCGCAGGCGAAGGCGTCTCCCTTCAGCTCGGACTACAGGTCAGCGTAGTAGATTATGTCATCCACCGGATGCGGGTCGGCGTGAGCCAGGTTTCCTCCGATGATCCAGACTCGGTTGTTGAACACCTCAACCGTCGGCTGGCACCTGGGAGTGAAGAGCCGCGATCCGGTGGCTTTCGTCCAGGTCTCACCATCAGCCGAGTGGTAGATGATATTCGAGTTCCAGTCACTGACATCTTCACTGTCATCACCCGCGAAGAACCACATCCGTGAATCCAGGACGATGGCGTCGTGACCGAATGTCTCCTGGGTATACGGGATTGTCTCATGTTCGACCTTGGTCCAGTTCTCACCATCCTCAGTGAAGTACACCCAATCATCGAATATTTCGGGGTAACCGCCGATCAGCCACATCTTGCCGTCGAAATCGAGTATTTGGGCTTTCCCTCTGGCGCTGAACTCCGGAGAGTCGGTTTCCAGGGTCCAGGTGATTCCATCTACGGAAGAGTGTACGTTCCTGTTTGCACTATCACTGCCTCCGATCACCCACATCCTGCCGTCGTAGACCCCTGCGGCAGGCTGGTATACGCCTCCAAAGGCAGCTTCCTCCGTCGTCCGGACCCAGTCGACACCGTTCTCCGAATACCATACGTCTGTGGGCTTGTCCCAAAACCACCAGTCAGAGTCGTCCTGCGTCCGGCCACCCAGCAGCCATATCCTGTCATCATAGACGAACGCCTGGTGTCCATGTCTCTTCTGGAACGGCGCCTCGGGAACCGCACGCTCCCAGTTCATGCCGTCTTCAGAGTACCAGACATCATTGTAGTCGTACCCCTCGCTCTCGTCCCTGTTGTTCCCTCCAATCACCCATAGCTTGTCCTGGAAGACCACCGAAGCGTGTTCCGCCCTCTTTGGGAAGAGATTATCGCTTACGACCTCATGCCATGTCTCGTACCACGCACGTTCCGGGGTGTCCACATCCGGATCCACAGGTTGCTCGCAACCTGCCAACACCCCCGCAAGCCCGACCAGTGCAACTATGGCTATTGCAGCGAACACCATGCAACAACGACATTTCACAAGCACCTCCATCATCACTTCCTCGCCGTAACGTCCCGCCGTCTACGGGACGTCCAGCTCTCCCCTGCCCCTAGTCTGAGCCTATCCTGCTTATCCACAGCCGTCGTCCCACAATGAAAGATGGGACGTCATTGCGTGATGTCGAGGCCGGCACGTCGCCGCACCACGCGATCCCTGGGGTCTGTCTCGGCCGTTCCCGGACAAAGACGTACTCTCTTCCCGCGCAGTCGTTTGGCTGGCCCCGGACGTCGGGGTCAATCTGCCCACCCGGCGGCTCATGTCCTCCTGTGTCGCAGAGGGACCAACCCCACGGTTCGTGACAGTCTGCTGTCAGCGGCCGGACAGGGCCTTCGCGGCGCGGGCTTCCTCCTACAAGAGGTCCCATTCCTCATTATTCGGGGTTTTGGGACGATGCATGTCCGAGCGGCAGATACGATCTGTCTGTTCCGTCACGGAGCAACACTTGGAGGTACCAGAGATGAGACGTCTTTGCATTGTGGTTGCCGCAGTAGGTATCGTGGCCATCATCCTCGCGGGCTGTGCGGGTGCGGGCGCGGATGCGGGTGCGGATGTGGGCGCGGGCGCCGACAACCCGACAACAGGCACACTTACGGTGACGTTGTCGGGCGCTGCGGACCAGAATGGCAAGCTATTGGCCGTTGGGATATGGGACAAGGATGACGGCCCGTGGGCCAACGAACCCATCGAGGGGACCTTCGGGGATGCGACCATCACCGCCGGAACCGCGACGGTTCAGATCGAGCCGTGGGACGGCATGGAGGCCGCTACGCAGTACGACGTGTTCATATTCATTTTCATGGAATCCGGGGGTCCTCCTCAGCCGGGCACGGATCTGCTCTACAAGGGAGGCCCGATCGCATGGTTGGTGGATGGTGACCGGACGATCCCGGCCGAATACGATGACTTCGAGGATTTCGAGGAGTAGAGGGCAGAGCTATTCCGCCGTACGCCTTCTGCACGGCGGCGTTGGGGCCCGCCGGCGATTCGCCCGCTGGCCCCGGCGGCGGGCCGCGGGTATAATGGGGCGTGCTGCTGCTCGCCTATCTCGCCGCGCTTGGTGCCGTGCAGGGGCTTTTGCTCTGCGCTCTGATCGTG
>SLMS01000156.1 GCA_007133495.1 Candidatus Sumerlaeota bacterium | reverse complement strand
GAGTCCGGCGTCCAATTTTCATGCCGCAGGAGTGATCGCGCTTGAACCAAGTCGTGGAACAGATCCTGACCCTCCGCCAGGAAGAGGTCGTCGATTTTTCGAGGCGGAACGAAGCAAAACTGATCGAACTGGAGAAGCGCTTCCACGCGAAGTTCGTCCTGCGGGGCAACCAGCTCAAAATCATCGGCAGCGAGGAGGATGTCGCCGTCGCGAACGAAGGCGTGTCGGAGATCCTGGACGTGCAGCGCCAGGGCGGCGGGCTGACGCCGCAGCAGTTCCGGCAAGCGGTGCGGCAACGGGCGGCGCGGCCGTCCGGACAGGAGGGCGGCGCAGAGGGCCCCGAGCCTCTCGGAGGGAAGGGCGCCGGGTACGACAGGCCGCTTTCGGAGATACTACTGGACGAGATTCCGGTCCCGCTCAAACGCCGGCGGCTCTCCCCCATCACGCCGGGGCAGAAGCGCTACATCGAGGAAATCCGCAAGAAGGACATCGTCTTCGGCATCGGCCCGGCCGGGACGGGGAAGACGTACCTTGCCGTGGCAATGGCGGTGAGCGCCCTGCTGGCGGGGCGGGTGAGCCGCATCATCCTGTGCCGTCCGGCGGTGGAGGCGGGCGAGCGGCTGGGGTTCCTGCCCGGCGACCTGCGGGAGAAGCTCGACCCCTACGTGCGGCCGCTGTACGACGCGCTCTACGAGATGATGGAGGCGGAGAAAATCCGCCAGGCGCTCGACACCGGCGTGATCGAAATCGCCCCGCTGGCCTTCATGCGCGG
Source organism: Candidatus Sumerlaeota bacterium (assembly GCA_007133495.1). Taxonomy (GTDB): domain Bacteria; phylum Sumerlaeota; class Sumerlaeia; order SLMS01; family SLMS01; genus SLMS01. Next base: position 2,545 of record SLMS01000156.1, on the reverse strand, counting down.
GCGCACGCTGAACAACTCCTTCGTGATCCTGGACGAGGGGCAGAACACCACCCCCGAGCAGATGAAGATGTTCCTGACGCGGCTTGGGTTCGAGTCCAAGGCGGTGGTGACCGGGGACATCACGCAGATTGACCTGCCGCACGCGCGGAACTCGGGCCTCGTGCAGGTGCGTCAGGTGCTCAAGGATATAGACGACATCGGGTTTGTCTATTTCAACGAACAGGACGTCGTCCGGCACGAGCTGGTGATGCGGATCGTGCGCGCGTACGAGGCGCACGGAGCCGCCAGCGAGCGGGAGAAGGGCCCGGAGTAGCCAAAACATTTCCGTTCCGGTTTCCAGCCATGTGGCGGGTTCCGGCCGCAGGGAACCATCCGCCGACTTCGCCGACTTACGCCGATGGGGGCTGATGGCCAGTCCAGTGGCGTGAGCAAGACAGCATCAGTGAAAATCTGTGGAATCGGCGGATAGCTTCAGGGTCAGTGCCCCTCGAGGAAGCGAAGGGAAGCGCTCTGGCCCGCGAGGCCTTCCATCACGGGCACCGTTGCGTCGTAGCGGCGTGGCGTGAGCTCTTTGGGAAGGGGGACCACGCAACGGCGCCACGATGCAACGAAGGCAGTGCGGGTACAGAGCCTCACCGGTGAGCCGCCGAGGTCTCAGGCCTTCACGAAATGGTGGGATGCCCGCGGACCGGCACGCCCCGCGGGGTGGGGTGTAAATATATCACAGCCTGAGGAGAGGGCCGGGGGCACGATGCTCCCGCTGGCGGAAATCCAACAGCGGGAGTGACATCATGAAAATCGACCCCACCATCACCAAGGCCCGCAAGGCCTTCACGTTGATCGAGCTGCTCATCGTGGTGGCCATCATCGCCATTCTGGCAGCCATCGCGGTGCCGAACTTCCTCGAAGCCCAGACGCGGGCGAAGGTCTCCCGCGTCAAAAGCGACATGCGCACGACGGCCACCGGCATCGAAATGTACCGGGTGGACAACAACGACTATCCTCCGGGTTTCGGGCTGACTGTGGACCCGAACGACGAGTGGATGTTCGGCCTTTGGCTGCTGTCCACGCCGGTCGCGTACGTCTCAAGCGCGAACTTCCAGGACCCGATGCACCCGCTGAGCGTGGGGGGCGGGCAAACCCACGCCACACAGTCCACGCTCCAGTACAACGCCCACCACAACGACGCGGCCACAGACCGGAACGGGGTGATCCTTTCGGGCTTCCTGCGCTTCACGGGCCGCGCGCCGCAGGGCCATCAAGTGGTCGCCTTCGGCGAGGGCTTCCGGCTGAGCCCCGGTGCGAGGACGCACTGGTGGACGCTTTTCAGCAACGGCCCCGATGGGCTGGGCGGCTTCGGCGACGATTACCCCGGCGACGACCTGGAAATCCGCGTGGTCAAGGCGGACGATGACCTGGGGCAGTTCCTCGATATCGTGTACGACCCGACGAATGGCACGCGCAGCATGGGCAACATCTGGCGTGCCGGCGGCGACAACCTCAATGCGGCAGGCCGTGCCATCGCCCAGGGAGACAGGTGAGCCACCGGCCGCCGCCCCCATACCACCAAAAGGAGCACAACATGAGGTACTTGCACGCACTACTCGCCCTGGCCGTACTGGCCTTGGCAGCCCCACCGCAGCTCGGTGCGGAGACAGAAGCAGACGCCCCGATCGAGGACCAATGGGACGCCCTGCTGGAGGAGCACGTCCGCACCGTCGTGATCGAGGGGGCGGAGGTGAACGCCGTGGACTACGCCGCCATCAAGGACGACCCGCGGTGGCCGGTGCTGGTGAAGGCGCTGGAGACAGCCGAAGTGCCGGAGGACCGCGACGGGCAGCTCGCCTTCTGGTCGAACGTCTATAACATCCTCGCCATCAAGGTGGTGCTGACCGACTACCCCGTGAACAGCATCCGCGACATCGGCGGGTGGTTCCGCCGGGTCTGGAACGTGGACGCGGGCGTCGTGGCGGGAGAGATGCGCACGCTGCACGAAGTGGAGCACGAAATCCTGCGCGAGCTGGGCGACGCGCGGATTCACTCCGCGATCGTCTGTGCGGCGGTAAGCTGCCCGCCACTGCGCAAGGAGGCCTTCCGCGCCGAAGTCGTGGACGAGCAGTTCGAGGAGCAGACACGCCTGTGGAAGGTGAATCCCGAGATCGGGGCGCGCCTTGAAAACGACGGCAGGACGCTCCGGCTTTCCAGAATCTATGACTGGTTCTCTGAGGATTACGAGGCCGAGGCGGACAGCGTGCTGGACTGGGTCCGCCCCTACCTGTCCGAGGAAATGAAAGAGAACATGGCGGAAAGCCCGCGCGTGCGCCATTTCAGCTACAACTGGAAGCTGAACGACACGGCCAACGCGGACGAGTGAAGACCGGTGGGGCGGGACTTCCGTCCCCACCACCTCCTCTGAAGCGGGCGACCCTGATCTTTCAGCCGTTCGGTATTTGTTTGGGGGTTGCCATCGAAGAGCACTGATTTTGCTTCTGTTACGGGTGTGACAAACTCGAACAGAGAGGCTCTTCGATGGCGAGACGAGGTG
>SLMS01000288.1 GCA_007133495.1 Candidatus Sumerlaeota bacterium | reverse complement strand
ACGTTCCGAAAACCGCCTCCAAGCCTTCTATGTAGCCGAGAGCGGCGTCCAGCACGTCCTCGACTGGTTCAACCGCCCGGACCATTCACCCAACAAGGACTACTTCCTCCTTGGAGGGGAACTGGAGGAGCTCCTCGACGAGGAGGGGAACGTCGTCGGGACCATCGTCGTGAGACTCAGGGACTCAGTGGATGACGTCTTCGAGAGCGCGGAGGTGCACATCCCGGAGATCCTGACCGGGAGCGACGGTACAGCTCGCGGCCGCATCGTCAGCCTCGTGATCGAACCTCCCTGGCCCGATGATCCTCACGAGACCGTGGCCCGGGTCACCAGCGTCGGCGAAAGCTGGCGCGGCGTGGAGTCCACCGTGCACGTCCGCTTGGTCACCAACCCCTTCGCGGGAGCATGGATGCCGGTTGCCATTCAGTCCGCCCGTGGAGCGGCCAGCGGCGGCCTCTTCGAGGTCAATTGGGGCGAGATATGGACAGCCCATTTCATCGATCTGCCCAACCCCCTGCGCCAGAAGTTCCCGAACAGCCAGGAGGACCCGTGGTTCGCGGCGCGCACCGAAGCCAACCTCGTCCGCCGCTGGGAATCCAGCACCGTTTACGCCGACGGGCGCGAGCGCGGAGGATATGCCGACTTCCCGGTTGAGGAAGGCGCCAACCCAACATACTACCAGCCCTTCCACCCTGACACCCTTGATCCGCAGAATAACCAGCTCAGGGACTACGACAACCTCTACCAGAACCAGACACTGGAGTGGCCCACCTTCCGCTATGAGGTCGTCAAGTTGATGGCCCAGTATCACGAATTCCCCATTTACCGGACCACGCCTGACGGGAAGCTGATCACGGGGCAGGACGAAGACGGTGAGAACATCATCAAGTCGTTCGAAGAGGTCTTCGACCGGCAGGATGACCTCGACCCCGACGAAATCGACCGCGACGCCGCGCCCCCGCTATACTTTATCGACACCATCGACGGGAATCCGCCCGCCGAGGACGGGTCCAACATGGCCACCATCCGCGTCTCCGGCGGGGGGCCGCTCTTCTATGGCAGCTTCTTCGCTGCAGCGAACCTTTACTTCTCCGGGTCGGGCAATTCACCTGCCCTCAGCAACCCCCGCAAGCCGGACGGGTCCTTGGGTCAGCGTATCCAAAATTGCCGACTTTACGGCATGTTCTACCTCTACGGCTCCTGCGAACTCCAAGGCGTTGGAGACATTTACGGCGCTCTCTTCGCTGACAGAGGCTTCAGCGGCGGCGGCACTTGGGAAATCTTCTACAACTCCGCCCTCGGGGAAGAAGACCAGCAGCGCATCGGCTCCAACCTCCGCGTCCAGCTCTGGAGCACCGAGTAGCTCTCAACCGGGGGAGACTGGCCATCTCCTCCGGTCCCGACAAGAAAATAAGGTTTATCCCGATTTTCCCCCTCTTTCCTCTTGACGGGCCGGCGCCTGCCACGGCTAGGCTCGTCTTGTGGTACGATACTTCCTTACGAGCCGGCCGCTGCGCATCGCGCCTCTTCCCTGAGCCCGGCTCCAACATTCTCCCAAATGAAACGCATTCAGGCAGTTTCCCGCGGGCCCGGGCAGAAGTACGTGCTGCCCCGCCCCAAGCGCGCCTCCATCCTGCTCACCACGGTGGTCATGCTTGTGGTGGCCGGGTTGGCCATCCTGGCGCTCATCCAACTCACCACCCAAAACGTCCGCGACGTCGCCCGGTCCGAGCAGCGCCTGCAGGCCTTCTACACCGCCGAGGCGGGCGCACAACGAGTCATCGACTGGTTTAACCGCCCCGAAGTCTCTCCAGACCCCGAGTACTTCAGCCCCGACGAGGATGGCAACTACGTGGACGAGCTGGGGCGCTCCATCATCACCGAATCGCTCGAAGCGCCCCCGGACTTCCTCCCGGAGGTCCGCCGCGGTGCAAACGAAGCCTTCCGCGGCCGTGTCACCACCCTCATCGTCGAGCCGCCATGGAGCGACGATCCGCCCTTCACGGTCGCCCGCCTGACCAGCATCGGCGAGGCCGACGGGGGCGTTGACGCCACCGTCCAGATGCGCCTGATGGACAATCGCGTGCCATCAATCACCTCCCCCGGCGCGATTCTCTCCCTCCGCGCCGCCTCCAGCGGCGGCCAGTTCCAGGTCAACTGGGGGGAGATATGGACACGCGAAGCGCTTCACCTTCCTCAACCACTTTGGAACCGATTCCCCACAAGCGACGACGACCCCTGGTTCGGCGTACGCAGCGAAACCCACCTCAGGGACCACCAAGGGAGCGACTACGCCGACGGCCGCGACCGGCACGCCTATACCAGCACCCCCATCGAGCCAACCGCCCCCAACTACTACCAACCGTTCCTCGAGGAGACGCTCCACCAGAGCAACAACAACTACCGCGGCTACGAAAACCTCTGGCAGCATCAGCAGATCGACTGGCCTACCTACGACTACGAAACCATGAAGCACCTCGTCCAGTACCACGGCTTCCCCATCTACCGCACCACACCGGAGGGGGACCTCATCACCGGCCACGATGCCAACGGCGAGCCCATCGTCCAGACCTTCATGGAAGTGTTCGACAGCCGGGAATTCGCCAACCCGAATGAGGTCGACCCCGACAACGCGCCGCCCATTTACTTCATCGACACGGTTGACGGGAATCCGCCCGCCCCGGACGGCTCAAACATGGCCACCATCCGCGTCCAGGGCCAGGGGCCGTTCTTCCACGGAAGCTTCTTCATTGCGGCGAACGTACGGTTCGGCGGGGCGGGCAACTCTCCCAGCCTTGATCACCCCCGCAGGCCCGACGATTCCATCGGCCAGAGAATCAACGACACGCGCCTGTATGGCCTGTTCTATACATACGGCCTCGCGGAGCTATACGGCAACGGCGACATCTTCGGGTCGATCATCGCCGAAGGCGGCTTCGAAGGCGGCGGCAATTGGGAGGTCTTCTACGACCATCGTCTATCGGACGAATCCAGGACCCGCATCGGCTCGCGCCTGATGGCCGACCTGTGGAACTCGTTCTGACCGGTCAGCGCCCGGCCGGCCGCTCGGCCACAGGGCGCACCCACACGTAAACCATCACCTCATGGCGCGGAGGGCGGCCCTGCCCGCCTTCCCGCCCGGCGGGAAGCGGCTGCTCCTCCCCGGCGAAGACCACCTGCGGGTGCTCCGGCCGGAGCGACGAGCGGCCGCCCACCTGCACCATCCCCCCTTCCCGCGTCAACGGCTCGTCCAACCCGCGGATGGCCAACTCCGTGGCCACGCGTATCCGCCCGTCCGCCGTGACCGCGCTCGGCAGAATCTTCCCTTTT
>SLMS01000127.1 GCA_007133495.1 Candidatus Sumerlaeota bacterium | reverse complement strand
GACCCTCCGGGTGGATGTACGGGTGATCGCCGCAACGGACCGGCCGCTGGAGCCACTTCTGCGCAGCGGGGAGTTCCGTCTGGACCTGTACTACCGGCTGAACGTGGTGCGGGTGAGCCTGCCGGCACTGCGCGAGCGCAGGGAGGACATTCCGCTGCTGGTGGAGCACTTCCTGCGGCGGCAGGCCGGCGCGGAGAAGGAACGGCGGGTCAGCACCTCGGCCATCGAGAAACTCTCTCAGTACCACTGGCCGGGGAACGTGAGGGAGCTGGAGAACACCATCCGAAACGCGGCGCTGACGGCGAAGGGAGAGACGATCCTTTCGACGGACATCCGGCTGCAGGACGAGTTGCCGCCGAACGTGCGGCCGGGGCGGGGGATGGGTGCGGCTGTGCAATCGTTCGCTCACGAACCGCCCCCCGCACCCACCCGGCCGGGACCGCCAGCCGTCGAGGACCGCCGCTTCGAGGATATCGAGCAACTCGTCGAGCCGATCTTCGAGACGATCGTCGCCGCCCGTGAACGCGGGAGACGCTTCTCCGCGTTCGACGTGGTGGAGCGGGCCCTGCTGATCCACGCGCTGAACCACACAAGCGGGAACCAGCTCCGGGCGGCGGGCCTGCTTGGCATTACGCGCTCAACGCTGCGCAAACGCATTGCACGCTACGGAATCCGCATCGCCACCGGAGTGCGGCGCACGCCGCCGGTCTGACGCGCCGGGCAGGCGGAAGGCTTTTCCATAGACTCCCGCGTGGAGCGGAGGAATGGTTGGACCTGTCCAGTCTGAAGGGTGGTCCGCGCTCGGGATGGGCGCCATTCAGGCCGGCGGAAAACACGGAAATTCCCGAGGAGACGAGGTGCGATGACGAGGAACCTACTGGGTACACTGATGCTCGCGGGGCTGCTGCTGATCCCCGTGGCCATGCGTGGCGAGACGATCCCCCAACAGATCGAGGCAGCGCTGGGGGCCTCGGCGGTGGCCGGCAACGACTGGTCGATCCTGATCGAGAACGAAAACGGATCGCTCGTTTACTTCGAGCAGAATCCGGACATGCTGCTGGCTCCGGCCTCGAACATGAAGATGTACACGACCGCGGCAGCGTTCGACCTGCTCGGGCCCGACTATACGTTCGAGACCCGCATCTATACAGGGGGGGAGATCGACGGGGACGGCGTGCTGCACGGGCATCTCCACCTTGTGGGCGAGCACGACATCACGTGGAATACGAGCACGCTTGGCACCGGCGGAACGGGGCCGCGGAAGGCGCTCGACCATATTGCCCAGGCACTGAAGAGCCAGGGCCTGAACGAGGTGGTGGCGAGCGTGAACGTCTGGGGGGCGACGTTCTACGGCCATGGACAGTTCAACAATGTCCGCACGACGGCGCGGTCCACTCTCAATCAGACCACGGCGAACGCGTTCCGCGATGCACTGGAGGCGGCCGGTATCACTGTCCAGGGGAGCGCCATCGGCCGGAGCGGATTCAACGCGCCGGGCGAGCTGTTCTATACGCACCAGTCCGATTCGCTGAGCGCCTGGGGCGGGCCGCTGCGCCTGGAGTACGCCTGCATTCCGCTCAACCGTATCAGCCATAACCCGATGGCGGAGGCCCTGCTCTTCCACCTCGGGTGGAAGCTCGGCAACGGGGATTCGCTCAGCGCCGGGGGGGACGTGGTGATCGACTGGCTGGACGAGGTGGTGGGGGTGCCGGACACCGGCAGCATTGTGATGCAGGACGGTTCGGGGCTTTCGTGGAACAACCGGGTGAGCGCGCGCCAGACGTTGATGCTTTCGCGCTGGATGCTGGAGAACTACCCGAGCTGGGGAACGACCATGCCGATCAGCGGGCAAAGCGGGACGATCTCCGGCCGGCTCAATTCACCGAGCAACCTGATCGGGCGCGTGCGGGCGAAGACGGGGACGCTCAGCATTTCGATCGCGCTTTCCGGCTGGATAGACAATCCGTTCGACGACGAGCGGTACTTCTTCGGCCTCATCACGAACCGAAGCGACATTAACAGAACCGGCACGCGCGTGGTGGTGGACAACATTGTCCGGGTGCTCGGGCTGCGGGGGGTGCCGCTGAGTCCGGACCTCCTCCACGCCCGGGCGCCGCAGGGGGAAGAGGGGCTGGAGGTGGCCTGGCGCACCTATTTCCGTGCCGTGGATGGCTATATTGTGGAGGCTTCCGGCGACGGGCAGTCCTTCACGGAGGTGGCCCAGCTTCCGGCGCCGGAGCCGGTTGAGTATATTATCGAAACGCGCGGCGACCTTGAGGACGTCCAGAATATAGACGACTTCTCCTTCGAGGGGGACTTCACGCCGAGCAGCTCCCACAGCACGGCGCCGGGCCTGACGCCGGGTGCCGGGTCGATGTTTATCTGGACGGCCGAGGACGGGCACGGCGTGGCCCGCTTCACCCCCTCCGGCCTGCCAACGGGGCGGTACGACGTGTTTGTCACGAGTTTCAACTTTGCCAGCGCCAATGCAGAGAACGTGACCGTGCGGCTTTCCGGCGCGGATGGCGAGCAGGAGTTCCTCTTCGACCTGGTGCAGAGCGTCACCGGCAACCGGTGGGCCCAGGTCGGCACCATGGACATCGTGGAGGGCGAAGGGCACTACGTTGAGTTCGACAACGAGACACAGACGACACTCGGCGAGGACGACCGGATGAACCCGGCGGCGGTGCGGTTCCTGTCCGCGGAGGACGAGCCGGCGCGCTATGCCGATACGGATGTCCCGGCGGGCGAGAGCCGTTACTATCGGGTGGCTCCTGTCGGGCCGCACGGAGCCGGAAAGTATTCGCGCGTTTACGGTGCACGGCGCGGCGGAGACGGCCCCGTGCTGATCGTCGATGGCAACAACCGCTGGGTCCGCCAGCCCATGCCCGAAAACGACGACGTGACGAACCACGATTTTGTGACGCGCATCGGGGAGAGTATTCCGGCGCGGTTCGCCTTCAATTCGGCGCACAACGAGGCGGTGGAGGCGGGTCTATACGACATTTCACCCTACCCTGCCACGGTGTGGTCCGTGGGCGAGGAGTCCACCGCGGACGAGACGTTCTCCACCGTCGAGCAGGGCATCGTGGCTGACTATCTCGACAACGGCGGGGCGCTATTCGCAACGGGTTCGGAACTGGGCTGGGACCTGGACAACCTCGGGTCCTCGGCCGACCGGCAGTTCTTCCGTCAAGTGCTCAAGCAGCAGTATATCGCGGACAGTGCGGAGACGTTCCAGTCCCGCGGCATCGATGGGCAGCTATACGACGGGCTGGACGACCTGGACTTCTCCGGCCCGCCGATGATCATCAACTGGCCCGACGTGGTGGAGCCGGTGCACGGTTCGGAGGCGGTGATCGAGTACGTGGGCGGCATCGGCGGGATCGGCGGAGTCGTCTATAACGGCGAGTACCGGCTGGCGAGCTTCGGCTATCCGTTCGAGAGCCTGAACGGGGCGTCCACGCGCGCGGAGGTCATGCACCGGACGCTCAGCTTCTTCCTCCCGCCGCCGCAGGCCACGAACCTGCGGATCGAGGAGGAGGGGGCCGGCTTCGTCCTGCGCTGGGACCCGGCGGCACACCACGGCCTTGCGGGCTACCGCGTCTATACGTCGGACAGCCCGGCCGGCCCGTGGGAACCGGTGGAGGGCCCGCTTGCGGAAACACCCGCCTACGAACTCTCCGGCGACGCGGCATGGTACGCCGTGGCCGCCGTGGACGAGTGGGACGATGAGGGCGAGCTGAGCGAAGGGATCCTCTTCGACGCCGTGACGCTGCCCTTCAACGGGATCGTGCTGCATTGAGGCGGGCCGGCCCGAATGGGCTGGACCCGTCCGGATCCAACAGGGTTCAATGGGGTGCAGTGCCCCCACTCACAGGAGACAACGCGGCCCTTGAGGGCCCGGAATTCAATCAGGAGGACCAATCCGATGAACGGTCGGAACACGAAGACAATCGGGCGAACGGTGGCGGCTCTTGCCGTGGCCGGCGCCCTGATGCTGCCTGCCGCCAACGCGGCGGCGGACGAACACGGCTCCCGCGGCGGGAGCTGGATCGGCAATGTGCCCGAGGGCGAGGAGCACCTCCTCGGGCAAACCAAATCGGGGCTCGACGTGCTCATCGAGCGCGACTTCGACGTGTTGCAGGACAAGCGCGTCGGCCTCGTCACCAACCACACCGCCTTCACGCGCGATAACGTCCACATCATCGATGTGCTGTGGGATGCACCGGAGGTGGAGCTTGTGGCGCTCTTCGCTCCCGAGCACGGCATCCGCGGGGACGAGGACAGCCCCGTGGGCGACACCGTGGACGATGAAACGGGCCTGTACATCCACAGCCTCTACGGCCAGACGCGCCGGCCCACCCCCGAAATGTTCGAGGAGCTGGACGTCGTGGTGTTCGACATGCAGGACATCGGCACGCGCTTCTATACGTATATCAGCACGATGGCCTACTGCATGGAGGAGGCTGCCAACCAGGGTATAGAAATCGTGGTCCTGGACCGGCCGAACCCAATCGGCGGGCTGAAGGTCGAGGGCGCGGTCAGCACCGCGGAGGACCTGTTTGGCGGATTCACCTCCGTGCGCCCGATCGCCACGCGCCACGGTATGACCGTCGGCGAGCTGGCGCTGATGTTCAACGAGGAATGGGACGGCATCGGGGTGGACCTGACGGTGGTCGAGGGGGAAAATTACCGCCGCTGGATGTATTTCGACCAGACGGGCCTGCACTGGGAGCACCCCTCGCCCAACATGAAGACGATGAACGGGGCGATTCTCTATCCGGGCCCCGGTACGGGCGAAACGACGATGCTTTCCACCGGCCGCGGCCTCGACCGGCCATTCGAAAAGTACGGCGCTCCGTATATGGACGGCCGGGCGGTGGCGGAAAACCTCGCCAACCGCGACACGCCGGGGGTGCGCTTCGTTGCGACAACGTTTGAACCGACAGCGCCCTACCACCGTTATCGTTATGAGGAGTGCGGCGGTGTGTTTGCGATAGTGTACGACCGGGACAAGCTCGACTCCGTCCATGCCGGCCTGCACATGTTCCAGGCGATGTACGAAACCCACCCTGAAGAGTATACCGCAACCGGCGGTTTCCGCACCAGCATGGGCAACGGCGAGGTGTGGGGGATGCTCACCGAGGAGGGAAAGTCCCCCGAGGAAATCCTCGAATTCCTGCAGCCTGAGCTGGACGAGTTCAAAGCAATCCGGGAAAATTACCTGATCTATGACTGACCCGCCGGCGACGGCAAGGAGACGACTCACATGAGCAACAAACAACGCAAGAAAGCCCCTTGGCGCCTTGGCGCGGCAATGCTGCTGGCGGCACTGTTCGCCGGCGGAGCGGCCGCGAAGGTGCCCGCAGGCGAGGAGCATTACCTCGGGACCACCATGCCGGGCCTCGACGTCCTGATGGAACGGGATTTCGATGTTCTTCAGGGCAAGAGCGTCGGCCTGATCACCAACCACACCGCCTTCTCGCGCGACAACGTCAGCATCATTGACGTGCTGTACGACGCGCCGGAGGTGGACCTGATCGCCCTTTTCGGACCGGAGCACGGCCTGCGCGGAACCGAGGACACCCGGGTCGATCACACCGTGGACGAGGAGACCGGCCTGCCGGTTTACAGTCTCTACGGTGACACCCGCGCCCCGACCGAGGAGATGCTCGAAGGGATAGACGTCCTGGTTTTCGATATGCAGGATATCGGAACGCGCTTCTATACCTATATCGCCACGATGGCACTCAGCATGGAGTCCGCCGCGGAACATGGGCGGGAGTTCGTGGTGCTCGACCGGCCGAACCCGATCAACGGGCTCAAGGTGGAGGGCGCCATCGCGCAGGAGGAACTGTCCTTCGTGTCCATCTCGATCCGGCCCATTCCGACGCGCCACGGCATGACGATCGGGGAACTCGCGCTCATGTTCAACGAGCAGTGGGGCGGCATTGGCGTGGACCTGACGGTGGTCGAAATGGATAACTGGCGGCGCTGGATGTATTTCGACCAGACGGGGCTGCACTGGGAGCACCCCTCCCCGAACATGAAAACGATAAACGGGGCGCTGCTCTATCCCGGGCTGGGCGCGGGGGAGATGACCTCGCTTTCCACCGGGCGCGGGCTTGACCGTCCGTTCGAAAAATATGGGGCACCGTATATGGACGGGCGAGCCGTGGCGGAGAACCTTGCCAACCGCGACACGCCCGGCGTGCGGTTCGTGCCGACAACCTTCGTCCCCACGGCTCCGATTCACCGCTACCGGCACGAGGAGTGTGGCGGCGTTTTTGCCGTCGTGTACGATCGCGATGCGGTGGATTCCGTCACTGCCGGCCTCCACATGATGCAGGCAATGTACGAGACACACCCGGAAGACTACGTGCAGATGACGCGTTTTCCGGTGAGCCTCGGCCACGCCGACGTGTGGGAGATGCTGACCGAGCGGGGTATGACGCCGGAGGAGATCGTCGAGTCGTTCCAGCCGGAGTTTGACGAGTTCATGGAACTGCGCGAGCAGTACCTGCTCTATTAAGAAACAGACCGCGCCCCCACCGCGGAATCCAAAACGGAGAGAGTCATGACAGCAACAGGAACGAGAAGTATCACTTCGCGGTGGGGACTCGCGGCAGCCGCGACAGCCACCGCCCTCGCACTGCCTGCCCTGCACACGCCCGCCGAAACGGGCACCGCCTGGGTGCTGCACGGTGTCTATGCGGGACAGGAACAGCTCCTCGGGCAAACGAAACCAGGACTGAACGTGCTCGCCGAGCGGGGTTTCGACGTGCTGCAGGACAAGAACGTCGGCCTGATCACGAACCACACGGCTTTCGACCGCGACAACACGCACATCATCGACGTGCTGTACAACGCGCCGGGGGTCAACCTGGTGGCGCTCTTCGGGCCGGAGCACGGCATCCGCGGCACCGCCGATGAGCACGTGGCGGACGACGTGGACGAGGAAACCGGCCTGCCGATATACAGCCTCTACGGAGCCCAGCGCTACCCCACCGGGGAAATGCTGGAGGATATCGACGTCCTCGTCTTCGACATGCAGGACATCGGCACGCGCTTCTATACATATATCGGCACGATGACCTTCTGCATGGAAGCGGCAGAGGAGCACGGTGTGGAGTTCGTCGTGCTGGACCGGCCGAACCCGATCGGCGGCCTGAAGGTGGAGGGCGCCGTTATCGAGGAGGAATACGCCTGGCGCTCGACCGCAATCCGCCCGATTCCGACGCGCCACGGCATGACGGTCGGCGAGCTGGCCCTCATGTTCAACGAGCAGTTCGGCGGCATCGGCGTGGACCTCACTGTCGTCCCGATGGAGAACTGGGAGCGCTGGATGTACTTCGACCAGACGGGACTGCTCTGGAAGCATCCCTCGCCGAACATGAAGACCCTGAACGGGGCGATTCTCTATCCAGGACCCGGCGCGGGTGAGACGACGATGCTGTCCACCGGACGCGGACTCGACCGGCCATTCGAAAAATATGGTGCGCCGTATATGGACGGACGGGCAGTGGCGGAAAACCTCGCCAATCGCGACACACCGGGGGTGCGCTTCGTTCCGACGACGTTTGTCCCGACGGCACCCTATCACCGCTACCAGCACGAGGAGTGCGGCGGCGTGTTCGTCATTGTGTACGACCGCGAACAGCTCGATTCCGTGACAGCCGGACTGCACATGTTCCAGGCGATGTACGAAACCCACCCGGAAGAGTACACGCCCACGGACGGGTTCCGCGTGAGCTTCGGCAGCGGCGAGGCGTGGGAAATGCTCACCGAACAGGGCATGGCGCCGGAGGAAATCGTGGAATCGCTCCAGCCGGATATAGACGACTTTCTCGAAATGCGGGAGCCTTACCTGCTCTATTGAAATGCGGCCTCCCGCAACGCAACCGTGACGATACAGCAACCAGGGAGCCCGGTCCGCCGGGCTCCCGCCTCGTTTCCGGACCAGGCAAAAACCCATCAAGGTGTCCCAACATGAACGCCCCCACTCCCTTTCATCTGCTCGCCCTTTTCTGCACTCTTCTGCTTGCCGGCTGCGCGGCAGTCCCTCACCAGACTGCACCACGCGGGGGAAGCTGGATCGGCAACGTGCCGCCGGGCGAAGAGCATCTCCTCGGCCAGACCCGGTCCGGTCTCGACGTGCTGATCGCCCGCGATTTCGATATTCTCGAAGGCAAGTCAACCGGCCTCATCGTCAACCACACGGCCTTCGACCGCGACAACCGCCACATTATCGACGTGCTGCACGAGGCGCCGAACGTCAACCTGACGGCGCTCTTCGGCCCCGAGCACGGCATCCGCGGCACGGAGGATTACTTCGTGGACGACGCGGTGGACCAGCAGACCGGACTGCCCATCTACAGTCTGTACGGAGAGAACCGGGCGCCGACCGCGGAGATGCTTGAGGATATAGACGTCCTGGTCTTCGACATGCAGGACATCGGAACGCGCTTCTATACATATATCGGCACGATGGCGCTCTGCATGGAGGCGGCGGTGGAGAACGGAGTGGAGTTTGTGGTGCTCGACCGGCCGAACGCCGTGGGCGGGCTGCGGGTCGAGGGCGCCGTGGTGGAGGAGCACCTGCTCGGCCGGCCGATCGCCATCCGGCCGCTGGCCACGCGGCACGGGATGACCGTGGGGGAACTGGCGCTCATGTTCAACGAGGAGTTCGGCGGCATCGGCGTGGACCTGACCGTCGTCCCGATGGATAACTGGCGGCGCTGGATGTATTTCGATCAAACGGGGCTGCTCTGGAAGAACCCCTCCCCTGCCATGAAAACAATGAATGGCGCAATGCTCTACCCGGGCTTCGGCCCGTCGATGTCCACGACGCTGGCCACTGCACGCGGGCTCGACCGGCCGTTCGAAAAATACGGCGCGCCGTATATGGATGGAGAGGCCGTGGCTTCAAACCTCGCGGAGCGCGACACCCCGGGCGTGCGCTTCGTCCCGATTTCCTTCACTCCCACCGCGCCGTATCACCGCTACCAGGACGAGCAATGCCATGGCGTGGCGGCCATTCTTTACGATCGGGAGCGGGTCGATCCCATCACGGCCGGCCTGCACATGATGCAGGCAATGTACGAAACCCATCCGGACGAGTACGAGCCGATCCCGCGGTTCCCCACCATCATCGGCAACGAGGACGTCTGGCCGATGCTGACCGAACAAGGCATGACACCGGAGGAGATCGTGGAGACGTTCCACCCGAAGCTGGAGAAATTCCGCCGGATGCGGCAGGAGTACCTGCTCTATTGATTCTGCGAAGCGCTCCAATTGCACCCGGCCCCGCCGGCGGACGCCGCAGCACTTGACACCCGGGGGGCGCCTGCAGAAGTTCATCACCCCTCACGCAAACCCAAAGGACAGGACCTTTCTCCACATGGCTTACGAAAAGATTACCCCACCGGAAGGCGAGAAAATCACCGTTGCGGGAGAGGCAAAGCTCTCCGTGCCCGACCGGCCGATCATTCCGCGCATCGCGGGCGACGGCATCGGCCCGGACATCACAAAGGCAACCCAGCGGGTCGTGGACGCCGCGGTGAAAAAAGTCTTCGGCGGTAAGAAGGAAATCATCTGGTTCGACGTCTATGCGGGCGAGGCGTCCGTCGCCAAGTACGGCGAGAACGTCTGGCTGCCGCAGGACACCATCGAGGCGATCAAGGAATTCAAAGTGGCGATCAAGGGCCCGCTGACGACACCTGTCGGCGGAGGCATCCGGTCGATCAACGTGGCGCTGCGCCAGATTCTCGATCTATACGCCTGCGTGCGGCCGGTGCGGTACTTCCAGGGGGTCCCGGCGCCGGTCAAGGAGCCGGGAAAGCTCGATGTCGTGATCTTCCGCGAGAACACCGAAGACATCTACAAGGGCATCGAGTTCAAGGAAGGCACGCAGGACGCCAAGGACATGATCAAGTTCCTCAAGGACCGCTACGGCCAGGAGGTGAACCACGACAGCGGCATCGGAATCAAGCCGGTGTCCATACAGGGGACCAAGCGGCTGGTGCGCATGGCGATCAAGTACGCGCTCGAAAAGGGCCGCAAGAGCGTCACGCTCGTCCACAAGGGCAACATCATGAAGTTCACCGAGGGCGCCTTCTGCGACTGGGGTTACGAGCTGGCGCGCGAGGAGTTCCGTGACCAGGTCATCCTGGAGGATGAACTCTGGAACGAGCACGGCGGAAAAATGCCCGAAGGGAAACTGCTCATCAAGGACCGCATCGCCGACGCGATGTTCCAGCAGCTCCTGCTCCGCCCGGATGAGTACGACGTGATCGCCACGCTGAACCTGAACGGCGACTACCTCTCTGACGCGTGCGCGGCGCAGGTCGGCGGGCTGGGGCTTGCCCCCGGCGCCAACATCGGCAGCGACTACGCCCTGTTCGAGGCGACCCACGGCACCGCGCCGAAATACGCGGGCAAGGACATGGTCAACCCGGGCTCTCTGCTGCTGAGTGCGGTGATGATGCTCGAGCACCTCGGCTGGGACGAAGCGGCGAAGCTCACCATCGATTCGATGGAAAAGACCATCGCGGACAAGACGGTGACCTACGACCTTGAGCGTCAGATGCAGGGCGCACGCAAGGTCGCCACGAGCGAATTCGGCGAGCTGATCGCGAAGAAAATAGAGTCCGCCTGAGCGGCGCTCCCCAAGCCGGTATTCACTGCGGCGCCGTTGCGCGAGAGAGCGTAACGGCGCCGCTTCGTATAGACAAGGGAGCGGTTATTCGCTGGCGCGTTCCAGACGGGCGGGAACGATAAGGCGGATGTTTTCAGGGTCCTCGTACAGCAATTCGGCGGCGAACAGCTCCATATCGGCGGCGCCGCGGCCGTGGACCGTCCGCAACGACTCAAGGGCCTGCCCGGCGCTTTCCGCGTCGCCGAAACGGAAGACGATGAAGCCGCGCGTGCGGACGCCGTTCTCCGCGTCCGGCTCCGGCAGCAGCTCGCCCGACTCTGCAAGGAAGGCCTCGCGCCGGTCGGTTGTATAGAACAGGAACTCCGCGCCCTGGCCCTCAAGCTTTTCGAGAAACTCTTCAACTGTTCCGAGCGCTTCCGTCCGCCGCGGCCTGGCGGGAGGAGCTTCGGCATAGTAGGTCCACGCCCGGGCTTCCGGATCAGCAGGCGCCGGCCTTGTTTCGGTGGCGGGCGGAGGCGGTGGTGTCCGGGTGGGACTGCTGAGGTCCCTGTTACGGAAATCAAACAGCCCCATGACCTCTTCCTCATCCTGGACCGGCTCCGCCAGCCGGTCGGTGATCAGCGTTCGGTCCAGCGGCTGTATATCTGTTTCCAGTGAGGGCGGCGGAGGTGGCGCCATGCGCGGTGCCGCGGCGGGCTCCGAACGATAAGCCAGCACGACGCGGTTGTCTTCTCCTCCCACGGACCGCCCGCGCAGTTCCTCGGTCAGCTCTTCGCGCTCGAGCGGTTCCACCACAAGGAAGCGCTTTGCCGGATCGAAGTATCCTTCGCGGAACTCCTGCTCGCCGGCCGCGAGCGCCAACGCCGTATCGAGCCACCGGGTATCGAGCAGCACACGGGCCCCTTCACGCCCGGCCAGTTCCGCAGCCTCGGCGCGCGAGGCCGCAGCCTCCATATCGTCATAGGCGAGGAGCATGCGTTCCGCCCGCTCCTGATCGACGGGGCCGTTGCGCACGCGCCAGAGGTCGCCGGGAGAGACCGTCCCTATCTGGTCAGGACGGACTTCACGCAGCGGCTCTACGTCCTCCTCGCGTGGTGCGGAGGGTACATCCTCTGTCATCATGAGCGTGGACGGTGCCGTGTGGGCGTCCTCCTGCTCAGGAAGCTCTGCCGCCTCGTCCATCATCGGCGCCGGTCTGCGAGTGGCCAGCTCACCGGCCCTGGAGGGTTCGGGCTCGGCGCGGGGTGCCTCCATGGCGACTTCGTAGCGTGGCGGTTCCTCCCGCGCGTCCCACAGGAAGAGCGCTCCCCCGCCGGCAACCATCGCGGCAAGTCCGGCAGCGGCGGCAACGGGCACCCAGACGCGCCGGACGTGAACCGGGCGCACGGGAGCGGGCTCGGGCCTGATTGCGCGGCGGACGCCCTCCATAAGCTCCGCGGGAGCCTTGGTCTGCCGGCCCTCCTCGCGGAGCGCCCGGACAAGCGCGGCCTCCTCGCGGGCGCGCTCGGCGATTTCGGGCTCGAGCGGGGCCAGGCGTTCGAACTCCTCCTGCTCGGGCCCGGTCAGCCGGCCCTCCACGTAGCCGTCGAACAGCTCTTCGAGGCGCTTGCGCGGGTTGCCGTTCATGTGCGCTGCCCTCCCTGCCGCTGGGCCGTGCCTGACAGCCGGCGGCGCAGTTCCGCCCTCCCGCGGTTGATGCGGGATTTTATCGTGCCGGCGGGAACGTCGAGAATCGTGGCGATCTCCTCGTAACTCAGGTCTTCCACGTAGCGCAGGTGGAGCGCCTCGCGGTACTCTTCGGGGAGTTGTTGCAAGTGGCGTGTCACCCGCTCATGCAATTCG
The DNA here is from genome assembly GCA_007133495.1 of Candidatus Sumerlaeota bacterium. GTDB lineage: Bacteria > Sumerlaeota > Sumerlaeia > SLMS01 > SLMS01 > SLMS01. The sequence goes on along the minus strand of SLMS01000127.1, from coordinate 198 downwards.
TTGGCGGCGGCCTGTTCGCGCGGACCGGCGCTGTTGGAATGGAGGCGTTCATGGAGCCCCCTGCCGGAGGAGTTCTCCTCTCCCGGCGGTGGCGCGTCGAGCGAGACGAACCGGTCGCGGCGGCGCTTTTGCGCGGCGAGGTAGTTGTGCCGGAAGTTCACAGTCATTCGATAGAGCCAGGTGGAGAGGCGGGCGTTG
>SLMS01000039.1 GCA_007133495.1 Candidatus Sumerlaeota bacterium | reverse complement strand
CGAACTCGAACGTGTTCCAGGAGAGCGTCCTGCTCCCCTGGACGCACTTCAGCGAGGAGTCCGTGCGCGAACTCAACCGCAGCGGCTACATCAAGATAACCAGAAAGATAGACGTGCCGGCGGATCCGGAATAGACACTTGCTTACCCCCCGGCGGCTTCCACCGGGGTGGGTTGTTCGTAGCGCAGGGCCAGCACGCCGTTCTCCACGTCCACGGCGATCTGGGTACCCTCGACGGCCTCGTTGGCGATGAGGGCGCGGGCAATCTGGGTTTCGAGTTCACGCTGCAGGAAGCGCTTGAGCGGCCGGGCGCCGTACACCGGTTCGTAGCCCTCGCGGGCGATGTGTTCGCGCGCGGCCTCGGTCAGGCGTAGGCCGATGCCCCGCTCGGCAAGGCGCTTCCTCAGGTGCTCGAGCAGCAGGTCCACGATCTGTTTGATCTCCGAGAGCCGCAGCGGCTTGAAGAGTACAATGTCGTCCACGCGGTTCAGGAACTCGGGGCGGAACGCGGCGCGGAGCTGCGACATGACCTGGTTTCGCGTGCCTTCCTGGATGAAGCCCTCTTCACTGATGCCTTCGAGCAGCGTTGGCGCGCCGATGTTGCTCGTCATGATGAGGACGGTGTTCTTGAAATTGACGACGCGGCCCTGGCTGTCGGTCAGCCGGCCGTCATCAAGGATTTGGAGCAGCACGTTGAACACGTCCTGATGCGCCTTCTCGATTTCGTCGAACAGGATGACGGAGTAGGGCTTGCGGCGGACGGTTTCGGTGAGCTGCCCACCCTCCTCGTAGCCGACGTAGCCCGGGGGCGCGCCGATCAGCCGGCTGACGGAGAACTTCTCCATGTACTCGCTCATGTCTATACGGATGAGGTTCTCCTCGGAATCGAAGAGCGCCTCGGCGAGTGTCTTGGCCAGCTCGGTTTTCCCGACGCCGGTAGGCCCGAGGAAGATGAAGCTGCCGATGGGCCGGTTCGGGTCCTTGATGCCGGAGCGGGCCCGCAGCACCGCATCCGCCACGAGCTGCACGGCCTCGTTCTGGCCGACGAGACGGCGGTGGAGCACCTCGTCAAGACGCAGCAGTTTTTCGCGTTCGCCCTCCACGAGCCGGGCCACGGGGATGCCGGTCCAGCGGCTGACGATCTGGGCGATTTCCTCCTCGGTGACTTCCTCGCGCAGCAGCCGTGCCTCGCCGGTGTCCTCGTGCTCGATGCGTTTTTCCTCCTCGCGGAGGCGGTTTTCGAGTTCGGGCAACCGGCCGTGGCGCAGCTCCGCCACGCGGTTGAGGTCGTATTCGCGCTCTGCTCTTTCGATTTCACGGCGGACGCCGTCTATCTCCTCGCGGATTTGCTGGACACGCTGGATGACCTGCTTCTCCGCGTCGTACTGCGCGCGGAGTGTGTCCGCCTGTGAGCGCGCTTCCTGGAGTTCCTTTTGCAGTGTCGAGAGGCGGTCGCGCGAGGCTTTGTCCTTTTCCTTCTTGAGTGCGGCCTCCTCGATTTCGAGCTGCATGACGCGGCGTGTCGCGGCGTCCAGCTCCGCCGGCATGGAGTCAATCTCCGTGCGGATCATGGCGCACGCTTCGTCCACGAGGTCTATCGCCTTGTCGGGCAGGAAGCGATCCGTGATGTAGCGGTGCGACAGGGTCGCCGCGGCCACGAGCGAGTTGTCTTGTATATGGACGCCGTGGTGCACCTCGAACCGCTCGCGCAGGCCGCGCAGGATGGAGACAGTGTCCTCGACCGTTGGCTGCTCGATCAGGACGGTCTGGAAGCGGCGCTCCAGCGCGGCGTCCTTTTCGATATGCTTGCGGTATTCGTCGAGCGTCGTCGCGCCGATGCAGTGCAGTTCGCCGCGGGCGAGCATGGGCTTGAGCATGTTGCCCGCGTCCATGGAGCCTTCGGCCTTTCCGGCGCCGACGATGGTGTGCAGCTCGTCTATAAAGAGCAGGATGGAGCCTTCGCTCTTCTTGATTTCGTTAAGGACGGCCTTGAGGCGCTCCTCGAATTCGCCGCGGTACTTGGCGCCGGCGACGAGCGCGCCCATGTCGAGCGCGAAGATGGCCTTGTCGCGCAGCCCCTCCGGCACGTCGCCGCGGACGATGCGCTGGGCCAGCCCCTCGGCGATGGCGGTCTTGCCGACACCCGGTTCGCCGATCAGCACCGGATTGTTCTTCGTCTTGCGGGAAAGGATGCGGATGACACGCCGGATTTCCTCGTCGCGGCCGATGACGGGGTCGAGTTTGCCCTCGCGGGCCATGCGGACGAGGTCCCGGCCGTAGCGCTCGAGCGCCTCGTAGGTCTCCTCGGGGTTGGCGCTCTGTACGCGCTGGTTGCCGCGCACCTCGGTGAGCGCCTTGTAGAAACGGTCCTGCGTGACGTTAAACTTCGCCATGATGCGGCCGGCGGCGGTCTTGTCGCCCTCTTCGAGCATGGCCAGCATGAGGTGCTCGACGGAGAGATACTCGTCCTTGAGGCGCTTTGCCTGCTGCTCGGCGGCAACGAACAGACGGTTGAGCCGTTGCGCCACGACGATCTGGCCCGGCTGCACCCCGGGACCGGAGACGCGGGGCCGGCGCTCCAGTTCGCGTTCAACCTCCTTGGCGAGTACGTCCACCGTCACGTCCATGCGCTGAAGCAGCCGGGACACAAGCCCTTCGGGCTGCTGGAGCAGGGCCAGTAGCAGGTGCTCCACGTCCACTTCCGGGTGCCCGTGGGACACGGCCTGGGACTGCGCTTCGACGAGCGCCTCCTGGGTTTTCTGGGTGAATTTGTTCGGGTCCATGATCGCCTCTTCCTGCGTGGCGGAGTTGTTTCCGCATTTGGGGGAGACCGAAATCCGTGCCAGCGAACGGAAGGCGAAAAGAGGGGGGCAGGGCGGCCGGGGCGGGTGTGTTGTGGGTTGAAACTCCACACTTGACAGGCCCCGGCACCCGGCGTGACACAGTGCGCGGCCCGAGAGGCCGCGTGTCGGGGTATGGCGCAATTGGCTAGCGCACCTGCTTTGGGAGCAGGGGGTTCCCGGTTCGAGTCCGGGTACCCCGACCAGCAATGACCCACTGAGACAATTGATGCGGCGACGTTCCGATTCCGCCCGGACGGAAAGAGGCCCGGCCATGCCGGACTACAGCGGCGGGGGACTCCTGTTCAGCCGTCCCAGAAGTTCACCCCGACGACGGTGCCCTTCTCATCCACGTGAAATCGGGCGAAGAGGTCCGGCGAGTGCCGCCACCTAGAGGACGAGGCGCTTTGCAGGGCAAAATGGTGATATCCGTCACCCTGTTCGTACTCCGTATATCTCAGTTCGGGAAGGCGGTCGGCGGGGAAGGTGGACCCTTTTT
>SLMS01000190.1 GCA_007133495.1 Candidatus Sumerlaeota bacterium | reverse complement strand
CCGGCTTGAACAGGTCGACAGGAGCATCCACGCGTGGATGCATCGTTATGGGCACTTCCTGCACCGGGTGTGCCTTGGCTGGTTGTTCGTGTGGTGGGGGCTGCTGAAGCTGTTTGGGTACGAGTCGGCGACCTCGCTGATCGCGATGACGGTCTATGTCGGTGATCCGTCTGTGACGGTGCCGCTGCTGGGGCTTTGGGAGGCGGCGATCGGCGCTTGTCTGCTGCACAAGAGCCTGCTGAGGATCGGCCTGCTGCTGCTTTTTGTGCGGTTGCCGGGGACGCTGGTGGCGCTGATGGTGCAGACGGAGGTGACGTTCGAGGGATCGCTCTTTGTGCCGAGTATATACGGGCAGTACCTGATCAAGGACCTGATTCTTTTCGGTGCGGCGGCGGTGATCGGGGGGACGGTGCGCAGGAGACCTTCGGGGGAGAGGTGGGACTAACGGGCGTAGTACTGCTCGAGTTCCTGGGCGCGGGGTTCTGCTGCGCCGGCGGTGCGGACAAGGATGACATTGACTTTGGTGAGAAGCCTGCCGTCGGCGAGTGAGGTGACGGTGGCGGTGGCCCGGACGTGGCGCCGGCCGAGTTCGACGACCTGACCGCGGGCGAGGACGGCCTGGTCGCGGGCAATGGGGGATTCGAAGGTGGCCTCGCAATGACGGAGCACGTCCACGCCGGTATCGCGGCCGGAGGCTGCGGCGATGGCCGCGTCCACGGCCAGGCCGATGGGGATGCCGGTCATGGGGTGGGTGCGGTGGCCGACGGGTGGCGTGTCCTGGTCTTCCTTGTGCATGAGGAAGTCGAGGATGCCGGGCTGCATTTCGACTTCGGCCCAGTCGCCGCGGGATATCTTGCCGGGGACGGCGGTGTGGCGGCTGACGATGCGGGGGCGGGGAACGCCGGATTGGTCCATGGTGAGGCTCTCTCCTCCTTTGGCGGGCTCCAGTTGAGAGAAGAGGGCCGGCTGGGTGTCAATTGGTCTGGGACTGGAGGGCTTCGAGCAGCTCGTTCACTTCCTCGCCGAGCTGGTCGCGTTCCTGAAGTGCTTCGAGCCTCGGGTGGAGGGTCGGCATTTGGGCGACCCGGCCCTCAAGGTAGGAGATTTCGAGGGAGCGGACGACGGTGGGGTAGAGTTCCGCGGCGCGTTTGCCGGCGGGTGTGTCGGCGTAGCGTTCGAGGATCATGTTGAGGAGGTTGAAGGCCTGCTCGTTCTGGTGGAGGAAGTGGGCGCGTTCTGCCTGCTGGAAAAAGACCTCTGCCATGTAGGGGCGCTCTTCGCGTTCGCGGCGCATTGACCGTTCGGCGAGTTCCTTGAGGCGTTCGGCTTCTTCGGAAAGGGCGCTGCCGACCTCGGGGTTGGCGAGGATGCGGTGCGCATGGGCCATGGTTTCGTGGAGGAGCCCCGCGTCGTAGGCCTCGTTTGCCTTGCGGAGGAGTTCGGTGTCGCGCTTGCGGCGTGTGTTGGCGATGAGCTGGTCGCTCAGGTCGCGGAGGTTTGGGTTTTGGCGTGCTTCCTCGAAGAGGCGGAGTGCCTCGTCGTGGAGTCCCTGCTCGGAGGCCCAGCGGCCGTGTTCGATTCGGGCGAGGGGGGTGCCATTCCGGACTTCCTCCATGCGCATTTCGTGCTCGGCCTGAATGGCGATTTCCTTGAGTTTGTCGGTGCGTTCGCCTTCGGGGACTTCGGCGAGGAGTTCGTGGGCTTCGGCGGGGCGTGCGCGGTCGATCAGGTATTCGGCTTCGGCGGCGAGGAGGTTGTTCCTTGCGGTCATGTACTCGGTGAAGAAGACGTCGCGGACGGGGCGGAGGTGCCGGCGTGCCTCGGCGTAGTTGCCGGTTTCCGCTGCCCATTTATGGAGTGCCTCGATTGTATAGACAGTGCGGTTGCGGGCGATTTCGGGGACTTCGAGGAAGAGTTCCCCGGCGAGGACTTCGAAGGCGCGACCGAACTCGTGGCGTTCGCGGGCGGCGGCGACGTGGGAGAGGAGGACGAGGGGGACTTCTGTGCCGGGCCCGTCACCGGCGAGCCGGCGCATGCGCTCGACTTCGGAGAGGGCGCCCTCGAAGTCGCCCGCGGCGAGCTGCCGGCGGACGTGCTGGCGGAGGAAGTCGAGGACCCAGCTTCGGCGGACGGGGTCGCCGGCGATTTCGTCCTCGGGCATGCGGTCGATGGCCTCTGCGGCCGAGGTCCAGTCGTCGAGGAGGAAGAAGTTCTGGGAGGCGTGGAAGAGTGCCCGGGGGGTGAGGATATCGTCGTGCATGGCGGCGCGGAGGACCCGGCGCATGGAAAGGCGGTCCTGATCGTCGCGCATGTTGTGGATGGTGCCCTGTATGCCGCCGTTGTTGTTTTCGATGATTTCGGCGATGCGCTCGCGGGGTGCGCCTTGGCGGCGGGCCTCGTCGAGGAGGGCGAAGCCGTCCAGAGCCTGCCTGCGTCGGAAATGGGTCCGGGCGTTGGCGAGGGTGTTCTCGAAGTCCTCGACCTTTTCGATTTCGAGGATGGAGGAGTGGTCGAGGGTGAGGACCCCGCTGGCGGTGCGGATGCGCACGCCCTGGCTGTTTTCGGAGAGCACCTGGCCTTCGACGACGTGACCGTTGGCGAGTGTGATGCGGTCGGCGCCGGCGAGGGCGGGCAGGAGGCTCGCGGCGATTCCGGCGGCCAGCAGCAGGGCGAGGGTTGGTCTCATCTTTGGCGTTGTTTTCGTGTTGAAACTTGGAGGTGGGCGGCCGTGGCCCCACACAACTTTACCCGTACCAGCGGTGCGGGGGTTTGTCCAGCGTGGATAGTGCGGGTGGCGGCTTATCCTTGACAGGGGCCGGGGGTTGTTGCCGCCATGAGAGGTTCGAGCACGGCACCCCCACTCATAGGAGTTCGTATTATGTGTCTCCTTAGCGATGTAAAAACATACCCTGCCGCCTGCGGACTGGCGGTGCTTACGGCGCTGCTTGCCGGTTTCGCGGGCGCTGCCGGGGCAGGAGAAGAAGGGTCTGCCGGCCATGCCGGCGTGGGCGACGGCCATATCCAGGTGATCTCCTCACTCGAGCCGCATTCGATCAAGGACGGCGAGAGGCTGACGGTGAGCGCCGTGGTCAGCTCCGAGCGGCCCGTTGCCTCGGTGGAGGCGGACCTCGGCGGGTTGGCTACCGTGACCCTTGAGCCGGATGCGGACCGGGGCGGCACCGCCGCCGACCGGACCGCCGGCATCTGGACCGCCGAATGGGCCGGAGATGGCCGCGAGGAGAAGGTTCATCCGGTCACGCTTACGGTGACCGACGAGTCGGGGCACTCCTTTACCGGCGAGGCGCTCTCCGTTGGTGACAACACCGCGGGCCTCTCTGAACCGGG
>SLMS01000276.1 GCA_007133495.1 Candidatus Sumerlaeota bacterium | reverse complement strand
GAGTGTCTGGCGGTTGGGACCCCTGGAGATGATCTGGAACGTGGAGGGGTTGAAGTAAACTTCGGAGGCGGCGAAGGGGTTGTTTGGGGGAAGCTCCGTGCCGCCTCGGTCCCCGTAGTCGTCCGAGCGGATGTAGAGATAGGGCATTCCGTAGGGGTCGAGAAAGCTGATGCTGCCGAGCGGGGTGTTCTCGCCTTCTTCGGTGGTGATGGGAATGCCGGCGGGGTTGCCCATGCGGTTCATGTCCCATTCTACATAGGGCCCGCGCCAGCGGTTGCTGAGGGGTTCCTGCGGGTTGGCGTTGAGGGATGTCCGCAGGGAGAGGGTCAGGTACCCCGAGCCATCGTAGGTGCCGGGAGTGACCGTCAGGTCATCGGGGGCGATGGTGGTGCCGGAGCCTGTGGGAGGATACTGGCCGGTGTCCACGTAGTACTGGCCGATGGCGACTTCGAGGGTACGGATTTCCGTCCGCGTCCGGGCTTCGCGTGCCTTGCCGAGCTGCTGCGTATAGACTCCCGTGGCGATCGTGGAGAGGATCGAGATGATCAGTATGACCACGAGCAGTTCGATCAGCGTGACGCCGGTGTGGCGGGAGATGTGTTTCATGAACCGTGTTCCCGATCTTGTCTGGTTGTTTCGCTCCCGGATGTTCCGGCTGCCCGGGGCGGGCTCTTCTTGGTGCGTTCGCGGGGGAGGGTGTTGGCTCCGTGCCGCTTAGAAGCCCTGGAAGAGCGTTTCGTTTCCGGCCAGGACGGAGAAGCTGTAGAAGATGTCGTCTCCCTGCTGCCGGCGGTCGTTGACGAAGTCGCTGACGCCGTTGGCGCCGTAGGAGACCACGGCGAACCGGTCAAACCGGTTGGCTTCGATGTTGGCACCGGAGAGACGCAGGTTGCTCATCGAGAGGGTGACAGGCTCGCCAGGTCCGCCGGGGAGGCTCGCGTCGCCGAGAAGCCCGAAGGGAGAGTACATGCGATAGGGGTTCCCCCACGGATCGACGACGAGGTCGTGGGACTGGTCACCGGTGCCGGGAACGCCAGGCTGTTCACCAGCGAAACGGACGCGCTTGGGGTTTAGGAACGGCCCCTGCCATCCGCGGATCATTGCCTGGACGCGTGCGTCGGCGCTGGGGGCGGTGGCCAGGTTGAGCTGGTTGCCGCCGGTCTGATCGCCGAGGGGGCGCGAGACGTCAATCAACCAGTGGTTGGACATCTGGGAGAGGTTGTTGAAGTCGTTCCGCGAGGTGGCCGCAGAGGGGTCCGCGTCCTCGGCGTCCGGCACCATATTGAGGACGTGGATGGGCACCAGGAACCCGTGGATCAGGGCGACCTGTTGCTGCGCTTCGGCGATTTGCCGCACCTCGAACTGGGCCGTCGCCACGCGGGCACGTTGTACCTGATTGACGAAGACCGGGACGGCGATGGTGGCCAGCAGGGCGACGATGACGAGCACGACGAGCAGCTCGGTCAGCGTCACAGCGCGGCGGCGGGAAGTACGGGTGGCTCCTGATCTCATTGGGGTGAATCCTCCGGTTTTTTCCAGGTCTCCTGGGAGTCTGTTGATAGTGTCTCTCGGCTGCTGCGATTCGTCAACTTGCGGGGGTGGGAAATCAACGTCCGAACGAGCGTGCAAAGTCGTCTCCCCCTCCGAAGGTTCCTTCACGGCCGGTTCCGCTGCCGTCTCCGGGCCTGCCGTTTGGTCCAAGGCTTACGATGGTGGGCCGGTCGAAGACGAGTGTGTCGAACTGGCCGCCCTGCTCGAAGCCGCCGCCGGTTCGCTCGCCGGCACTCTCGATGAAGATGCCATTGGGTTCGAGGAGCATTCCGCGCCGGGTGAAGAAGATGTAGTCGTTCCCCCAAGGGTCGGTCGGGACACCGGTCTTGCCGAGTTCGCCGTCGTACAGGTTTTCGTCCTGCTGCCAGTTGATGTAGGGTCCGCCCCACTGCATGCTGCCGTCGAAGACGGTCTCTGCCTGGAGCAGACGGTTGATAATGTTGACGCGGGTGACGCCTGTGGCGAAGTCGCCGGTGGCGGGGTTGATGAACAGGCTGTTGGGGGTGGGGAACTGGTACCACACCTGACCGATGAGGTAGTCGGTAAGGCCGTCGGCGCGATTAATGGGATCGCCGGGGAGGCCGCGGTTGAAGGGCACCCCGTCGCCGCGCAGGACGTCGTCCAGGGCGATCAGGCGGACGTAGAAGCCTGTGTCGATGGCGACCCGTTCCATGGACTCAGAGAGGTTCTCCAAGTCCGACTGAACGCGGGAGACGCGCGCCTGCTCGGTCCGGCCGGAGATCACCGGCAGCAGCACGGTAACCAGCACGCCGATGATGATGATGGCGACGAGCAGCTCGATAATGGAGAAGCCGCCGCCCGTGTGGGCGCTGCGGCCGAGCAGCCGCTTTGGATAAGGTCGTCTAAGTGCTCGCGTTGCCACGTGGGTTGCCTTTCTTGGGGAGTCGGAGAGGGGCAATGGAAGAAGCGTCATCCGAGGGGGTTTCCGTTGCTTGCCGGCGGTTTCGGTGGGTCAGAAGATGAAGAACAGGTCGTCTCCTGTTCCCAGGACTCCGGTCCGCCTGTCCCAGAAGGCGGGGTTGTCCACTTCGCCGCCGCGTGTTTCGGGGCCTCCGGGGAGTCCGTCGGGTCCGACGGAGTAGAGCACCCGGGTGTTGTAGATCGTTTCGTCCGGCCCGAACAGCAGGTAGGGACTTCCCCACGGGTCCACCGGATAGCGGTCCTGATTCAACACCTGCCCATCGACTTCGGGGATGATGGCGATGGGGCCCTGCGCGGTGTCGAGCGCGAGGGGGAATTGGTCTTGAAGCTGGGCGAGGGAGATGGCGCGCCTCAGGGCGATGTAGGGCCCTCGCCAGTTCGGGACGACGGAGTTGAAGTATTCGGGTTCGCTGACGGGCTCGAAGGAGCCGGGGGCGGCCTCGGTTCCCCTTATCCAGCGTACACGGGGAGGTGCCAGGTCCTGAGCAGTGGGATCAATGGTGGCGAGCTGGGGGTTGGCCCGGTTGTCGAGGTCATTGAGCCGGGGGAGGAAGTTCCCCGCGGGCATGTCCGCCTCCACAAGCATGATGGCTTTGACGAGGCTCTGGAGTTCGTCGTCTGCGGCCACACGCCGTGCGTCCTCTGTGCGCTGGCGGAAGATCGGCAGGATGAGCAGTGCCAGGATGGCAATGATCGTGGCGACCGCAGCGATCTCCACTGCCGTGAAACCTCTTTTTGGGATCGTGCTCAGGCGCATGGAATGCGGGCTCCTCTTGGCGTGCTTGGCGTGTGATCGTGGTGGCTGCATGGGTCGTTGGTTCAGAACTCGAAGACGATATCGTCGCTGCCGGGATCGGTGAT
>SLMS01000230.1 GCA_007133495.1 Candidatus Sumerlaeota bacterium | reverse complement strand
GTCGCCGCCTGCGAGGTGCTCCTGGCCAGCCACGGCGTCCGGAAGCAAATCCGCACCGGCAAGAGCGAACAGCTCATGACCATCATCCAGACCTCGTTCGATCAGGGGATGATCAGCATGGACAAGTCGCTCAAGACGCTCTACCAGCAGGGGATCATCACCTTCGACGAGGCAATCTCCCGCTTCAAGTTTCCGGAGAGTTTCGAGCAAATCTGACCGCGCCCGCGCCCGGCGGACCCTCAGCGCAGGAACCCGAACGCGTCGAACGGCGCGTAGCGCAGCACCGCCTTGCCGCGCAGGTGCGAGACCGGCACGTCGCCCCAATAGCGTCCGTCGCTGGAGGAGGCGCTGTTGTCCCCGAGCATGAGCACGCCGTCGGGCGGGACCTCCTCCACCGTCGGGTCGTCCGCGGGCGTGGGGTAGGGCCGTCCGCTCTGCGGGCGCGGGAAGTAGATCAAATCGTCAAACCGCCCGCCCCTAAGTGGCTCCCCGTCCACCACCACCGGCTGGTGCTGCAGGTGCAGCTCCACACCGCCGAGCCGGTTGCTCACCCGGTTCGGATCATTCGGGCCGACCGGAATCGTCTCCATTGGCGGGAGGACGACGGTCTCGCCCGGCTTGCCCACCACACGCTTGATGTAAACGGGCTTTTCCGGGTGGAAGATCGACCGGCCGTCGGGCGCCTGCGGGTCCGGCCTGTCCGGCACCTTGAACACGGCGATATCCCCGCGGTCGGGCTGCCGGAACCAGTAGGCGAACTTGTTCACGATGATCATGTCACGCCGCTGGGGGGACTGCGCGGCGATTTCGGCCACCAGCCCCCGGTCCACGTTCTCCACGAAGATCAGGTCCCGGTACGTCCCGTCCTCGTTCATCAGGAAGACCTGCAGGCGGTTGAAGTGCACGCCGCCGGCGTTGAAGGTGTACACCACGTCGGGAATGCCGTCGCCGTCGTAATCGAGGAAGGCGGCCTCCCCGGCCACGTCGCCCACCAGCGTCGGCGTCATTGATCCCGTCGGGATCATGAACAGCTCGAAGACGAAGCTGCGGATGAACATGGCGAGCAGGAAGGCAAAGACCAGCGCGTCCAAGTACCCGCGCAGGCGCTGGGGCAGGCTGAAGCTCTGTGCCTCGCCGCCCGCGGCGCGCTTCTGCTCAAGGCGCTGGCGGGTGGAGCTGCCGGCGGGGGCGGTGACTGTGGAAGTTTCTGGCGTCAAACTCTCTTCTCCCTGTGGGGCCGCGCAGGCCTGACGATAAGCCTCGCAACGGGCCGGCCCTCCCGCCAACCGGAATCAGCCGGGCCGGAAGTGTCCGCAGGACGTTCTCATTACTGCCAACTCTTCGATGCGCTGCGGTCCCGGGCCTGGCGCCAAGCAGAACGCCCTGCAGCCCTCTGCCGATCCTTGAGAGAATCCGGCAGGGGTCCGGCCTGTCTATACGTTCGCCCACCTCACCAGCCCCAGCGACTGCGGCCGGAAGAACTTCTCCTCGTTCGGCAGCACCCGGACCGTGAAGCCCAGGTCGCCCGACTCGGTCATCGCCAGCCGGCCCCGGTAAACGCAGGCCTTGTAGGCGCCGGAGCCACGCTCCTCGGCAAATTCCATCGGCATACGCACCACCTGCGGCAGGCTGCCGTTGGAGGTGCGCAGGTCCTCGGCGTAGATTTCCACCGAAACGTCCCCGCGCGGGATGGACCCGAGGAACACTTCCGCCTCGATGTCGATCCCTTCCTTCACCAGGCTGGTGTAGATGTCTGTCCCGGGCGGTGTCTCGGAAAGCACCCGCGCGGTCAGGCGCACTTGCCCCCAGTGCCGGCGCAGTTCCGCCAGCGCTCCGGCGTAGTTCTTCGCCGCCTTGTAGTTCTGCTCGCACATGCGCTGGTAGCGCCGCGAGCCGACTCCGTAATACCGGTCCGCGTAAGTCGAAACCATCCGGTCGGTGCTGAACTCCGGGCCGATGGTCTTCATCGCCTCCTTTGCCCGGCGCACCCATTCACGCGGCACCCCGCGCTCGTCCCGTTCGTAGAAAACCGGCACGATCTGCTTTTCCAGCACGCGGTAGAGGTGATCGGCGTCCTCCTCGTCCTGCTGCTCCTCGCTCTGGTATTCCTTCTCGTAGCCGATGGCCCAGCCGACCGCCGGATTCTGGCGGTAGGCTTCCGGCCACCAGCCGTCGAGGATCGAACAGTTCAGCCCGCAGTTGAGCGGCACCTTCATGCCGGACGTGCCGGAGGCCTCGTTCGGCCGGCGCGGCGTGTTCAGCCAAAGGTCCGACCCGCTCGTCAGCCGGCGGCCGATGTTCATGTCGTAGTTTTCCAGGAAGACCAGCCGGTTGTGGAACTCCGGCAGCTTCGACAGTTCGAAAATATGCCGGATGAAGTCCTGGCCCGGCTTGTCTGCCGGGTGCGCCTTGCCGGAGAAGACGATCTGCACGGGCCGTTCGGGATTCGTCAGGATGCGGGAGAGCCGCTCGACGTTATGGAAGAGCAGCGTCGCGCGCTTGTACGTCGCGAAGCGCCGCGCGAAAGCGATCGTCAGCGCCTCGCCCGTAAAGATGCTCTCCAGCGCATCGAGCTGCTCGGAGCGTTCGCCGAAACGGTAGTGCTGCTCGCGCAGCCGGTCATGGATGAACCGCACGAGCGCCCGTTTGAGTTCGGACTTCATCTCCCAGAACACCTCGTCCGGGATTTCGTCCACCGCCTGCTCCCACATTTCCCGGTCCATGATCCGGTCGCGCCAGTTCTCGCCGACGAACTTGTCCAGCAGGTTCTGCATGTCGAAGCTCATCCACGTGCGCGTGTGGACGCCATTGGTCACGTAGTCGATCGGCGTTTCGGCCGGCGGTACGTCGCGGAAAATCGGCGACATCATTTTGCGCGAGGTCTCTCCGTGGAGCTGCGATACCCCGTTCGCCATCGAGGAGAAATGCAGGGCGAGGATCGTCATCGAGAAGAGCTGCTGCCCGTCGGCCATCGGCTCCAGCCCGAAATCGAGGAACTCCGCCCGGCTCATCGGGATCGATTCGTAGTAGCTGCGGAAATACTTTTCCATGAGCGGTATCGGGAACCGGTCGTGCCCGGCCGGCACCGGCGTATGCGTCGTGAAGAGCGAGGAACTGCGGATCACCTCCACCGCCTCGTGCTGACGCAGCCCCTCGTGCATGTAGTCGCGCATGCGCTCAAGGCTCAGGAATGCCGAGTGCCCCTCATTCATGTGGTAGAGCGTCGGCATGCGCTCCAGGATGCCGAGCTGGTGCAGTTTCCGTAGCGCCCGCACCCCGCCCATCCCGAGCAGGATTTCCTGCTGGATGCGCATTTCCTGGTCGCCCCCGTATAGACGCGCGGTGAGCTGCCGGTCGCTCTCCATGTTCTCCGGCACGTCCGTATCCAGCAGATAGATGCGGATGCGGCCGACCCGCACCACCCACACCTTGGCCGTCACCAGCCGGCCGGGGAACTCCACCTCCACCGTTACCACCTGCTCGTCCTTGTCCTTCACCTCGCGCACGGGCAGCTCCTCCCACCGCTGGTGCTCGTAGATCGGCACCTGCTGGCCATGCTCGTCGATGTACTGCTGGAAGTAGCCGTCACGGTAGAGTAGCCCGGCGGCCACCAGCGGCAGCCCGAGGTCCGAGGCCGACTTGCAATGGTCGCCCGCCAGCACTCCGAGCCCCCCCGAATACATGTGCAGCGTTTCGTGCAGCCCGTACTCTGCGGAGAAGTAGGCGATAAGGGCTTCCTTGTCCTCGGCGCCGTGGTTCTTGTGCCACCAGGTGTCCGCCGTTGTCAGGTACTCGCGCAGGTGCTCCATCACCGCGTCGTATTCCTTCAGGACGGCCGGGTCCTCCGCCGCCGCGTCCAGCCGTGCCTGAGGCACGTTGCGCAGGAAGCGCACTGCGTTGCCGCGTGCAGAAATCCAAGTATCGAGGTGGATCATCCGGAACATCGCGCGGGCGCGGGGGTTCCACGTCCACCAAAGGTTGCGGGAAAGCTCCAGCAATCCCCGCAGGCGCTCGGGGATGTTCGGGACGAAGTGAATCTTCCCAAGGTAGTTCGCAGGCGTTTGGATGCTCATGGAGACAATCTTGTCCTTGTTGCTCGGAATGGGATAATGGCGGCCGGCTTCCAGCCGCGGCCTGTCCCGGCTGCCGGGTCAAAGCCGCTCCGCTGTCCAGCCTCCGGGAAGAGTGGGACTGCCCCCGCACGGAGCAAAGGATTTTCCACGTTGCACAGCCGGCGGGGGCGCGTCCTTGAACTGTTGCCCACTCGGCAGGATCCAGGGCGCTCGCCGCAACGGCGCCGCTCATGGAGTGCGAAGGCTTGCCATCGCCCTCGCGGCAGGAGCTCGCTGCCGCCCCCTAAAACGGCGGGGCGGGGCCCGGTGAGGGGCCCCGCTGGGGTGGAAGCGAACAAGTTCGCCAAGGAGGGAGGGGACCGTGCGGGGCCGTGCGCCCGACTCTCGCCAACCCTCACCTTTCGGGAGCGGCAAGAGGCGCCCGGAGAAACCCCGCCGGGAGGGTGCGGGGAGCAGCAGCAGGGCCGCGCTCCCCGGCAACTTCAGATGCTGCATCAGGCCCCCTGCGGAAATCAAGTAAGGAGAACCCGGTTTTACAAAAAAAAGTCCAACCACTTTCCGCCGCCGGCGCCACCGGCTGCCCTCCAGCCCTACGGAAGCAGCGCCGTCGCCGGCTCCAGGCTGCGGGTTTCCTGCTCTGCGGCGGTCCAACCCTTGCCCGGGTTGTAGGCGCGGAGCACTTCCATCGCCGCGGCCACGCCCTTGCCGGACTCGAACGCGTGCCCGCTCGTGCCGAGCGCCATTTCGATCGCGCTGACGATCGTCACCACGTCGAACACGTCGTAGTGCCCCAGTGTTGCAAAGCGGAAAATCTTCCCTTTCAGGTGGTCCTGCCCCCCGGCGATCGTGATGCCGCGGGACTTCAGTTCCTTGTTGAACGCGCCCCATTCCACGCCCTCGGGCAGGTTCACCGCCGTGACCACCACCGACGGCCGCTCGCTGAAGAGCGACAGCCCCAGCGCCGTCATCGCCGCCCTTGCTGCACGGGAGAGCACCGTGTGGCGCGCCCAGTTGTTCTCCATGCCCTCGGCCAGCAGCATGTCCAACGCCTGCTCCAGCGAGTAGAACAGGTTTACCGCAGGGGTAAACGGCGTGTCGTCCTTCTCGGCCGATTTGATATAGCGCCGCAGGTCCAGGTAGAAACTCGGGCACTTGGCCTTCTGCATCGCAGCCTGCGCCTTCTCCGACATGGAGGCGAACCCGAGCCCCGGCGGAAGCATCAGCGCCTTCTGTGAGCCCGTGCACACGATGTCCAGCTTCCACTCGTCCTGGCGCAGCTCCTCAGCCGCGAAGGCCGACACCGAGTCCACGACCAGAATCGCCTCGGTGCGGGCCACAACCTCCCCGAGCGCCTTGATGTCGGAGACGGTCCCCGTGGATGTCTCCGTGTGGGTGACCAGTACGGCGCGTGTTTCGGGGTGCTTGCGCAGCGCTTCTTCCACCACGGCCGGTTCGAGCGGCTTGCCCCAGCCGGGCTCCAGTTCGACCGCGTTGATGCCGTAGGCGCGGGCAATCTTCCCCCAGCGCTCGCCGAATTTGCCCGCGTTGTGCACAATCACCGTGTCGCCGGGCGAGCAGGTGGAAATCACCGCGGCTTCCATCGCACCCGTGCCCGAGCTGGCCAGCACCGCCACCGGCGACTTGGCGAAGTACACCTGACGCAGTTTCTCCTGGCAGCGGGCGAAGATGGGCGGGAAGTCCGCGCTGCGGTGGTGGACTGTCGGCTTCGCTCCGGCGAGCAGGACCTCGGAGGGTACTTCCACCGGGCCGGGCGAGAAGATGTAGCTCTTTTTCATCGTTGGGGTGCCGCCTGTTGATGATGGAATTGGCCGGCTGCGTGGAGGGGCGCGGCCGGCGAGGGGAGCTTAGCGCCCGGTGCCGGACGGGGGGCAAGGCCGCCGGAGAAAAGTTTCACGGTCCAGTGCGGTTTTTTCTTGCCGGTGTGCGGGCCGGGCCGGTTGATCGGGAAGACCCTCGACCTTCGCAGGGATTCCGTTCCGCATTTCCGGCAAGAGGGCATTCAAATTTCCCGTTCCCGCCAGAAGGAGTTCGTTCCATGATGATCCGTACCTTGATACTCGCCCTTGCGATCGGCGGCACCGGCGCCGCCGCGCTTTCCGGCTGCAGTGGCCGGCCGGAAAACAGCCCCGCCATCCGCAAGAAGTTCGCCGAAGTGGACCAGATGCAACAGAAGGTCGAAGAGATGACCAGAGACATGCAGACCATGGCCGACCACGTCCGCCGGCTCAATGAGGAGAACAGCGAGCTGCGCGCCTTCCTGCCCGACGTGGACGGCGAGTCCGCCGGCGCCGTGCTCACCTCCCTCACCGAGCGCGTCGAGCAGCTCGAAAGCGGCATCGCCTCCGCCGGAACCACGCGGCAGACCAGCCGCGACAGCGACTCGGCCGAACCGCCCGCCCGCAGCGCACCCGAAGAGCAGGACCTTGAGGACGCACCGCTCGCCGGCTCCGAGGACCGCGCCGTCGCCGACGCCCGCTCCTCCAGCCAGCAGCAGCGCTCCTCCTCGCCCGCCGACACCTTCCGCGAGCAGACCAACACCATCGCCGCCCAGCGCGAACAATCCCGCCAGCAGCCGAGCCAGCAGCAGCAACAGCAGTCTGCTCCGCGTAGTCCTGGTGCCGCGCTTGAACCCAGCCGCTCGTCGTCCGCATCCTCAGGCAGCGGCTCTGGGCAGCAGTCCCAGACCGGCTCCTCCGGCCGCGGCCAGTACCACACCATCGAAGCGGGCGAAACGCTCCAGTCCATCGCCGAGCGCTTCAACGTGAGCCAGAGCGACCTGCTCCGCGCCAACCGCCTGCCGCAGGGCGCCCGCGTTGCCCGCGGACAGCGTCTCTACATTCCGCCCCAGTAAGCCACCTCTCTGCTTCCTCCTTCTCCCGGTCCGGGAGCGGAACCGCCCATTGCCGCTCCCGGACCACCCGCTCCCCGCTCCTTCCCGGTCAACCGCCAACTCCACCCCTTGCCCCCGGTGAAACCGCCTTGCGGTGCTGCGCCCTTGCGGGTCAGGTGCTCCGCCCATGAGCGAGAAGCCCTCCGCGGCACCTGAACCAAAGCCCACTCCGGTCCCCCCCCGGCGCGCCCTGCCGCCATTGCCGGCGTGGCTCGGCGGCATCCGCTTTGACCTGCGGGAGCAGCGCACCTGGTACGCCGTACTCCTCGGTATTTTCGTCCTCGCCGGTACGTGCCGCCTCCTCGCCTACGCCGACCTCGCCGATCATCCCGCCGGGCAGCTCCAGGAATGGACCGGCACCGAGCCATGGTACTACTATCAGGTCGGGCGCCAGATGGCCGCAGAGGGCGACCGCCTCCTGCCCGGCCACAACATGTTCCTCACCCAGGAAGTGGCCGCCATGGCCGACGAGTGGGACTGGCTGCGCTGGAGCGGCCAGCGCCTCCCCCGCGGCGGCCTCGTGCTGTACATGATCTCCCTCAGCGCGGGGATCGGCGGCGGACTCGCGCTATACAAACTCGCCGCCCTGCTCGCCGGGGCGTGCATTCCGGTGCTGGGCGCCGTCGCGGCCGAACAGCTCTTCCGCAACCGTTCCGCCGGAGCCGTCACCGGCGTCGTCCTCGCCGCGCACCAGCCGCTCGTCCTTGCCACGCTCGTCCCCGGTCCGTGGCTGTGGGAAGCCGGTCTTTTCGCCGCCATGCTCGCGGCGGGACTCTATTTGCTGCGGCACCCTCGCGGTCTCAACGCGTGGATGGCCATGGGGCTCCTGCTCGGACTCGGTTTCTGGATGCGGCCGTTTTTCCTGTGGGGCTTTCCGCTGCTGGCGCTGGGACTCTGGCAGTACCGCCTCCGGCCCGGCTTGGTGCAGGCGGTGGCGTTGCTCGCGCCCGCTGCGGTGCTCGCATTCACGCTCACTGCGCGCAATCACTTCGTGGACGGGGACCGGCTCCCCTACGTGGGCCAGCCCGCATGGGACTTCGCCTCCACTGTCCACTCCGGCGCCGTGCTGGAGACCATCCCCCCCGGAGATATACATCCATACAGCCGCGCCCGTGGCAGCCTCCACCGCACCGTCCGCAACGTGCTGAAGGACCCGCAGGAGCGTGCCGCCGTGCCGCGCGTCATGCAGCGTAAACTGCGCGAGCTGCTCGGCGCTCGCGACACCGCCACCTTCTTCGATCCGGACTACGCCCGCCGGCGCTCGGAAATTCTCCGCATGGCCACTCTTGCGCCGGACACGCTCATGGCCGCCGGCTGGGCGGGCTTCCTCATTCTCGCTGTGCGCCGGCGCCTGCCTCCGCTGCTCGCGGTGCTCGTGGGCATCGTGGTTGCCCACGGACTGTTTTTTGAAACGGGAGCCTTCGACCGGCTGCTGCTCCACGTGCTCGCCGCCATGGCGCTCGCCGGAGGGCTCGTCTGGGCCTGGTCCTCCGCGCGGTATCAGCCCGGTGCCCCGCTCATTTTGCTGATGGTCTGGGCCGCGCTGCACTTCGGGTTGCAGGTGGACGACCATGCCCGTGGGCCGCGCTACCGTGAGGACGAGTTCCGCCGCGCCGCGTATATACTCGAGCGCGAAGGCCGCGAGCGCCAGGCACAACTCGAAATGGAGGACTGGCGCCGGCAGCAACTCCGCGACGCGGTCCTCCGCCAGTACTGGCGCCACCGCGGCTGGTAACGCCCCGCACCGCCGGGCCCGCCATGCCTCTCACGCGACGGCACGGCTGGTACGTATGTTGAGGGGAGCATCCCTGGCAGCCATGTGCTGGTACATACAAGTCAAGGAGACACACAGGCAGCCCAAGCCACCTCTCCCCGGAAAACCGGGCGTGAAGGACCACGAAGCTCTGAAAGGGCGGAACACCCCGTCCACTGAGGCCGTTCCCTGGCGGGCGGCCTTCGTGTGTCCGTATCTCCGTGGCTCAGGGCGTGTGTCCGGCGCTGATATATAGACGGATCGCTATTCCGCAGCGAGCTCCTCTTTCACCATCTCCAGCACCTCGTTGAAGAAGCGCGCCTTGCACTCGACTTCCCGCCACTCCTCGGCGGCGGAGGAGTCCGCCACGATGCCGCCTCCGGCATGGAACTCCACCTGGCCGGTGGGGCGGAGCATTGCCGTGCGGATGGGGAGGTTCAGCTCGAAGTCCTCCTCGGCGTCTATCCAGCCGAACGCCCCGCAGTAATACCCGCGCGGTTCCTTCTCAAGCTCGGCTATGATTTCGAGCGCCCGCTTTTTCGGCGCGCCGGTTACGCTGCCACCTGGATAGACAGCCTCCAGGATGTCCTCCAGCTTGATGCCCGAGCGCAGCCGGCCCCTAACGGTGGATTCGAGTTGCAGGATGGTGGGGTGCTCGACCGCGCGCATGAAGGGCTCCACCTCCACCGAACCCTTGAGGCACACGCGCCCGAGGTCGTTGCGCTCGAGGTCCACGATCATCAGGTGCTCGGCGCGGTCCTTTTCGCTGGAGAGGAGTCTTTCGCGCGCCTCGTCTATACCGCCGGACCTTGCGGGAATGGCGCAGGTGCCCTTGACGGGGTGGGTTTCGATATGTTCGCCGCGCCGGCGCAGGAACAGCTCCGGACTGAGGGAGATCGCCGTCCCCTGGGGGGTGAGCAGCATCCCGCCGTAGGCGGCTCCACCGCGCCGCAGAGCCGCGTCGAACAGCACCTCCGCCCCGGCGCGCGTCTGCGCCTCGAAGGGAATTGTATAGTTCACCTGGTAGGTGTCGCCGGCCGCAAGGTACTCCTTGATTTTGGCTATACAGGAATCGAACTCCTCGCGGGTGACCAGGGGCCTGAGCGGTTTGGCGACGATGCCCGGCGGCACGTGGTGGGGAAAGACGGGGGGCGCCTCGTGGCCGTAGGGCGCGGGGGTGAGCTCCGGCGCGTCCGGCAGCCAGCCGGCGGGGATCGTCCCCGCGTAGCCGAGCCGCTCGGTGCCGCCCTCAGGGTCGGGGCGGTAGGCATCGACGAAGACGGAGGCGAAGAACTCGTCGTCGCGCAGCGAAACGTGGTTGGGGAAGGCGTGTTCGTGCGGGGCGTAGCGCCGGCCGAACTCGTAGGTCATCGCGGTGAGCGCCACGGGGAAGGTGGGCTTGGGCGCCTTGGGCCCGGCGGCGGGCAGGTGGCGGCCGATCGCTTCGAGCACCCGGCGGAGCACCTCCAGCGGCGGGTCCTGCGAGGCCAGGAACGGCACCATCTGCCCGTGCGCATAGACGCGCGTGCCCCGCGAGCCGGAGAAACGGAGGATGACAAGCGGGGAGGGGAATAGCAGTGCTGGCGGGTCCCACCCGCTCGTCTCCCCGGAGAGGAGGACCCCCGCGCCAACGGTCGTGCTCATTGTTGTTTCGCTCATGACGTGCCTGCCCGCCTCGAATGTCTGTCTGGTGGCCGCTGCTGGAAGGTCTGCCCGGCAGCCGTGTGGGAGAGACCTGCGCGCAAAGGGTTCTTGGTGGCAACCATTCGTCGCAAGCCGCTTCTCCTGGGGCACTCGGGGCGCGAGCTTGCTGCCGCCCCACGCGGGAAGGCCGGCCAGAGCGCAGGCGGGCAAGCCCGCCTCGCAAAGGCGGCGGCAAGCCGCCGCACTCCAAGAATAACCTCGCCCTGTCAGCGGTGCTCAGTCTCCGGGGGCTTGGAGCCCCTGAGCCGGGTTTCCATAATTTTAAGGCTATACTGTGAAGAAATCTTCCACTGTGGAACCGCCATGTTGCAATAATGCAACGCCCCCCCCCGGCTCGTCCGGAAGCGGAAGAGTTTCGCGGTGGAATCCCGGCCGCGCCGTTGCATTCCCGCCACGCCGTTTACAAGTCGGGAAGTGTCATTGTTCGACGCCGAGGAATTAACGCATATAAGTCCTGAGGCCGGTGCCGAACCTCAGGACTTATGATGCCCCTGCGCAGCAGTAGCGCCTTTGCTACGGTGAGGGTATAGCCACTCTCGGGCCAATTTGGGCCGGCCAGTTGCCGGCACGTTTTCCCTCGCCTTGCGGGGCCGGATACAGCCTGCTTCCCGCACCACACGAAGGAGGACCGCAGCATGCCGAAAACGGTATTCCGGGACAAGACGGCGTTGGTACTGGGGGCGGACTCTTCGCCCGGCCGGGCGGCGGCGCAGCAGCTCTCCCGGCTTGGCTGCCGGACCGTCCTTGCCGGCTTTGACCGCCGGCAGATTCGCGAAATCGCGGAGTTCCTTGTCTCCAAGGCCGGCAAGCCGCTGGACTGCGTGCTGCCCACCAGCCGGGAAGGTTTCTTCGACGTCATTCTGGAGGCGCGCAATGCCGCCAAGCACTTCCACTACATCGTGAACGTGCTGCCGGTCCTGCAGGGAGACCCGCCCGGGGAGTTCGCGAAAGGCAGCATGGAGGACCTTGCCCTGTATGCCGAGGAGCAGGTGCTGGAGGCCCAGCAGGGCAAGGGCGCGTTTCGCGTTTTGACGGTTGTGGCCCGGGATTCCGCATTCCGGCCGGGGAAGGATGTCCCGTTCTGGTACTCTGCGGTGCGGCTCGGGGAGGAGTTCGCCTCGGCAAGTGCGGAGGACGGCGAGGGAATCAAGCCTGCGGCCCTTGGCGATACGATCGTCTGGCTGCTGAGCTGCCCTCCCGGTGCGTGCCCGGTGGAGGTGGTGGTGGCGCGGCGCGATCCGAAGTCGTGACCTACCGGTCCTCTCGGCGGAGGGCGGTCAGGAGCCGTTCCGGGTCGGGCTCGTCCAGCCAGACCACGCCGCGCTGGCCGCGGAACCAGGTCATCTGGCGGCGGGAGAACTGCACGATGGCGCGGATGATCTCTCCGCGCGCCCGCTCAAGGGTGGTCTCGCCGTCGAGAACGCGGAACAGCTCCGGATAGCCGAGCGCCTTGCGGGCCGGTGCGTGGGGCGGCAGGCCGAGTTCCTTGAGCCGGCGGGCCTCCTCGAGCCATCCGGCGGCGAGCATGGCATCGACGCGGCGGGTGATGCGCTCGCGCAGGCGGTCCTTCGGCAGGCGGAGGACAACGAGCGGGGGGAGCGGGCCGAGCGCCTCACGCCGCTGACGGTCCTCCTCGTACCAGGTGGAGAGGGGCTTGCCGCTGAGGCGGTACACTTCGAGGGCGCGGACAATGCGGACAGTGTCGCGGGGGGAGAGCTGCTCCGCCATGACCGGGTCGGCGGTGGCCAGCTCTGCGTGGAGTGCTTCGGGCCCCTCGCGGTCAAGGCGTGCTCGGAGTTCGGCGCGCAGGGCCTCGTCGCGCCCGGGGCCGGGGAAGAGCCCTTCACGCAGCGCCTGAATCCACATGCCCGTGCCGCCGGCGACAAGGGAGCGCCGTCCGTGCTCGCGCCATTCGTGCTCGGCCGCCTTGAGCGCCTCCCGGACGAAGCGGGCGGCGTGGAATTCCTCGCGGGGGTCGGCGATTTCCAGCAGGTGGTGGGGGACGCCGTGGCGTTGCTCCTCCGGGATGACGGCGGTGCCGATGGGCATGCCGCGATAGACCTGCATGCTGTCCGCGGAGATGACGGCCCATCTTTCGCGGCGGGCGGCGTGCGCAGCGAGGGCGCTCTTGCCGGATGCGGTCGGTCCGCCGAGATATCCCACGATGGGGCCGGATTCGAAAAGCGCCACTTGCCAAACCTCGGGGTTTTGCCTTAGTCCCCTGTGTATCGCGCTACGGGAGCGGCATTTTGTCCCGCGCGATGCACGAACGCAACCCGCCAAAGGGTGGTCCGAACTTGCCACTTCGCCTGCTTTCCCTACTTGTTGCCCTGCCGGTCTTTGCGGCGTTCACGCCGGTTTTCGCCGAGGAGGGCCCCGAAGAGAGCCCCCCCCTCCAGACCATGACGCCGGACGAGCTTTCGCCGGGGATGACCGGCTACGGTCTGACCGTGTTCTCCGGGACGGGGACCGAGCGGTTCGACGTGGAGATCAAGGGCGTCCTGAAGGAGTGGTTCGTGGGGAGCGACCTGATCGTGGCGGAACTGTCGCACCCGGTGCTGGAAGAGATGGGCGTCATTTCGGGGATGAGCGGCAGCCCGGTTTTTGTGGATGACAAACTGATCGGTGCGGTGGCCTACGGCTGGTCTTTCCAGCGGCGGGCGATCTGCGGGATCACGCCGATCGGGGATATGCTGGGGGTGCTGGAGCTTGTGACGGCGGAGCCGCAGTTGGGCGATGACGAGATGCCGCCTGCGGTGTGGCCGGAGCGTGAGGACGAGGCGGCACGTCAGGCGCTGGAGCCGGTGCGGATTCCGGCGCGGCAGCTTCGGGAGTTCGGCCTTGAGGACGCGGCGGCCGAGGGCGAGGCGGCGAGGCTCAAGCCGCTGACGACGCCGCTTCTGGTGAGCAGCACGAACCCGCTGGTGATGGAGAAGCTGGAGGAGCTTTTCGCCGATACGGCGTTCACGCCGGTGATGGCGGGCGCGCAGGGCGGCGGGATTGGTGACCGGCGCGGCGAGGAAGGAATGGAAGACATCCCGATGGAGAATGGCAGCGCGGTGAGCGTGCTGCTGGCGGATGGTGACCTGAAGCTGGCGGGGATCGGGACGACGACGCTGGTGGAGGGTGACCGGATGATTGCCTACGGGCACCCGTTCATGGGGATGGGGCCGATGGATGCACCGGTGGCGCTGGCGGAGGTGGTGACGGTGATCCCGTCGATGATGATGCCCTTCAAGCTCGGGAACGTGGTGAGGGAGGTGGGTGCGCTGCGGCAGGACCGGCGGCCGGCGATCGGGGCGACGTTTGCGAGCCGGGCGCGGCTGGTGCCGATGGAGGTGAGTGTTTCGGCCGGGGATACGGAGCGGTCGCGGGAGTACAACTTCCGGCTGTGGGAGAACCGGAATTTCCTGCCGCAGTTGGCGCTGATCTGCCTGATCGAATCGCTGGACGAGGTGTCGCGGACGTCCGGGCCGATGAGCCTGCACGTGGAGTATGACGTGCGGCTTGCGGACGGGCGGACGATGTCACGGCAGGAGTACCTGTCGGGTGAATCGATGGCGGGAATGCTGGCGGCTGTACAGATGTCGAACGACGTGGGCCGGTTGGTGAACAACCGGTTCGAGCCGGTGAAGGTGGATTCGATCTCTGCGCGGCTGGAGATGGTGCCGCGCCAGCAGTTGATGGCGCTTGAGCGTGTGGAGCGGCGCGCCCAGCGGCTCTATCCGGGGGAGACGTTCCGCGGGGGTGTGGAGTTCCTTACCTGGCGCGGTCAGAAGGAATGGATGGGTATTGAAGTGGAGCTGCCGGGGGACCTGCGCCCGGGGCATTATGAGGTTCACGTTGTGGACGGTGGCCGGCGGGGGCAGCTCGAACGGCAGTTCCGTCCCGAGCTGGACCGGGTGGAATCGCTGGATGATCTGCTGCGGCGGGCGGAACCGGTTTTCCCGCGCAACGCCGCGCACGTGTTGCTGGTGGACCCGCGGGAGGACCTGACGATGCGGGACCGGCGGATGCCGTCGCTGCCGAGGAGCGTTGACTTTACGATCCGGCAGACGGTGCGGGAGACGGGCGGCACGGGGACGGCGCGTGGCCGGCTGCTCTCCGAGGAGCGGGTCGAGTTCGATGCCGAACTGATGGGCAACGCCGTGATCGAGATTGAAGTGCTGGACCCGGCAGACCGCTTTGGCGAGTGGCTGCCGGAGGAGGAACCAGAAAGGCGCCCGGTCCCGCCGCATGAGGACCAACTCCAACCGCATGAGGAACCAGTTCTTGAGCCGTAATGCCTTCGTCTATACAACCGCATTCTGCGTGAGCCTTGCCCTGGGGGGCGGTGCTCCGGCCGCCCAGACGGAGTTCTTTCTGGATGACCGGCCCGAGGACTTTGCCCGGGGCGACATCCGGGACAGCATCGTGACCTCCCGCGGCACTGTCCAGCCGCCACACCCCAAGGTGAAGCTGGACGAGTTCGACGCGGCGGTGGTGTGGGACATTCTGGAGACCGGTGACTATCTATACGTGGCGACAGGTCATGACGGCCGGCTTTTCCGGCGGATGCACGAGGAAGAGCCGGAGATGCTGCACGAGTTCGAGGAGTCGGCGATCTACGCGCTGGCGGAAGGCCCGGACGGCGGGGTGCTGGCGGCGGCGAGTCCCGGCGGCAAGATATACAGCGTGAACGAGGATGGCGAGGTGGAGGTCTTCGCGGAGACCGAGGCGGAGATCATCTGGGACTTGCTGCGGCACGACGGTGCGGTCTGGGCGGCCACGGGTTCGCCGGCATCGATCGTCCGTGTGGACAATGGCGGCGAGGTGGAGACGATTATCGAGTTCGAGGAGACGCTGAACGTCATGCAACTCGCGCCGGCGCCGGATGGCGAGGGGGTGCTGGCGGTGACGCAGGGCCCCGGGCAGGTACTTCGGGTGACGGCTGAGGGGAACTCCACGGTGCTGCTGGACCCCGAGTCGGAGGAGGTGCGCCGGGTGGCTGTGCTGGAGGACGGGTCGATCGTGGCGGCTGTGAACGCGATCCGCTCGCCGGGGCAGGAGCTGCTGTCCCGCGGACCGGACGAGGGGCAGGCGCGGGGGAATCAGCAGCCGCAGCCGGAGTCCTTCCTGGCGCGGATTTACCCCGATGGGATGATGCGGGAGTGGTGGAAATCGCCCGAACCGCCGATCCACGACATCTACCCGCTGGAGGACGGCGGAATGATCGTTTCGGCGGGCTCCGGGGGGAGCATCTTCCTGGTGACGGCTGACGGGGAGAAGAACAGCGCGGGCGTGGCGCGCGAGGAGTTTGTGACGCGGCTCGCTACCGGGGCGAACAACCGGCTGCTGATGGGGACGGGCTCGGAGGCGGCGGTTTACCGGATGCGCGCGGCGGAACGGGGAGAAGGGGCGTATCTGTCCCGTGTTTTCGACGGGCGGGGAACGGTCCGCTGGGGCCGGCTGCTCGGGCATGTCTATACGGGGGAGGGCGAGGTCCTCGTCTCCACTCGGAGCGGAAACACGGCGAAGCCGGACGACAACTGGACGGACTGGTCGGATTCGGCGGACTTCGCGGCGGGGGACTACCTGACGGACGGTCCAATCAGCCGTTTCTTCCAATACCGGGTGGAGTTCAAGCTTGATTCGAATGCGGACCAGGCGGTTCTTCCCGAGCTGGAGCGGATGCGGGTGTTCTACCGGCGTGCGAATGAGCCGCCGGTGATCGAGTCGGTGCGTGTGGGCTCGCCTGGTGGCGCTGGCGGCAGTGGCGCCCAGCAGCAGCGCAACCCGGTGCGGGTGAACGTGGAGCCGCATTCGAACACGGGGCGGAAGGAGATTACCTGGTCGGCGGAGGAGCCGGGGGGCGAGTCGCTCGTCTATACGGTGCAGATCAAGCCGGCAGGGACGGACAACTGGATGACGCTGGAGGAGGATCTGTCGTCGAGCAGCTATACGCTGGACACGCGGAACCTTGCCGACGGGGAGTACCGGGCGCGGGTCACTGCGAGCGATGTGAAGAGCTACCCGGTGGGGGAGGGCCTGCAGGCGGTGAAGGAGAGCCCGCTTTTCCTGATCGACAACACGGTGCCCGAGCTGCGGCTGGTGGACGTGGAACGGCGGGGCTCCGAGTCGGTGCGGGTGGAGTTCGAGGCGGAGGATGCGACGAGCTTGATCGGCTCCGCCTCCTACCGGCCCGGAACTGGCGAAATGAGGCTGCTGAAGCCGGAGGACGGCTTTTTCGATCAGCGGCGCGAGTCCTTTGCCTTCACGCTGGAGGGGGAGGACGCCCGCAGCGGCAAAATGATCACCCTGTTCGCCACGGACGAGAACGGCAACACAGCACGTCTTGGAGTAACGCTTGACTAACCCCCCACGGAGCACCCTGCGCAAGAGGCTTGCCCGCGCGGACCCCAGCCTGACCCTTCCCGCCTCCGTCGCTGTCGCGGAGATGCCTCCCGGCGTGCGTGTGGCGCACGTTTATCCGGGAAGCATGGCGGAGCGCGCCGGCTTCCGGCCGGGGGACAAGCTGCTGCTGATCAACGGCGAGCCGGTTCGCGACACGGTGGATTTCTTCTTCCACGGGGCGGACGAGGAGCTGGAGATCGAGCTGGAATCGGAGGCGGGGGAGCACCGGGTCGTCTTCCTGCGCAAGGAAGTGCCGGAGGACCACCTGGGCGTGGAGGTGGAGCAGTTCACCACGCAGCACTGCGGGTGCAATTGCGTGTTCTGCTTCGTGCACCAGCTTCCGGACCACATGCGCAAGTCGCTTTACGTGAAGGACGAGGACTACCGGCTGAGCTTCATGCAGGGTTCGTACATCACGGGGACGAACCTGAAGGACTCCGACCTTGAGCGCATCGCCCGGCAGCGGCTCACGCCGCTGTACCTTTCGGCGCACGCGATCGACGAGGACGTACGGAAGTACCTGCTGGGGATCAAGAAGGCGCGGCCATTCCTGGACCTGCTGAGGTTCTTCCGCCGGCACCGGCTCCAGATGCACACGCAGATCGTGCTGACGCCGGACGTGAACGACGGGAAGGAGCTGGAGCGGACGCTGGAGACGCTGGTGTCGTTTCACCCGACGGTGCAGAGCATTGCGATCGTGCCGGTGGGGATGACGAAGTGGCGCGAGGGGTTGCCGGAGCTGCGGGCGGTGGACCGGGCGTACGCGCGGAAATTCCTCCGGGAGATCAAGCCGCGGCTGCGGGAGATCGAGGCGCAGTTCGGCGAGCCGCTGGCGCTGCTGGCGGACGAGTGGTTCCTGATCGCGGGGCAGCGCCCGCCAAGCTATAGCCGCTATCCGGACCTGCCCCAGCTCGAGAACGGCGTGGGCATGGTTTATCACTTCTACAAGGATTTCGCCGAGGCGAGGAAGCTCATGCCGGAGAAGCTGCCGCGGCCGTGGCGGGTGGCGGCGCTGACCTCGACGCTGAGCCCGCCGGTGCTGAAGAAAGTGGTGGACCTGTGCCACCGGTGCGAGGGGCTGACGGTGGACGTGATCCCGGTGACGAATACGCTCTTCGGGGAGTCAATTCACGTGACGGGGCTGCTGTGCGGCTCGGACCTCGGGAAGGCAGTGCGGCACAATCCGTCCTACGACCAGTATCTGCTGCCGGGCAATTGCCTGCGGCGGTACGATGAGCGGTTCCTGGACGACCTGACGCTGGACGACCTGCGCGGGCAGACGGGGAAGCTGATCACGCCGGTGCTGGGGGGGTCGCTCGATTTTGTGGAGACGGTACTGGAGCATGCGGCGGGGCTGGAGCACCGGCCCCCGGAAGAGCATCCGTTCCTGAGGCCGCACTGGGCGAACACCTGAGGCGGAGCAGCGAGTGGCGGATTGGGCCGCCGGCCCTGACCCCATAACCCTGACCCTGACGCCCAGACCATGAGTCCCGCCAAACCCGGCTTGCTCCGGGCGGGGGTTGCGCGCAGTTAAGCAGCGCGCGCCGCGGCGAGGCGGCGTAATCACCCAAAGGCGGGAGTTTTCATGGCCGAACGCTCTTACGATCCGGCAGCGGTTGAGAAAAAATGGCAGCAGCGGTGGGAAGAAAACAAGGTCAACGAGATTGATCTCGGTGCGGCCACTGATCCGTACTATGTGCTGATGATGTTTCCCTACCCGAGCGCCGAAGGGCTGCACGTGGGGAACGTCTATGCTTTTACGGGTGCGGACGTGCACGGCCGGCATCAGCGGCTGCGCGGGCGGGACGTTTTTGAGCCGATCGGATTCGATGCTTTCGGGATTCATTCGGAGAACTTCGCGATGAAGGTGAACCGGCACCCGAAGGAGCTGGTGCCGGAGAACGTGGCGAATTTTACGCGCCAGCTCAAGATGATGGGGTTCATGTTCGACTGGCGGCACATGGTGGATACGACCTCGCCGGAATACTATAAATGGACGCAGTGGGTTTTTCTTCAGCTATACAAGGCTGGTTTTGCGTACAAGGACGTGAAGGAGGTGAATTTCTGCCCGGAGTGCGGGACGGTGATCGCCGACGAGCAGGTGCTGCCGGAGGGAACTTGCGAGCGGCATCCCGAGACGGCGGTGCAGCGGCGGAAAATGCCTTGCTGGTTCTTCCGGACGACGGCGTTTGCGGAGCGGCTGGAGCGGAATCTTCATTGGCTGGACTGGTCGGAGAAGACGAAGCTGGCGCAGCTTAACTGGATCGGAAAGTCCACAGGTGCGGAGATCAGGTTCGCTGTCGCCGGCAAGACGGAGTCGATTCCTGTATTTACGACGCGGCCGGATACGCTTTTCGGTGCGACGTACATGGTGCTGGCGCCGGACCACCCGCTGGTGGACAAGATTGCCGACCCCGAAAAAAGCGAGGAGATCGCGCGCTACCGGGAGGAAACGGAGCGCCGGCGCGAAGAGGAGGAGAAGGGACAGGCCCAGGAGGTTGTCGATTCCGACAAAGTGAACAGGGCAGATGACACGCCGCCGGATACCGACAAGACGGGTGTTGATATTGGCGCTCATGCTGTCAACCCCGCCACTGGAGAGGAGATTCCTGTCTATATAGCCGACTACGTGCTGATGGAATACGGCACGGGGGCGATCATGGCGGTGCCGGCGCACGATGACCGGGATTTCGCTTTTGCGAAGCGTTTCGGGCTGCCGATTCGCCCGGTCTTCAATCCGGACATCAAGGCGGTGGAGGAGTTGCAGCTTACTTCCGGGCAACAGAAGGACGGGTTGACGCCACATCAGATTCGTCAGTCCGTGCTGGAGGGTGATCTTTGCTGGACAGGTTCCGGGAATGCAATTAACAGTGAGAACGATGAGGTCTCGCTGAACGACCTGCCGGTGGAGGAGGCGAAGCAGCGCATCGTCCGGTGGCTCGTGGAGAAAAAAATCGGGAAGGCGGAGACGACCTACCGGTTGCGGGACTGGGGCATCAGCCGGCAGCGGTACTGGGGCCCGCCGGTGCCGATCGTGTATGATGAGGAGGGGAATCCGTACGCGGTGCCGGAGGATCAGCTTCCGGTGACATTGCCGGACGTTGAGGATTTCCGTCCGAAGGGGGACGGGCGCGGGCCGCTGGCGAACGCTACGGAATGGTTGAAAGCGACGCTGCCGGACGGCCGGCCAGCCACGCGGGATACCGACGTGATGGATAATTTCCTCGATTCGGCGTGGTATTATTTGCGTTACGTTTCGGCGAATGATCCGGACAGGCCCTACGACCCGGAGCTGATCCGCAAATGGCTGCCGGTGGATATGTATATTGGCGGGAACGAGCATGCTGTGCTGCATTTGCTGTATACGCGTTTCATCTGTCTTGCGCTGACGGAGGCGGGGGCTCTGGAGATGGGCGAACGTCCGGAAATGAAGGACCGGGGTGAGCCGTTCCGGAAATTCCGTGCGCACGGGCTGATCGTGAAGGACGGGGCCAAGATGTCCAAGTCCAAGGGCAACGTGGTGAATCCGGACGAGTACGTGGACGTCCATGGCGCGGATACGCTGCGCCTGTATCTGATGTTCCTTGGGCCGTACCTTCAGGGGGGCGACTTCCGCGACAAGGATATACAGGGGGCGCGGCGCTTCCTGAACCGGCTGCATTCGTGGTATTTCGGGAGCAATCAGCCGGTGGTACCGGATGAGGAGCTTCCGCGGCCGCTGAGGGTGAAGACGCACAAGACGATCCGCAAGGTGCGGGGGGATATAGACCAGCTCGCGTACAACACGGCGATCGCGGCAATCATGGAGCTTTTCAACGAGGCACGCGCAGCGGAGGCGTTGAGCGATTTCCTGCGCGAGACGATTGTGCTCTGTCTGGCCCCGTTCGCGCCGTATTTCGCAGAGGAAATCTGGCGGGAGGCGCTGGGCAAGCCGGAGAGCATCTGGACGTCGGGCCGCTATCCCGAGTACCGGGAGGAGTTGACGGTCGAAGATGAAATTGAGATCGCGATTCAGTTCAACGGCAAGGTGCGGGACCGGGTGACGGTGGCGAAGGATGCCTCGCGCGAGGAGCTGGAGCGGGCGGCTCTCGGCAGTGAAAAAATCCGGAAGAACCTCGGGGATCGCGACCCGCGCAAGGTGGTGGTGGTGCCAGGCCGGCTGGTGAACGTGATCGGGTAGGGGGCGGGGGCCTGCTGGCGGGATAACGGATTTCGTCCTTTTCCCGTTGTCCGGCTGGCGGCGGTTTGGGGCTAATACGCCACGGTAGTTGACCCGCCCCGGTTGCCGGGGGCCGAGACTGTCTGCGCGGAGCCCTTCTCAAGCCGTCATGGGCAAGTACTCCCAACACGTTATCGACGATTTGCTGGCGCATCTGGATGCGCTGGACGTTCTGGAGCTGATCGACTTCCATCCCGAGTCGATTCAACGAAGCGGGCCGCTGATCAAGTCGTTCTGCCCGCTCTGTCAGGACTTGGGGGGCCGGTACCTGAACGTGAACGCGGAGACGAAGGAGTTCCGTTCGGAGCCGCCGGACATGCCGCCGCAGTCGGGGACGCTGATCGATCTGTTCGCGCGCTGCCGGCGTCTGGACCTGGACGCGGCGGTGGAGCGGCTGGCGGATGAGTTCGGCATCCACCTGCTGGAAGACAAGTCGGATCAGGCGGCCGTGGAGCTGTTCGAGGAAGCGGGGCGCCTGATCGAGGAAGCGCGGAAGAAGTCCCCCCCGGATGCGGTGGCCCTTGAGGAGGCAGTAAAGCGGCTGCGGCGGGCGCTGGAGCTGGATCCGGAGTACCTCGAAGCGCAGCGGCTGCTGGTGGAGGCGCGGCACCTGGAGGGGAACGTGTTCGTTCTGGCTCCGGATGTGGGGCGCCTGCTGGAGATGGAGCGTGCGGCGGGGAACATGGTGCAGCTTGTGGAGGTGGCGAAGCGGTACCTGGAGTCGAATCCGCCGGACCTCGCGGTGCGAAGGGGCCTGGTGGACGCGCTGCTTGGCCTCGATCTGAAGGACGAGGCGGTGGCGGAGCTGATGACGCTGGCGGAGGTGGCGGAGCAGGAGCACCGGGTGGAGGAGGCGGTGGCGGCGTACCGCCGTGTGGAGGAGATCGCGGGGGACGCAATCGACGTGCAGCCGATGATCCACGGGCTGCTGGTCTCGCAGGGGCGCAATGAAGAGGCGCGTGAGGAGCTGGGGCGGCGGTTGGGGCAGCTCCGGCGGGAGGAGCGGTATCGCGAGGCGACGGAGATCGCGCGGGACGCGGTGCGGCCGGGGCCGGCGGACGATGATCTGCGCCTGCAGGTGGTGGAGCTGGCGCTGCTGGCGGGGTTGGAGGGAGGACTTGTGGAGGATTGCCATCGGCTAATCGGCGAGATGATGGATGCGGGCCGGTTGGCACCGGCGGCCGAGGCGCTGAGCTACCTTGCCGCGGAGATGCCGGAGGACCTGCGTACGGTGCAGAAGATGGTGGCCTGCTACCGGGAGATGGGGGAGGAGGATCTTTGCCGGGAGTTGGAGTACCGGCTTGCGGAGATGCACGGCCAGGCGGGGCAGCCGGCGACGGGGCAGAGCATTGTGGAGCTTTTGCTGGAGCGCGATCCGGGCGACCGGCGGGCCCGTCAGATACTCGTGGACCTTTTGCTGCGGCAGAAGGAGACGAAGAAGGCGCTGGCGGCCCTGGACGGGCTGTTGGCCTCCGGGCGCGAACTGGCGGGGGGCAACGGCGAGACGATGGAGTTGCTGCGCCGCTGCATGGAGGCTGCGCCCGCGGAGCCTGGTCTATACAAGCGGCTCCTGGCGGTGCGGCGCGCGGAGGGCGAGCTTGTGCAGGCGGCCGCGGAGCTGGCGGAGGCGGTGCCGGCGTTTCGCGAGGCGGGGCGGCAGGAGGAGTTCCTCGCGCTGGTTGATGGGCTGCGGGGGGATGTGCCGGGGCATCCGGGGCTGGCGATGCCTCTTGCACGTCTATACGCCGGGGAGGGGGCGGCGGACCGGTGCGAGGTGGTGCTTTCCGCGCTGGTGCGGCGCGCGGAGGAGCAGGGCGAAGTGCCGGCGGCGCCGGAGGAGGTGGAGGGGCTGCTGAAGGAGATGCCGGATAGCCCGTCCCTGCGGTTGCTGCACGCGTTCTCGCTCCGGAACGGGGGGCGGCTTGACGAGGCGAGGAAGGCCTTCTTCGCCGCGGTCAAGGAATGGCGCGGGGCGGAGCGGCTGGCGGAGGCGCGCGAGGCGTTGCAGCAGTGGACGGCGCTGGAGCAGGATGACCTGGAGGCGTTCGGGCTGCTGTCGGGGATTTGTGCGGAACTGGGGGAGCCGACGGGTGTGGTGGACGCCTCGCACCAGCTTGTTTCGTTGCTGCGGGCGAAGGGGGACGGTGAGGCGGCGCTGGAGCACGCACTGGGGATTGTGGAACTCGAGCCGGAGGACGAGACGGCCCACCGGCACCTGGCGGAGCTTTACGAGGAGGCGGGAAACAAGGAGAAGGCGGCGGAGCACCTGCGGCACCTTGTCCGTCTATACAAGGAACGGGGGCAGAAGGCGGGCCAGGCGCGCGCGGCGGGAAAGCTGCTGGACCTTGAGCCGGGAGAGGTGGAGCCGCTGCTGGAGCTGATCGGCCTGATGGCGGAGGCGGGTGAGGAGGAGGGCCTGGCACTGCGGCTGAGGCAGTTGGAGGACTGGATGCCCGGGGAGACGGAGAAGAAGATCCGTCTTGTGCGGGACTGGATCGAGGTGAACCCGGGACTGCCGGATTTCCGCAAGGCGCTGGCGGGGCTGTACCACAGCGCGGGGCGTGCGGATGAGGCCGCCGCGGAGTGGGAGGCGCTGATCGGGCTGCACGCGGAGCGGGGGGAACAGGAGGAAGCCCTGCGTCTATACGAGGAGGCGGTGAAGCAGGCGCCGGAGAACATTTCGCTGCGGGCGGGGCTGACGGATGCGCTGCAGCAGGCGGGGCGCCTGCCGGAGGCGATCGAGAACTATCTTGTGCTGGCGCGGCAGCTTCAGAAGGCCCGGAAGCTGGAGGATGCAGCGGCGGCGTTCGAGGAGATGCAGGCGCTGGACCCGGGGAATGAGAAAGTCACCGCCGCGCACGTGGCGTTGTTGCGGGACATGGGGCGGGAGGACGACGCGCACGCGCTTTTGAAGAAGATGGCCTCGGTGCATGAGGAGGCGGGCCGGCCGGAGAAGGCGGTGGAGATTCTGCGGGAGGTACTGGAGGAGGAGCCGTCCAACCACGAGGCGCGGCGTTATGTGGTGGCGCTGTTGCGGCGGGCGGGCCGTGTGGAGGATGCCGTGGCGGAACTGCGCCGGCTGGCGGCCGCTCTGCAGGAGGAGGGCGACGGACAGGGTGTGCTGGCGGCCTACCGGGATGCGGTGGCTTTGCAGCCGGAGGAGCCGGCGTTGCGGCAGTTGCTCGTCTCGGAACTGGAGGAGCAGGGGCGGAGTGAGGAGGCACTTGGCGAGACGGTGGAGCTGGCGGCGTTGCTGGCGCGCAAGCGCAAGCAGGCGAAGGCGCTGGAGATGCTTTCGGAGGTGCTGGGGAAGGACCCGGACCACGTGGCGGCGCGGCGGGAGAAGGCGCGGTTGCTGGACAAGATGGGGAAGAAGGATGAGGCGCTGGAGGAGTACCGGGCGTTGCAGGATCTGATGGAGAAGTCCCCCGCGGGGGCGGGTCCCGCGACGGGTGCGGCTTCGGGGGACGGGGCCGGGACGGAACTGCCGGGCCTTGAGGTGCTGCCGGAGTACGACTTCGATTCGTTTGTGGTCGGTACGAAGAACAACTTCGCTTACGCGACGGCGCGGGCGGTGGCGAAGCAGCCGGGCTCGGCGCGCAATCCGCTCTTTCTCTATTCGGACGTGGGGCTTGGGAAGACGCACCTGCTGCACGCGATCGCCAACGAGTTGGCCAGGCTGAAACCCGGCATCCGCATCGTGTATGGCAGCACGGAGTATTTCACGAGCGAGCTGGTGGAGGCGATCGAGGCGAACAAGACGACCGCCTTCCGGAACAAGTACCGCAAGGCGGAGGTGCTGCTGCTGGACGACGTGCAATTCCTTGCCGGGAAGGAGCGGAGCCAGGAGGAGTTCTTCCACATCTTCAACATGCTGTTCCAGGCGCGGCGGCAGATCGTGGTCACGTCCGACCGTCCGCCGAAGGACATTGCGCACCTGGACATGCGCCTGCGTTCCCGGTTCGGGCAGGGTGTCATCGTGGATATACAGGCGCCGGATTTCGAAACGCGGCTGGCGATTCTGACGAAGGAGGCCAAGCGCCGCGGGGTGGACGTGGACGAGGAGGTGCTGGAGGTGCTTGCCGAGCGGCTTGCCTCGAACGTGCGGGAGCTGAAGGGCGCGTTCAACCAGCTCCTGACACTGAACGAGATAGACGGGAGCCCGCTGACTCCCGAACTCGCCACCGGTATGGTGGAGAAGTATTTCGTGTCCTGAGGTTTCTCCGGTGACTTCTCCCGCCGGTTTGCTGGCGTTTACCGTGTTCCTTTTCGACGAGGGCATCCGCCCGGTTTTTTTCGCCGGGGTCGGGGTGGCGATTGCGCTGGTGCTGCTGTTTGTCCTGACGCGTGTGCTGCGGCATTACTTTTCGCGGCGGGTGGAGAGGATGGAGACGCCGTTCGGTATGTCCCCGCGGGATCTGGACAAATTGCGCGCGTCCGGCCGGCTGTCGGAGGAGGAGGTGAAGGCGATCCGGCGGACGATGGGCAAGCAGTTCCTGGAACGGAGCGAGGCGCAGGAGGCGGCGCGGAAGATGCCCTCAAAGGCGGAAGTGGCGTTGCAGCTAGCGGAGATGGAGATGCAGGCGCGCCGCGAGGGGGAAGAGAAGCCGGAAGAAAAGGCGCAGGAGGAGCCGCCGAAGCCCGCCCCCAAGCCGGTTGAGAGTGCGCCGGTGCCGGAGCCGCCGGAACCGGAAGGGGAACGGCTGCCGGAGCGGCTCGTGGCGCTGGCGGACAAGTCCGATTTCGAACTGGAGGAGATGGTACAGGCGGGGTTCCTTACGGAGGATGACTCCGAGCGCATCAGGGGGGCACGCGGGGGAGGTGACGGGTGACGAGGGCGGTTCCGTCTGGTTTGCTGTACAGAGGGCGCAGGCATGGCTGCCCGGGTGAGAGCGGGTGCGGTGCGTTTGTGCTTAACAGGTGCTTCCTGGTGGCCGCATTGCTGCTTGCCGGGTTTTTTGTCTATACACCGGTGTGGGCGGAGGATGCGGCGGAGGAGCGGGAGGTTGGGCTGACGGAGCGGCAGGTGCAGCAGGCGCTGCGGGCGGCGGTTCTGGGGGATGCGGAGGCGGTGCGGGACGTGGCGGAAGAGCGGCGGGAGATGGAGCGTGCGGCGACGACGGCGCGGTCGGTCCCGCGGCCAATTTCGAGCGCGCTTGCCGCGCTTTCGGCTTCGGTGGACCGGCCGCTGCCGACCGTGCGCGAGCAGCGGCGCACGCTTTCCGGGTACCGGCGCAGTCAGGTGACGCGGAACATGGAGGAGCTCCTGCGGCGGGAGGAGCCGCGGCAGCGTTTTCTTGAGGCGCGCGCGGACCGGCGGTACGCGCGGCTTCAGCGCACCGTAAATGCGGCGCTCGACCCCGTGATGTCGCTGGCGCAGGGGCAGATTTTCCCGCTGCTTTCCCTGCCGTTCGACGTGGCCGAGTACGCGTTCATTGGCCGTCTATACCTGACGCCGGAGCAGCGGAGGGAGCTATACACTGCAAGGGGTGCGGTGGCGGTGGGCACGTCCGGCAGTGCGGAGGAGCGTGCGCAGACGGTGCTCGATTCGCTCGGGGAGCGGCGGACGCGGGTGGCGGCGCTGCAGGCGCGGCAGAATGCTGCGCGGGCGGTGGAGCAGGGACGGGACTGGGCGGCGGTTTTCTGGTACGAGCGGGAGCTTCAGCTTCAGGGCTGGACCGGCGTGCGGCGGAGCGGCCATCGCGAGCTGCTGCGGCGTTTTGCGGAGGAGCGCGAGGTGCGGACTGCATCGCGCGAGGTGCTGGAGGGCGGCGAGTCGTTCCGTTCGCCGGAGGAGTTCGGCGTCTATCGTGATATAGTGCGGCACCTGGTGCTGCGGGACTATGAGGAGGGCCTTCCGCCGTTCCGGGAGGCCGTGGCTGGCTATCAGCGGAGTTATCCCGGCTCGCGGGCGCTGCCGGCGGCGCTCGCGGCGGAGGCGGCCGTGGCGCAGGCGGAGGGGAATCGGCCGCTGGCGGCGGTGCGGCTGGAGCAGCTCCTGGAGGGCCGGTTTGCGCGCGGCGGCTGGGATGCACGCGCTGAGGCGATACTGCGGAAGCCGGAGTATGATCCGCTGCCGGAGCTGCGCCAAGCGGTGCGGACGATCAATGGCCGGTGGTGGGGGTATATACTTCATGCGCGGGACCCGCAGGTGCTGGAGCGCTCGTTGACGGCGGAGGAGGCGCGCATGAGGCGCACGACGCTGGTGGAGCGGGCGCGCGGGTTGTTTCTGACGGATTGGCTGGCGCGGATGCTGTTTCTGCCGTTCCAGGACCCGTTTCCGGAGCCGGAACTGCCCAATGCCGCGGTGGCAGTCGATCCGGACTGGTTCGTTTCACCGGATGGCGAGTGGTGGGGCCAGCGGCTGGGGCTGGCGTACCGGCGGGAGGGGCGGTACGTGGACGCGGCGGGTCTATACGACCGAATGGGGGATGAACGCCGGGCGGCGCGGGCGCGGCACCGGGCGGCGCGGGAACTGGAACGGCGCGGCGACAATGCGCCGACTCCGGAGCTGGCCGTGCGGGCGTATGAGCGGCTCGTGAACGCCTGGCCGGATTACCGGCGGTACGACCGGGTAAGGCGCAGCCTCCGCGATGCGCGGCGGGAAGCGGACACGCTTGCGGTGATAGACAGGGAGGAGTTGCGCGCCTGGCCGGAGCTTGCGGGGGAGGATGCACTCGATCTGAATCCGGACCTGCTGGACGGCCGGCGGGAGACGGGGGAGATCGGCCGGGAGGGCGTTGCGGTGCTGCGTTACGGCGCGTATAGCTACGTGGACCGGAGGACGGGCCGGCGGATCGAACTGCCTCTGGCGGAGGAGCAGCTCGGGCGCGTGCTGGCGCTGATGGAGCCGCGCCGGCGGACGCAGTCCGTGCGGGAGGAGTTGGCGAAGCCGCGGCCGCGCAAGCGCATCCCGCTGGGGCTGGAGGCGGGGTTCCTGCCGGGGTTGGACCTGAGTCCCTCGCTGGTGCCGCTGGATCCTGATGAGGCATCACGGCGTCTATACGAATGAGTTCCTCTCCGAAGCCCGCAGGGAAGCCGCGCTCGCGGAAGGGGCGTTCGTCCTGGCGTTCGTTCAAGTTCGCCTTCATCGAGAAGGCACTCCTTCCGGCGGGGCTGGTGCTGCTGCGGGTGCTTGTGCGCACCTGGCGGCTTGACCCGGCGGGCAGGGAGGAGCTGCGGCGGATGTATCTTTCGGAGGACCGGCTGTTGGTGGCGTGCTGGCACGGGATGTTTTTCGCGTTGATGCCGTGCGCCGCGGTGGCGCGGAGCGTGGGACGGGAGGCGTGCGTCATGACGAGTCCGAGCAGGGACGGGCTGGTGCTGGACGCGGCTATACAGGCGATTGGGCTGCGGGTGGTGAAGGGTTCGTCGAAGAGCCGCGCGGCGGCGGGGTCGTTCGGGCTGGTGAACGAGATTGAGGCGGGGCACGTGGGGCTGCTTGCGGTGGACGGGCCGCGGGGCCCGGCGGCGGTGCCGAAACCGGGTTTCGTGCGTATAGCCCGAGCTTCACGGGCGCGTGTGGTGAGCGTTACGGTGGGCTGCCGGAAGTCGATCCGGTTCCGCTCCTGGGACAGGCTTTTCCTGCCGCTGCCGTTTTCACGAGTGTCTATACGCTTGCGTGACTTTCCGCTCCCGGAGGCGGAGGCGGACGCGGATGTGCTGGCGGGGGAGTTGCGCCGGCAGATGCTGGCGGACGCGGCGGAGGTGGGCTGCCCGATTGCACAAGGAGAGAAAGAGTGACGGTGCGGATCATTTCGGGTGAGCGGCGCGGGACGAAACTGCAGACGCCGGAGGGGCTGGACACGCGGCCGCTGCGGGGCCGCGTGCGGGAGGCGCTGTTCAACATCCTGCGGCCCACGATCGGGGGGGGGGTGGTGATGGACGTGTTCGCCGGTAGCGGTGCCGTGGGGCTGGAGGCGCTGAGCAACGGCGCGGCGTGGGTGACGTTCGCGGAGGCGGCTCCGCAGGCGGCCGGCTGCCTTCAGGCGAATATAGACAAGCTACGCTACAATGACCGGTGCGAGGTGCTGAAGGGCGCAGCGCCGGAAGTTCTCCGGCGGGCCATGCTGCCGGAGGGGAAGGCGGACCTGCTGCTGCTCATGCCGCCGTACCATTCGGGGCTTTGTGCGAAGGTGCTGGGGGCGGCGGAGCTGGGGCCGTTCGTCACGGAGGAGACGCTTGCGGTGTGCGAGGTGCACCGGAGCGAGGACTTGTTGCTCCCGCGGGGGTGGGAGTGCGGGGATGAGCGTCTATACGGGATGACGCGGCTGGCGTTCGTGCGGCGCGCGGGGTAGGATGTCAGCGTGCGCGGGCGCCGAGTTCGGCCCAGCGTTCGTATAGCTGGTCCACGCCGGCTTTTGCGGCTTCCAGCTCCCTGCCAAGGGCGGCGGCCTCTTCGGGCGGCCGGCCGCGATGTGTGGCGGGGTCCTCAAGCAGCGCGGTGAGCTCCTCAACGCGCTCTTCCGCCTGCATGATGCGCTCTTCGAGGCCGTCGAACTCGAGTTGTTCCTTGTAGCTGAGTTTTCTTGCCGCGGAGGCGGGCTGACTGTTTGCGGCAGCGGATCGCGGCTTCGTGGCGGGCTCCTTTGCGGGCGTGGCGGGCTGGTCCATGGCGCCGGTGCGCTCCAGGTAGGTGCGGTAATCGCGGTAGTTTCCCTCGACAACGTCTATACGGCCATCACCGCGGAACCCGATGATGCGGGTGGCGACTCGGTCGAGGAAATAGCGGTCGTGGGAGACGACGAAGGCGCAGCCTTCAAAGCGGGCGAGGGCCTCTTCCAGGATGCGGAGGGTGGGCAGGTCGAGGTCGTTGGTCGGTTCGTCGAGGACGACGACGTTGCCACCTTCGCGGAGCATTTTGGCGAGCTGGACGCGATTGCGTTCGCCACCGCTGAGCAGACGGATGGGCATGCGGGCGGTCTGCTCGTCGAAGAGGAAGCGTTCGAGCCATGCGCGGAAGCCGATGTTCCGGCCACCGACGTTGACGTATTCAAGGTCTCCGGCGACTTCCTCGAGCACGGTGGCGTCGGGGTCGAGTGTTTCCCTGGCCTGGTCCGCATAGACGAACTTGATGCTGGAGCCGTGGTGGACGGTGCCCTGATGGGGTTCGAGTTCCTTCATGAGCAGGCGCAGAAGTGTGGTCTTGCCGAGTCCATTGCGGCCGACGACGCCGACGCGGTCGCCGGGGCGGAGCATGAAGGAGAAGTCGCGGATGAGGGTGCGGCCGTCGAGTTCGTGGGTGAGGCCTTCGGCTTCGAGGAGGGTCTTGCCGAGCCGCGGGCCGGAGGGGATCAGTAGCTGGATGGACCCGTCCGGTGGGGGAGGGCCGCCGGCCATGAGTTCCGCCGCGGCGTCTATACGCGCCTTGGACTTCGTGGTGCGGGCCTTGGGCTGGCGGCGGAGCCATTCGAGTTCGCGGCGGAGGAGGTTGCGGCGGGTGGCCTCGGCGCGTTCGGCCAGTTCGGCCTCCTGCTCCTTGGCGAGGAGGTAGTCGCTGTAGTTGCCCTGGTAGGACTTCACGGTGCCGCGTTGGAGTTCGAGCAGGCGCGTGGTGATGCGGTCGAGGAAGTAGCGGTCGTGGGTGACGAGGAGGACGGTGCCGCGGAAGCGGCGGAGGTAGTCTTCGAGCCAGTCGAGGGTCTGGGCGTCGAGGTGGTTGGTGGGCTCGTCGAGCAGGAGGAGGTCGGGCTCCTCCAGCAGGACGCGGCAGAGGCCGGTGCGGCGCAGCTCCCCGCCGGAGAGTTCCCCCAGAAGCCGTTCCTCGGGGGGGATGCCGAGGGCGTTCATTGCTTCCTGTTTGCGGGCCTGGAGCGTGTGGTGGTCGTGGAGATGGAGGCGCTCCTGGAGTTCTCCTTGGCGGTGGAGGAGGCGTTGGGCCTGTTCGCCGGCGGGGGTGTGCTCGAGTTCGCGGTGGACGCGGTCGAGTTCCTCCTCCAGGCGGTGGACGTGATCGAAGGCTGAGGAGAGCGTCTGGCCGATGGTCCATTGGTGGGGCAGGTCCACGTCCTGGCGCAGGCGGGAGACGGTGAGGCCGCGGCGGAGGCGTACCTCGCCGGATTCGGCCGCCACGTCGCCGGTGAGGATGCCCATGAGGGTTGTTTTGCCGGAGCCGTTGGCGCCGAGCAGGCCGACGCGTTCCCCTTCGTGGATGGAGAAGGTGACGCCGGAGAGGACGGGGCGTTCGAGGTAGGATTTGGAGAGGGAGAGAGCGGTCAGGACCGGGGCGCTCGTGCTCATGGTGTGTGTATAGTGGTGGGGAGCGTGGCGCCGCAAGGGGCGTGGTGGTGTGGCGCTCCGTGCGGCGCTGGCGTGGAGGGCCGCGGGAGCGAGAGGTGCTGCCCCTTCGGGAGGGGGCGCTGGCGCCGGGGTGCGGGTGGCTGTGGGGGTATCGGGGGCGGATAATGCGGGCGGTACGGCGGCGGGGCGCGTCCCTGCTTGCTCTGCACGGAGGGAGTTCCTTACCTTTCCCCGATGGCATGGGTCCGGATAAGCCGGATTGCCGGAAGAGGCCACCTTTTGAAGGCGGGAGCCCCCCTCACGTGAAACCGATGTTCGGAAAGAAGGCCAGGAAGTTCGGAATCAAGCCGAAATCCAACGACAAGCGCCACCCCACGACGTGGGAGCATCTGCGGCGTGTTTTCTTCACGGGTCTCATCGTCATCATCCCGGTGTTCATAGCGCTGTGGGCGGTTTCCTTCATCGTGAGGGGGACCGAGTTTCTGTTCGGCGGGTTGGTGGATGGTGCGTTCACCCTTATCGATGAGACGTGGGATCGGGATGACGCCGCTGTGACGGTGGTGCGGTACCTCATTTCGTTTGTGCTGGCGCTGGTGGTGATCTTCCTGATTGGGTGGCTGTCCACCTTCTTTGCGGTGAAGAAGATCATCAGCCTGTTGGAGAAGCTGGTGAGCCAGGTGCCGATCGTTAAGTTTTTCTACAATACGCCGAAAGAGGTGCTGCAGACGTTCACGATGTCGCGGAAGGACTCTTTCAAGCGGGTGGTGCTTTTTGAGTATCCGCGGAGGGGCGTGTGGGTGATCGGCTTTGCCACAAGCGAGGTGGCGAAGAAACCGGACGGGACGGTGCTGGTGACGATATTTCTTCCGACGACGCCGAACCCCACGTCCGGTTTTCTTCTTTTTGTTCCGTCCGAGGACGTTTACGACACGAATATTCCCGTGGAGCAGGGTGCCCGGATCATTATCAGCGGTGGCATCCTTTCTCCGGAGGAATTCCATGCCCAGCGCTTCAGCGGTCTTGGCTCGGAGCCGGATATGCCGAAGCTTGGGCCGCTTACCATAGAGGACCGGGAAGTGGAGGACATTCCACCTTCCGGCTTCCTCCGCTGATGTTGGGTTTGTATTCTGATTTCCGGAGTGTCCCGCCCCATGCGCTTGCGCCTGTTGCTTGTTGACGATCAGGAGGAGATTCTTGAAGGCCTCCGTATGGCTTTCAAGAGGACGGACCACGAGCTTTTCACCGCGCCGAGTGGCGAGCAGGCCGTTCAGGTCATGAACTCGGAAAAGATAGATATCGTGCTGACGGACCTGCGCATGGAGGGGCTGGACGGGATGGGGGTGCTGAGGCATGCCACGTCGCTGCCCAACCCGCCGGTTGTGATTATCATGACTGCGTACGGAACGATAGAGAATGCGGTGGAGGCGTTGAAGGAGGGTGCCTGGCACTATCTGACCAAGCCGGTGAACGTGAAGGAGCTGCGCATCCTGGTGGAGAAGGCGGCGGAGCACTGCAACCTCTTGCAGGAGAACCGCAACCTGCGGGAGCAGGTCAGCCGGCGCTTTGGTATAGACGGGATGGTGGGCGAGACGACGGAGATGCAGCGCATCTACGATCAGGTGCGCCTGATTGCGCCGACGCGGGCGAACGTGCTGCTGCTGGGGGAGAGCGGAACGGGAAAAGAGGTGCTGGCAAGGGCGATCCACCAGGCGAGCCCGCGGGCGCGGAAGCCGTTCGTGGCGGTGCACTGCGCTGCACTGCCGGAGACACTGCTGGAAAGCGAGCTTTTCGGGCACGAGCGGGGCGCGTTCACCGGTGCGGTCAGCCGGCGGCAGGGCCGCTTCGAGGTGGCGCACGGCGGGACGATCTTCCTCGACGAAATCGGCGAGGTGCCGCTGGCCATGCAGGTGAAGTTGCTGCGGATTCTTGAATCGAAGGAGCTGCAACGGGTCGGCGGTTCGGAAACCATCACGGTGGACACGCGCATCCTTGCGGCGACGAATCGCGATCTTGCGGAGGACGTGGCAGAGGGCCGGTTCCGGGAGGACCTCTATTACCGGCTGAACGTGGTGTCCATCACGCTGCCGCCGCTGCGGCAGCGGAGGGCAGACATTCCGGCGCTTGCGCGGCATTTTCTGGAGGAGCTTGCCCGCGAGAATCACCGGGAGGTGCCGGAACTCTCCAAGGAAGCCCTTGAGGTGCTCGCGAGTTATCACTGGCCGGGAAATATACGCGAATTGCGCAACGTCATGGAGAACGCTTTCGTTTTCCTCCGTGGCAACGTGCTGAAGGCGGAGGACCTTCCCCGCTCAACTTTCAAGGGCGAGGTACAAACCGAAGGGCTGCATTTCCCGCTCGGGCTTCCCCTGGAGGAGGTGGAGACCGAGTATCTCAAGCGCACGCTGGATTTCTGCGAAGGCAACCGGACGCGTGCGGCGGAGATGCTGAAGATTTCGCGGCGGACGTTGCAGCGCCGGCTGAAGGAACTCGGCGTGGAGGCCGGGTAGAGTCTTTGGAGTCTCTATAAGAAAGACTATTCACCACGGAGATGGTGTGTTCAGCGGGCGGCGGCGGTGCGGGCCTCTTCGAGGACGCTTTCGCCCGCTTCGAGCACCATGTGCGTGCCGACGCCGGTCATGCAGCGGTGATCGATGGGGCAGTGGCGCAGGAGGCACGGAGCGCAGGGTGTTTCAACGCGGACGATGCGGGTGTGGGGGCCCAGGGGTGCGGTGGTGACCCAGTCCGTGCTGCCGAAGACGGCGACGGTGGGCGTGCCGAGGGCGGCGGCAAGGTGCATGGCGCCGCTGTCGTTGGTGATATACAGCGAGCAGTGGGAGAGGAAGGCCATGAGCTCGCGGAGGGTCATCTCACCCGCGGCGTTGTAGAACGCGGGTCCTCCCTCGTCGCAGACAGCCTGGGCGACGGAGCGTTCTTCGGGTAGGCCGGTGACGACGGCGCGGCCACCGTGGCGCTGGACGAAGTGTGCGGCTGCCGCGGCGAACCGGTCCGGCAGCCAGCGCTTTGCCGTGCCGTACACCGCGGCGGGGTTGACGCCGACAAGGAAGCTGCCGGGTTCGATGCCACGTTCGGCGAGCCATTGGGCCGCGCGGGCGCGTTCTTCCGC
Organism: Candidatus Sumerlaeota bacterium; assembly: GCA_007133495.1. Classification (GTDB taxonomy): domain Bacteria; phylum Sumerlaeota; class Sumerlaeia; order SLMS01; family SLMS01; genus SLMS01. Next base: position 927 of record SLMS01000230.1, on the reverse strand, counting down.
GGTTACTTCGAGCCGGAGAGGGGCCGGGGCCATTGCCTCGTCCTGCCAGAAGTGGAGGAGGCGGAGGTAGTAGCGCACCTCGTGGACGGCAAGGTCCTCGGGGCGGAGGGCGACCGGGTGGGTGAGGAGCATGCGGCGTGCGTCACGGTCGTAACCGATGCGGACGGGCAGGCCGGCTGCGGCGAAGAAGCTGGCGGTCTTGAGGGAGTTGGGCAGCAGGAACCCCATGCCGGCGCGGAGGTTCCGGACGAGGCGGGCGCCGGCCATGAAGCCTGCGCGGCTCGAATCGTCCACGGCGATGACTTCGTCCGCGTAGGGGTGGGGCTGGAAGAGGGGGACGACGTGGGGCCGGCCGACGACGGCGACGCGGGCGTTGGGGAAGACTTCGCGCGCGCGCATGTGGCATCGCCCCCTGGTCTCGGTTGGTTGGCGGCTGCAGCGCCTCGGTAGCAGTATCGACACTACAAGACGTACCTAAACAGGTACTGCTACTAGTACCTCAAACTGTACGTTCCTGCTACATGGCTCTTCGCCTACCGCACACTCTCCAGGATGCTGGGGCAGACGGTTGCTGGCCCGGTCGCCAGGTTCAGGAGAAGTAGCCCAGGCGGACGATGGCTGAAGAGAGTGGCGATAACGTGGTAGGCAGCCATGGTGCCTGACCTCTACGTAGTGATGTCAGCGAGTCTCCGGGCGGCGTTCATCGAGCCCATTGCGGGTCTCCCAGCATGAGTGTGGGTCGGCCGGGGTGTTGATCGGGGTGTGAGGGCGGCCTGCGGGGTGGCAGGTGGCGGTTGTGGTTGCTCGGTGTGGCACGCACGGGCTGGAAGCCTTCGGTGGCCAGCTTCCACACTAGGCACTGAGGTGCCGCCCGTGCGCGTCACGACTGCGTTCAACCGTCTCTTGAAGCTCGATGGCGTCAACGTC
>SLMS01000297.1 GCA_007133495.1 Candidatus Sumerlaeota bacterium | reverse complement strand
GGCGCGACATGGAGCGCGAAATGCGCAGGGAGTACAAAATCAAATGAGCCGCCTTTCACTCCCCCTCCCCCTCCTCCTCTGCATCTTGATCGCTCTGGCACCTGCTGCCTTGGAGGCACAGTTCCAGCAGAACAGCCGCGAACTCAGTGAGCGCCGCGTCCCGAGCGCCGTTCAGGCCACGAAGCAGCAACGCCTGGAAATCCTTATGCGCCACGGTGTCGAGGAACACACCGAGTCGTTGACTCGATTTCTTCAGGAAGGTTTCCCGGAGCACGCGACTCCCGGCGGCCTGCCGCGCCAGCCGCAGTTGAAAACCGAACTCGTCCGCATGGCGATGATGACTCTCGGCGACCGCCGGGCTCAGGAGGCCGTCCCCGTCATCGAGCGGATCGCCAAGCGTGACATCCCCTCCGGTGTGCGGTCCATTATTCAAATGGATTTTGAACAGGTTCCCATCGAAGGCCGCGCCGAGCAGACCGAATTGATGGAGCGGCTGCTTTCCCTCGATGCGGTTGTGGTGCTTGGCCACATCGGTGACGAGCGCGCGGCATCGACTGTCCTGGAAGTCATGCGCAAGGAATCCGGTACCGCGTTCACTGTGCGCGGGGCGGTTGCGCTCGGCCGCATGGGCCGGGCGGACGGGCTTCCGGCGGTTGTCCTGCTCGCTTCCGACTATGAGTCCGACGACAGCGCGGAGGCCTTCCGGACTGTCTATTATTTGACCGGCCGGAATTACGGATACAACGAATTTACCTCCAAGGCACGCCGGCGTGTGCTGGTCCAGCAGCTAAACGAATGGTACGAAAAGGAAGGGAAGGAAGTGGAGGTCCGCCGCGTTGACGTGCAGCGCCGCACCCAGGCTCCGCCCCGCCGCGAGGCCGTTGACCCCACCTCGCTCCGTGGTGCCCTGCGCGAAAGCATGAACCTCCGGAGCTTCGAGGCGCGCTACGAAGCCCGGGCCGTGCTCGAGCGCATTGCCGATGACCGGTTTGATGAACTGCGCGCCATCGTGGAGGACCCCTACGAGGACCTCGACATACGGCGCGCCGCAATGACGTGGCTGGGCGCTTCGGACGCCCGCCGCGCCCGGTCCATCGTCCGGCGCCAGCGCAACGACGAAAACACCATGATCGCCGAGTTCGCCAGAAGCTTCGAGCAAGACCTCGACGAGGCTATCGCTTTCGAGCGTAGAAACTAGAAATTATGCGCTGGCGCCTGTAGGAGTCGCTGAGCTTTGCGGCTCTGCCAGATACTTGTGAGTCTTGCGCCACAGCCCTTACCGCAGGCAGCCTCCGTGCCTCCGCTTCTCCGCGGTTCATTTCGCAATCTCTACAATGATCTTTCTCCGAGCAGCTTCTGCACCTTTCCGGCAGCGATGGGGAAGGAGAACAGCACGGCGGGCACGAGGGCGAAAAGCAGCGCAAATCCCGCCGTCGCGGCAAAAACCTCCCACGACAGGGCGAGCGGGTTGCCCGGGATGAAGGCAATATCTGCGATGGTTTCCCCCACCAGCGCACCCAGGCCTCGTGAGGCCCCGTATATACCGCCGCAGGCAATGATTGCGCTCGGAATCGCCGCCGAAAGAGCGTGCCCGCTTCCGAGCAGCAGTACCCAGAAGCCTGAAAGCCCCGTCGCCCGGTGAAGTCCCCACGCCGGCCGGCGGTCGCGGATCACGGCGGCTGTTGTCGTGAAAAGTCCGACTGAGGCCAGGAGCGCCACGATGCCGAAGGCACCCAGCAGGCCCATCTCGACGCCCCGCACAATCCGCAGGTAGCCCTCCAGCACGTCACGCTGCGCGCGGGCGCTCATACGATTGGCGCGGGCGAACTCCTCCACGCGGCCGAAATCCTCGGGCGATTCGATATCGACATGGAGTGCCGCATAGCCCGCCTGGGAGCCCGGCGCGGCGAACTCGCGGTTGAATTCCGCAAGCTCCTCGCGCGGCACGATCGCGCCGATCAGCAGCGGGTCGCTCACCAGCCCGACTATACGCGAGCGCACGGTCCGCGGACGCGCTCCCGCTTCTCCCAGCCCGATGGTCGATTCGCCGAGGATCAGTTGGAACTCCATCCCGACGACCGCGTGACGGCTGAGGCGCGGGAGGCCGGCCGTCTCGGCGAAACCGAGATTATAGGCGTCCAGGAAATACTCCGACACGACGACGGGAAGGGGATCGTCCGGAGATTCACGCGGGAGAAACCTCTGGTCCGCACCAAGCCCTTCCTCCACCAGCGGCTCGTCCACACCGAAAAGAATCACGTCCGTCTCGAAATAGATATCGAGGTTCGGCCGGTCAAGGATCGCCGAGACGGGAAAGGCAGCCGCAAGCTGCGGAAGAACGCGCTCCACGCCGTCCAAGGCTCTCACCTGCTCGGCCATTTCCTCGCGGATGCGTGGCGCCTCCAACCGGAGGAAGAGCACGTCGGCCCGTGCGGGGCGCAAAACCACCCGCGATTCGGGAAAAAGTGCCCGGAGCTGTGGCCGGAGTTCGCGCTGTGTGTAGGAGACTGCGGCGGCCGTAATGCCGAAAAGGAAACTGCTCAGGCCGATGCACAGGATAAGCAGCCCAAGACGGGTCTTCTGCGAGAAAACGTCCCGCCGCAAAAGCCAGAGCAGCGAGCGGAGTTTCATCCCTTCGGAGTTACGGCCGAGTGCTGCCCGGCCGCTGCCAGGGCGCTCTCAAGTGTATTGCGCAGCAGCATCGCGATCGTCAGCGGCCCGACGCCTCCGGGTACGGGCGTGATGGCTCCGGCCACCTTCTCCGCCGCGGCGTAGTCCACGTCCCCTACCAGGCGGTAGCCGCGCTTGGCGGACGGGTCGTCTATCCGGTTTATTCCCACGTCTATAACGGAAGCTCCGGGCTTGACCATGTCGCCCTTGACGAAATGCGCCCGTCCGATCGCCGCGATCAGAATGTCCGCCTGCCGGCAGATCGAGGCCAGATCGCTCGTCCGGCTGTGGCAGAGACACACGGTTGCGTCACCGCCCTTGCCCTTGCGCGCCAGCAGCAACGCCAGCGGCTTGCCTACGAGGTTGCTCCTTCCCAGCACCACGGTGAAGCGCCCCGCCGTCTCGATGCCGGAGCGCATGAGCAGCTCCCGGACCCCGAGCGGGGTGCACGGCACGAACCCCGGCAGCCCGATCACCAGGTTTCCCGCATTTACCGGGTGGAGCCCGTCCACATCCTTTTCAGGAAGGATGCCGCGGACGACGGTCATTTCGTCTATATGCGCCGGGAGGGGAAGTTGCACAAGGATGCCGTGTATGGACGGGTCGGCGTTCAGCCCCCGGACCTTATCGAGCAGTTCCTCCTGGCTCGTGTCCTCCGGCATTTCCACCTGGACGGAGTGAAAGCCCGCTTCACGGCAGGCCTTGCCTTTCATTGTGACGTAGGTCCGGGAGGCAGGGTCGTCCCCCACCAGAACAGCCGCCAGGCCGGGCGGGCGGTTGCCCTGCGCTTCGATCTGGCGGACGCCTTCGGCCACCTCGGTGCGGATCGTCTGTGCAAGGGCCTTGCCGTCGAGTATCCTTGCCTGTCCCATTGCCGCTCCTTATGCTTATCGGGATAGAGTGTGCAGGTTATGAACGAGCCGGCCAAAGCGCATTTCCCGCCGCGCCACCACCTGCACGTCGTCTATACTGGCCCGCTGCAAGCGGCGGAGGATCGTCCTGCGCGGATGATGGTAGGCGCGCACGCCGTTGCCGAACCACTCCAGGCGCTTGATCAGGTAGAAATAGTGGACCCACTCGTCGAACGAGCCGTCCATCTCGCTGAAACTGAACACGAAGTGCCGGCCGTGGAGTGCCTTGAAGAACTGCATGCACTCGTCCTTTTCGAGCCAGTCCACCAACCCAAACCCGGTGACGAAATCGCCCGGCGGGAGCGTTCCATCGCCCGCGCGGCCAACGTGCCACTCCGAACGGTCCGCCGTCCCATGGCGTTTGGCAAGTGAGCGGGCCTCTTCGATCGCGGCGGGTGAAATGTCGATCCCGACGGCGTGGGCCGCCCCGGCTTCAAGGCAGCAATGGAGGAAATGCCCGTTGCCGCAGCCGACATCCACGACTGTTTTTCCCGCAAGGTGTGGCCGGAGCATCTCCAGCGCGATCACCGCCCGGGCGTGCACCGACCGCCTCAGGTGCGCCATCAGCCGGTCCACCGGGCCGCGCGGGTGCTCCTCGTAGCTCGAATCTGCCCACCAGGAGATCTTCTCGTCCCAGTAGCGGCGCATTTCCTGCCGGTCTTGCGGTGGGGGAGGGGGCATAACTCTGTTGCCTCAGACCGGCTCGGGCTCTTCGCGCGCCGGCTCTTCGGCCCGCGTGGTGGCCATCTTCTTCTGAAGCTGGGACTGGAGCCCGCCCGACCCACGGTTCAGCCCGACCACGCCGGAGCGGGCCAGCTCCGCGATGCCGTAGGGGTGCAGGAAGATCAGGAAATTGTCGAGTTTCTCGCAGGAGCCGACCAACTCGAAGGTGAGCGAGCCGGGGGTGAAGTCGATCGCCTTGGCGCGGAACAGCTCGCCAATCTTCATGATCTCCACCCGGTTCTTCGGGTTGCAGTTCACCTTGCAGAGCATCAGCTCGCGGGTGAGGAAGTTGCCGGTCTCGGTCAGGTCCTGGACCGTGATGACCTCGATCAGCTTGTTGAGCTGCTTCTTCACCTGCTCGACAAGGGTGCTGTTCCCCTTCACGAGGATCGTCATGCGGGAGATCGTGTGGTCGTGGGTGGGCCCGACAGTGAGCGATTCGATGTTGAAGGCCCGGGCCGCGAAAAGCCCCGCGATGCGGGCCAGGACACCGAACTCGTTCTCCACAAGGGTGCTGAGCACGTGGAGGGTTTCCTTCTTGTCGTCCTGATAAGTCATGGCGTTTTGCTGCTCCTTGGCGCTGCCCCCGCGCGGGCGCGGGGCCGAGGTCGTCCGTTGCCGGAACGGGAGGAAACCCCCCGTGCGCCCCGCGTGGCAAGGGAACCTTGCGCGTCTATCCTCCGAAAGCAGCGCCTTTTCGCCGGCCCGGCGGCCAAATCAAGCAGCACCAGACCTGTCCACCCGCACCACCCGGATAATCCCGCGCTGGCGCCTGTACGCATTGACAGGTTTCGGGCTCGGGCGGTACTGATCCGTGGCGCCTGTGCCTTCGGCGCTTGGGATCGAACGCCCCGTGCGGCCGGCACCGAATGAACCCCACCTGGGACAGTCTGACAGCCACGGCAGTCGATCTGCGCCATCACCTGCATCGGAACCCGGAGCTTCGCTGGGAAGAGGAGCAGACCGCGCGCACGGTCCGCGAGCGGCTCGACCGCGCCTCGATCGCCTGGAGGCCCTGTGCAGGGACCGGGACAGTGGCCACGCTCGCCCCCGGCGCTCCAGGCCGGCACCTGGCATTCCGCGCCGATATCGACGCGCTCCCCATCGCCGAGGCCAGTGTCACAACGTGGAAGTCCCTCAATTCCGGCGTGATGCACGCCTGTGGCCACGACGGACACACCGCCTCGCTGATGATGCTCGCCTGGTGGCTCAAGGAGCATGAGGGATCGCTCGAAGGCCCCGTTTCGCTCCTGTTCCAGCCAGCGGAGGAGGGCGGTCATGGGGCAAAGAAGATGGTGGAGGAGGGCGCGCTGGAGGGGGTCGACGCCATCTACGGGTGGCACAACTGGCCGGCCCTGCCTTTCGGGAAGGCCGCCTGCCCCGATGGGCCGGTGATGGCGGCCAACGGCACCTTCGCCATTCGCCTGACCGGAGTGGGCGGGCACGCCAGCCAGCCCGAACTGTGCCGCGACCCGGTGCTGGCCGCCTCGGCGGTGACGATGGCGCTCCAGCAGGTGGTCAGCCGGCGTCTCGCGCCGCAGCACGCCACGGTGCTGAGCGTGACCTCCATCGAGGCGCCCTCCGGGGAGACGATCATCCCCGGAACCGCCACGCTGAAGGGGAGCTATCGCCTGCCGGACTCCTCGCTACGCCCGGCCATGGACGATCTGATCGCCACCACCGCAGCCCGTGCTGCGGATACCTACGGGGTGAGCGCCGACGTAGAAGTCCGCCCGCGCTACGAGGCCACCGTCAACCACCCGGAGGAGGCGGCCCGCATGCGGACCGCCCTGCAGGCCGAACTCGGTCCGGATTGGCAGGACGGCCGGATACTGCTCCCGGTAATGGCCTCGGAGGATTTCAGCTACTACCTGGCAGAGAAGCCCGGTGCCTTCGCGCTCATCGGTGCAGCCGATGGTGATGAGCCTGCCCATCCGCTCCACAGTCCGCACTATGATTTCAACGACAGGTTGATTCCCCGCATCGCACGCATTTTTTCCCGCCTTGCCGGCGTCCCGGCGGGCGTATAGACATCCCAACCAGAAAAGGGAAGCAGGAAATGACACAATCACCGGCAGCAGGCCAGCAACCGCAAGCACATCAACCCGGCTCCACTGATGTTTTCGACCGGTGGGAGTCCAATATACGGGGCTATTGCCGCGTCTATCCCACGGTGTTCAAGTCAGCATCCAACGCCCGCCAGGTGGATGAGCACGGGAAGAGCTATATCGACTTCTTTTCCGGCGCCGGAGTACTGAACTTCGGGCACAACAATCCCCGGATGAAGCAGGCCGTTATCGATTTCATCGAGTCCGACGGCGTGACCCACAGCCTGGACACCTACACAACGGTGAAGCGCACCTTCATTGAGCGTTTTGTCGAGACAGTCCTCCAGCCGAGGGGGATGGACTACAAATTACAGTTCACCGGCCCCACCGGCACCAACGCCGTGGAAGCGGCCCTTAAACTCGCCCGCAAGGTCACCGGCCGGACCAACGTGATTGCCTTCACCCACGGTTTCCACGGGATGACGTTGGGTTCGCTCTCGGCGACGGCAAACTCCTACTTCCGTGAAGCCGCAGGCGTGCCGCTGGAGCACGTGACACGGCTGCCGTTCGAGACCGCTCCCGGCGGTGGAGTGCAGGAGCTTCGGGACTATCGTTGTGCACTGGCGGATTCCTCCAGCGGGCTCCATCCGCCCGCGGCCGTCCTGCTCGAAGCGGTGCAGGCGGAAGGTGGCGTTCATGTGGCGAGCGAGGAATGGCTCAAGGAAGCGCAGAAGCTGGCCCACGAAAACGGCGCCCTCCTAATCGTGGACGACATCCAGGCCGGTTGCGGCAGGACAGGCAGCTATTTCAGTTTCGACGGCATGGATATACAGCCGGATATCATCTGTCTGGCCAAGGGGATCGGCGGTTTTGGGACACCGCTCGCCATGAATCTTCTCAGACCGGAACACGACATCTGGTCCCCGGGCGAACACACGGGAACCTTCCGGGGTCAGGGCATTTCCTTTGTCGCGGGCACAGTTGCGCTCTCCTATTTCGAAGACGACTCGCTCATGAGCAACGTGAAAAAGTGTGGCGATCAAATGCGAAGCGCCCTGCTGGACATCCAGAAGCGCCACCCGGGCCGCACCCTGGACGTGCGCGGGAAGGGGATGATATGGGGCCTCGACCTCTACGACAGCGAGCTGGCAAAGGCCATCACGAGGAAATGCTTTGAATCCGGCCTCCTGGTCGGCCCGTGCGGCACCGGCGGCCGTATCATCAAGCTTATCCCGCCGATTACCATACCCGGTGAAGACTTGACCGCCGGGCTGGATATATTTGCCGTGGCCGTCCATGAGGTTGTTGGAAACAAATGAAGAAACGCGACGACATGACGTTCCCGATGGAGGAGTACGAGCGCCGCATTGGCGACCTGCGCAAACGCATGCAGGCCCGGCTCCTTGATGCGGTGGTCATCACCGACCCGGAAAATCTCTTCTACCTGACGAATTACCAGACAACCGGCTATTCCTTCTTCCAGGCTCTGGTGGTGCCGCTGGAGGACGACCCCTTCATGATCATGCGCGAGATGGAGGAGTCGAACGTTCCCGCCCGCACCTGGGTGGAAAGGACGCGTCCCTACACGGATTCGGGTGACGCGATACAGATGCTCAGTCAGAGCTTGCGCGAGTTCGGCCTGTCGAACAAGAACGTAGGCTACGAGCGAAACAGTTACTACCTTCCTGCATACCAGCAGGACCGCTTTCACACTTCCTTCAGCCAGGGCCGCCTGCTTGACTGCTTCGGCATCGTGGAGGAGGGGCGTATTCGCAAGTCCCGCGTCGAAATCGAGCTGATGAAACGCGCCGCCAAGGCCACCGAAGCCGGCATGCGCGCCGGGTTCGATGCCTGCCAGGCGGGAGTCACCGAAAACGACGTGGCCGCGGCCATCAGCGAAGCCATGTTCCGCGCCGGAGGTGAAGCCCCGGCCGTCATGCCGTACGTTGCCTCCGGTCCGCGGTCAATGATCGGCCACGCTACTTGGGAAGGCCGTGTCATTCGCCCGGCCGAACACGTCTTTCTCGAAATTGCCGGATGTTTCCGCCGCTATCACACCGCCATGATGCGCACGGTGGTGCTTGGCGAGCTGAGCGAGTCGATGCTCAAGGCCGAGGACCGAATGAAGCTCGCCCTCACCGAAATCCGAAAGTATATCCGCCCCGGGCTGACCGTCTCCGACGCCGACAACATTGTCCGCAACATTATCATGAACAATGACGTCGGCGCCACCCTGATCACCCGCGCCGGCTACTCCATCGGCATCGCCTTCCCCCCGAGCTGGGACGAGGGGTATATACTCAGTCTCCTGCAGGGGAACTCCACCATCATGGAGGAAGGCATGACGATTCACCTCATTCCGTGGATGTGGGGTGTTGACGGCAACAAGACGGTCGGAATTTCCGACACCATCTACGTAACGAACGATGGCTGCAAATCGTTCTTCACGCTGGAAGAGGACTTCGTGTGCAAGTCCCCTTCCGGAGGAGTTCTCCCCCTGGCCCACCAAGGTGACCGCCCCCATTACCTTGTCAGCCAATATCAAAAGGAGGATAAGGTGCCTCGCATTCTTACTGCCATCAACCCTGCCAACGAGAAGGTTGTCCGGGAGGTCGTTCCCATGAGCGACACTGCCCGCGAACAAGCTGTCTCCTCCGCCACGGAGGCCTTCCCCGAGTGGCGCAGCCGCACCTTTACCGAGCGCGCCGAGGTGCTCCGCAAGGTCGCCTCCGTCATGCGTGAGGAGGTGGAGACCCTGGCTCCCATCATGACCGAAGAGATGGGCAAGCCGATCAAGGAGGCCCGGGGCGAGGTCCTTAAAGCCGCACTCTGCGCCGAGCACTATGCGGAAAATGCCGCGAAATATCTGGCGGCAGAGAAATTCACCTCTGATGCAACGGAGAGTTTCGTGCAGTATCTTCCGCTCGGCCCGATTCTCGGAATACTGCCCTGGAACGCTCCCTTTTGGCTCGCGTTCCGCTTTTGTGCCCCGACGCTCATGGCGGGCAATACCTGCCTGATGAAGCACGACCCCCATGTCCCCGGCTGTGCCGAAGCCATCGCGGAAGTTTTCGTCAAGGCGGGCGCCCCGGCCGGCATCATGCAGAATCTTCCCCTGATGAATACCGACGTGGAGGCGGCAATCCGTGACGACCGCGTTCGCGGCGTTTCCTTCACCGGGTCGGACAGGGCAGGCTCCATTGTGGCCTCGATTGCCGCTTCGGAGATCAAGCCCGCCGTGCTCGAACTGGGCGGCTCGGACCCCGCTATTGTGCTCGAAGATGCGGACTTGGAGGAGGCCGCGAGCGTGCTGACGCTCTCCAGGATTATCAACGCAGGCCAGTCCTGCATCGCCGCCAAGCGCATCATCGTGGAGGAAAGCGTCCACGATAAGTTCGTCACGCTGCTGGAAAAAAAACTTTCCGCGCTGAAGGTGGGGAACCCCCGCAAGGAGTCCACCGACATCGGCCCGATTGCGCGTGCCGATCTGCGGGAAAACCTGCATCGCCAGGTCAAGGAGACCATCAACGCAGGGGCCAAGTGCCTGCTCGGCGGAAAAATCCCGAAGGGCATGGGCTACTTCTATCCCGTCACGTTGCTCACCGAGGTCACGAATGGCATGACCGGTGCCTGCGAGGAAACCTTCGGCCCGGTCGCCGTGGTTCTTCGCGCCAGGGACGCCGGGCACGCTCTCGCCATCGCCAACGATACGCGCTACGGACTTGCGGCGGGCATCTGGACCGGAAAGCCCGGAAAGGCCGCGCAGCTTGCAGCCCGCTTCGACACCGGCCAGGTCGCCATCAACGGCATCGTCAAGACCGACCCGCGCCTTCCCAGCGGTGGCGTCAAGCGTTCGGGTTACGGCCGCGAACTCGGAAGGCACGGCATCCACGCATTCGTCAACGCGCAGCAGGTCTGGGTCGGCCCGAAGAAGGAGTAGGGGGAAGGCCGCGCCCGCACTGCTGAAGGCCCGCCTCACTTCCCCGTTGCCGGGGAAGGGTCTCGCCGCCTATCCATACGGCTGCCGCGGTGGGGAAGCCTCCGCCCGCGAGCCAGTACGCCACACAGCGAGGGAACATGTTCGACGTACAGGGAGTCAGTCTGGCCTACGGAGAGCGCATCATCCTGCGCAATGCCTCCTTCAAGGTCGAGGACGGCGAGCGCGCCGCGGTTATCGGTCCAAACGGCACGGGCAAGACTACACTCCTGCGCATTGTGGCGGGACTGCTCCAGCCTGAGACCGGCCGGGTCGCCCTGCCGAAGAACACCGAGGTGGGCTATCTCCCGCAGGACCTCGAACTCCACTCGGAAAAAACCGCCCTTGAGGAGTGCCGGCTCGTTTTCGCGGAGTTGCTCGAGCACGAACGCGAAATGCGCGAGCTGGAGGACCGCATGACGCGCGTTCCCCACGACTCGCCCGAATTCGAGACCATCGCCGGCCGCTACGAATTCCTCCTCCACGAAACGCAACGCCGCGATCTCTATTCGATGGACTCCACGATCGGCCGGGTGCTCGACGGGCTCGGTTTCAAACCGGCCGACCAGAATCGCCCCTGCAGCGAATTCTCCGGCGGCTGGCAGATGCGCATCCTGCTCGCCAAAATACTGCTCCAGAATCCGGACGTGCTGCTGCTCGACGAGCCGACAAACCACCTCGACATCGAATCCATCCAGTGGCTCGGCGAATGGCTCCGCCAGCATGAAGGCTCCGTCCTCATGGTAAGCCACGAACGGAGCTTCATGGACGCGCTCGTCATGAAGGTCATCGAGGTCGAGCGCGGCGACGTGGTGGTTTACCGCGGCAACTACACGCAGTCTCTCGAAAAGCGGGCTGAACGCCGTGAAATGCAGCGCCGCACCTACGAAAACCAGCAGCGTGAAATCGCCCACAAACAAAAATTTATAGACAGGTTCCGCTACCAGGCGTCCAAGGCGGCGCTCGTGCAGTCCCGCGTCAAACAGCTCGAAAAAATAGAGAAGGTGGAGCCGCCGCAGGAGGACCAGGGCACCATCTCCTTCCGTTTCCCGCCTGCGCCCCGCGGCTCGCGCGAAGTGCTCCAGGCCGAGGGCATCACGAAACGGTACGGCAGCAACACAGTTCTCCAAAACGTGGACTTCGAGCTGCACCGCGGCGAGAAGGTGGCGCTCGTCGGCGTCAACGGCGCCGGAAAGACAACGCTCATGCGCATTCTCGCCAGCCGCGACCCCGAACACGAAGGCGCGGTCAACTACGGCGCCACCATAGAACACGCCTACTTCGCCCAGTACGACCGCGAGGACATGCACCCGGACAACACGGTCCTCAGCGAGTTTCTTTCCGCCGCACCGCTCTCCGTGTCCGACAAGGCACGCGGCATTCTCGGCGCCTTTCTCTTCACCGGCGATGACGTGGAAAAGAAAATATCCGTTCTCTCCGGCGGCGAGCGAACGCGCCTGCGCCTGGCGAAGATGCTCTGCGGGAACGCAAACCTCCTGCTGCTCGACGAGCCGACAAATCACCTCGACATCGGATCGCGCCTGACCCTCGAAGAAGCCCTCCGCCAATACGAAGGCTCCTGCGTCCTCGTTTCCCACGACCGGTATTTCCTCGACAACGTCGTCACCCGCGTTGTCGAAATCGGCGGAGCAAGGGCTGCCAGCTATCCGGGAAACTACTCCGATTATCTTCGGCTCAAGACACTCCAGCAGGAACGCGCCGCCACCGGCAATGGCAACAGCGCTCCGCAGAGCAAGCCAAGCACTGCTGCCAATCCGGACGGCCCCGTGGACGCCAGCGCCCTCGCTGCCCAGCTTTCATCCGTTCCGAAAAAGGAAACCCACGCCGAGCGCCGGGCCCGCCAGGACCGCGAAAAGCAACAGCGCAACCGTCTCCGCAAACTCAAAAAGGAAATCGCCGAGCACGAGGAAATACTCTATCAATTCGAACAAGCCATCGCCGAAATAGAAAACCGGATGGCCGACCCGGCCACCTCGCAGGACTTCGAAAAGCTGGCGAAACTCAACGCCAAGCTCGAAGAAATCCATACCCGCAAAGCGGACACCGAAACCGCCTGGCTCGAAAAACAGGAAGAAGCTGAAACCCTCGAATCCGCGCTCACCTGACCCGCCCGGCCGCGGATAGCCGAGAAGGCCCTGAACCCGCACCTCCTTCGACGCATCGTGTCGCCGTTGCGCGCTCCCCTTCACCATAGAACTCACGCGACGCCGCCACGACGCAACGGTGCCCATGATGGACGGCCTCCTGGGTCAGAGCGCCTCCCTTCCCTTCCTTGAGGGGGACCGACCCTGGAGTTATCCGCCGATCCCCCTGATTCTCACAGATGCTGTCCTTGTCACGCCACTGGACCGGTCATCAGCCCTCATCGGCGTGAATCGGCAAAATCGGCGGATGATCGTCTTTGACGGGATCAGGCCACCTGTCTGGCGATGCAACCGTCATCTTGCGTGATGGCCCTTTTCCGTTGACGGCCCGGCGCACTTCCCGCGTGATTCCAACCTCCCGAGCGGGAGTAGCTCAGGGGTAGAGCTTCAGCCTTCCAAGCTGAATGTCGCGGGTTCGAATCCCGTCTCCCGCTCCATTGAAAACACTCAGCTTACAGGCGAAGGTGGGGTTTGCGCAGGAGGCTCGTACAGGAGCG
>SLMS01000056.1 GCA_007133495.1 Candidatus Sumerlaeota bacterium | reverse complement strand
TGGGAAGCCGCCATCCGCGCCGACTGGCGCCTCTACTCCGTACACGCGGCTGACCGCCCCGTCGTCCCTGAACACCTTCCGGAGAGCGGTTATGAAATCGACCTTCGGAAATAGCCTGCTTCGCGAACCCATCTACGCGAAGGCGGCCCCGGAAGCCCTCGGCGTCCTGCGGATACTTGTGTACGGCATCTGGCTTTTCCATTTTCTGATGTCTTCTCCCCGTACAGCGGCCAGCCTCCCTGCCGGGCTCTTTCAGTGCAGCGGAATACTTTGCCTCATCCCGGAGGGAGTCTGGGACATCATCCTGACCGTGGAGGGGCTGACCGCGCTCAAGTGGTTCGGAATTGCCGCCATCGCCGCCGCAGCACTCGGAGTGCGGCCTTTCCCCCTTGTTGCCGCGCCAGCCTTCCTCGCCATCCTGCTATACGATGGCACGGCAAAGGGTTTCGGTGGCTTTGTCAACCACGCCCAGTTCGGCCCGCTCTACGCGGCCCTCCTTCTGGTGCTCTTTCCCGCGGCGGATGGGCTTTCCATCATGGGCCGCCGCCCCCGCGGGCACACCCCGCGTCTATACGGAGCGCCCCTCCTTGGGGCTGCGGTGGTCCTTTCCGTCGCCTATTGCTTTGTCGGAACGCGCCGCCTCCTCGCCGGAGGGCTGGAAATATTCACCGGGGAAGCCCTGCGCAACTGGATTGTGGCGAGAACCGTGGAGGGCAGCAACTTCGGCTTCGAGCTTGGCCTCACCCTCGTGGAATCCGACCTGAACTACTTCGGCATGCGCATTGGCTTCGCCGTGGTGACGCTTTTCGAGATACTCACCCCGCTGGCCATTTTCTCCCCCCTGTTCCGGTGGGTATGGCTCGCCGTCATGGTCCCGTTCCACGTCGTTACCCTGCTGACGATGAACATCTTCTTCTGGGAGAACCTGCTGCTGATTGCGGTGCTGTTCACCCCGCTGGCGCATGCCCTGGCGGCACGCACCGGCATTACCCCGCCGCGTCTATACGCCCAGGCCGCAGCAGCGCCGTCCGCTCCACCCCCCGCACGCACCGGCGGAGCAGCTCCACCGCCTGATTGACCGACCATTCCCGCACCGCAGCCCGGTCACCACTGAACAGAAACTGGTGCGCCTCAGAGCCGGCCTCGCCCGCCATGCCGATCCACACCGTCCCCACCGGCTTTTCCTCCGTGCCGCCGGAGGGCCCGGCAATACCAGTGACCGAGAGCGCCCATTCCGCCCCTGCGATTTCCCGCGCCCGCTCCGCCATCGCACGCGCCACCTCCCCGCTTACGGCACCGTGCGCGGCAATCAACTCCTCCGCCACCCCGAGGTCCCGCGACTTCGCCGCATTCGAGTACGTCACCCATCCGGCCAGGAACACCGCAGAGGAACCGGGCACGTCCGTCACCGCCCGGGCGATAGCCCCTCCGGTGCACGATTCCGCGAGTGCCAGCGTCTCCCCCCGCGATGCGAGCATCTCCACCAGCGCCTGTGCCCCGGTCATGTCCTCCGGCCCTTCCACGAAGACGAGCTCCGCCCCGAGCCTGCGCACCACTTCCGCCCGCAGCTCCGCCACGCGCCCGTCCGCCTCCGCCGCGTCCACCCCCTCCGCCACAATGCGGACGCGGATGTGTCCGCGCCGGGCGAGCAGGGTCAGCTCCACGCCCTCGCGCCCAGAGAACAGGTCCGCAAGCTCCTCGTTCACGATCGATTCCGGCGTCATCGCCACGTGCAACGTGTGCACCGCCCGGACCGGCAAATTGGGGAAACTGTCCAGCAGCACCTCCTCAAACGCCGCCTCCAGCATCGGGCGCCATTCCCCCGCCGGGCCGGGCAGCGCCACAAGCACCGGGTGGCCCTTGTCCGGCGGCAGCACGAACCCCGGCGCCGTCCCCCAGTGGTTGTAAAGCGGGACGCACCCGCCCGGCAGCATCGCCTGCACGACGTTGCCCTGCGGCATTTCGATCCCGCGCGCCGCGAAACGCTCCCGCATCATCGCCTCCGCCCGCTCGTCCAGCTCCAGCGGCCTGTCCCACAGCGACGCCAGAATGTCGCGGTTCACGTCATCCTCGGTTGGCCCCAGCCCGCCCGTCATCACGAGCAGATCGCAGTCCCGCAGCGCCGTCTCCAGTGCCTTCTCAATCAGCAGCGGGCTGTCCGGCGCCGCCACATGGCCGGCAACGCGGAACCCCCGGGCGGAAAGGATGCGCGAGAGAAGCTGCGCGTTGGTATCCGGGTATAGCCCCTGGAGTATTTCCGAGCCGGTGCTGAGGATGCGCACGCGCGGTGCCGTTGTCATGCGGAGCGGTCCTTATATTTGAAGTACGGGCGGAAGAATTCCGAAATGTGGGCGGAAGCCAGCCCGGGCGGGCCGCTCGCTTGCTTCTCTCGTTGCCGTGGATTGCCGGCGGGGCGCAACCTTTCGGTTGGGCGGCCGAGCATCCGCCCCATGGGCCAGGAGCTTTCGGAAGAACGCAATGAACGTTGCACGGGCAAAACGCATTTTCAGGGTGATCTACCGCCGCACGCGGCTATACCTGCCGCTGCTGGTCCTTCTGTTGGTCCTGATGGTTGTTTTCCTGCCCATCCGGGCGGGATGGCTTGCCGGGCTCGCCGAGCGCGAAATCCAGCGTCAGCTCGGCGTGGAGGCGGAGATCAGCCGGCTCGAACTCACCATCGGCCGCGGCACCGCCGAAGCCCACGATGTCCGCCTCATCCCCTCCGGTGGAGAACCCCTGCGGGTGGACCGGCTCCGCCTCGAAGGCACCTTCACCGGCCTGATTGCCGGCGGGGCAGGGTGGCCCGACCGCGTCACCATCGAAGGTGTTTCCGAAGCGCGCCTGATCCGCAGCGCCGAAGGCCAATACAGCCTGGAGACTCCCCTGCTGGAGGTGATCCGTGCCCGCGAGGAGATGCTGGCCGAGCGCCTCCGCGAAGAAGACCGCGACCCGGCCGAGGCGCTCGTCCCCGGCCGGCTCCCCGCTCTGCTACTCAGGAACCTCGCCCTGCGCGTTGACCCACCCTCGCCCGAACTGCCGGACCTGCTCCTCGCCGTGGACGAGCTGCGCGTCGAAGGGCGCGCCGGGGCAGGCTCGCCGGTGCTCTTCAACCTGCGCGGGATTGCCTCCGCCCGCGGCATCGAAAGCTTCAACCTCACGGGCACGTTCCTCCCGGAGGACCAGCGCCTGGCCCTGCGTGGCAACCTCAGCGGTATCAGCATCCCGTTCGCCCTGCCAGCCTTGGGGGACTTCGACTCGCGCGTGCGCGGCATGGAAACGCAATTCGTCGCCCGGCGCTCAGGCGAAAACGAGTTCGAAGGCATGCTGGAGGTCTCCAGTGAACAGTTCGAAATCTCCCGCGCCCGCCTCGGCGGAGAACGATGGCAGGACGACTCGCTCTCCTTCCGGCTCGGCTTCCGCGTGGAAACAGCCGAACCCCGCCTGAC
>SLMS01000223.1 GCA_007133495.1 Candidatus Sumerlaeota bacterium | reverse complement strand
TGGCTGCCCGGCTGGTCCGCCACGATGAGGAGCAGCATGTCCGCCGCCTGCATGGCCCGGAGCGCCTCACTGTGGGGGAGATAGGGCTCCACCCTCGTAATGTCCCCGAGGCCGAATTTCCGGATTGTCTCGCGGTAGGGCTCTATCATCGAGCCCAGAAAACGAAGCCGCAGCACTTCGCGCCATTCGGGACGCTGGCGGAGCAGAAGGCGCACCGCCCGCAGGAATGGCACGGGCGAGGTCGCCCCGAAAAGCGTCCCGGCGTAGGTGATCGTATAGACAGAAGGATCGTGGTGTGCTCCATCCGGCACGAAATCGGAGTCGTCAAAGCCGTTTGTTATAGTGAGGAACTTGCCGCGCGGCTCGGCGGAGTAGCGCTCGATGAAGTCCTGCGTGATGGGTTCGGTGGCGCTGACGACGCGCCCCGCGCGGCGGACGACGCGGGCTTCGAGCGCACGCTGACGCCGGTCCTGCCATGCTGTTGCCGGACGGTAGGTGAGATAGTTCCCCACCCAGACGTCGCGAAAATCGGCAAGAAGGGGCAGGCCGGCCTCGCGCGCGAGCCGCTCGCCCACAAGGTGCGCCGTGTGGGGCGTGCTGGTTGTATAGACAGCGTCGAACTTCTGCTCGCGCAGCCAGCCCCGGCCCTCCCGCACGGCGAATGGCATCCAGCCGATGCGGTCGTCCGGAATGAAGACCCAGGAGCGGAGGAACTCGAACACCGGCCGCCAGGTGGCGGAGGTGGCCGGGCCGCCGCTTCCCCCCGCGCCACCGCTGCCCTTGCGTCCGAGCAACCAGGCCAGCCGGTGCGGATCGGCCGAGCCGGTGCGGCGCACCTCGGTACCTTCCGGCAGTTCGGAAAGCGGCCCCTCGTCCTGGCGTGGGGAGCGGACCGGGCGGACGGTCAGCACGGCCGGCTGCCAGCCGAACTCCGGCAGGTAGCGGCAGAACTTGAGCGTGCGCCAGATGCCGATGCTCGACGGCGGGAAGTCGTAACTGACCATCAGGAGGCGGCGCACGGCGGCAGGGAGGCTCCGTCGAAGGGGATTCTGTCCGCGAAGGGAGGGCAATCATCCGGTCCCGGCCGGCCTGCGGAGCAACCGCATTCCTGGCGGGAGCGGCTCGCGGGCGGAGTTGCCGGGGGTGCCCCTTGGCGTGGAAAAAATTGGAGGAGCGGCGCTTTTTGGCGTTGACCGGCACCGGGCCTCTGGGCCTGACTGCGCCTCCCTGAGCGGGACTAGCTCAGTTGGCTAGAGCGCCACCTTGCCAAGGTGGAGGTCGCGGGTTCGAGCCCCGTGTCCCGCTCCATAAAACCCTGAAAACACCCGACTTACAAAACAGCCCCAGCGGGGCCAGCACCGGTGGCGCGACTTTTTCGCTACTCATTCGCTACGCCGGCAGGTGAGGGGCAGCACCCCCCCCGACCTGCTAGCAGTACAGGCCCCATCCCTCTCCTGGGGCCGACGCAGGGCTGCGCAGGGTACTCCGATGAACAGGCGTGACCTCCGCCACCGGAACAGGACGACGTGCTGCCCGCTGCCGGCCGCCAGAACCGAGGCGCCCTCGCGGTAGGGGTGCAGGGCCATGTTCCGCCTGAAGGCCGGGTTCCGGCCGGAAACGGCAGACATTTCTCAAGGCTCGCGATTCCTTGCGACCTTGGATTTCACCAACTGTTACGAGTTCAGGGGGTGGTTTCGCAGTTCGGGGATCATCGGTTTGAGGGCTCCTGGGCTTTGGGGGGTGCCCCTTTTCAATAGCCGGGGCCTTTGACCCACCCTTTGCCGAAGTCTGACCCACCCCGCAGCCTCGCATGCGCCTGCCGGCGATCGGTGTTGACGTCCCGGCCGTGCCGCCCCTTACTAACCATGAACTGTCATCAGTGCGATGATGGGGACAGCCCCCCACGAACGAGACGGGCCAAGCCTTGGAGGTTCCTGGCCGTGAACGAGTCCATCCCCTGCTCCATTTCCTCCAGGCAGAGGGTCTGTTCGCCCAGGATTACTTTTCTGACAACCATCTGTGATGCAGAGTACTGGCCGGAGCTGCCGACTCTCCGCATCCTGCCCTCCGAGAGGTCCTCATCGGGTTCATAGGTCCAAAGCTCGGCGGAAACATTGAAGTTTTCCGGCAGATCTGTGTGCTCAATTCGCTCGGAGGCAGCAATGACGCTCCCGCTGACAAAGTAAACACGCTGGCGGTCCACGAGGACGCTGGGGAAGGGGACGCCATATGTCACGCCATAGGTGCCGCGCATGGAAATGGGAGGGTTGAAGTCCCCGGTTCCGGCGGTTCGGCTTGTCCGGCCGGAATCGGACAGCGGATTCGGCCAATCAGCGGCGGCGAAGCAGGGCGCCAGAAAAACGATGACCAAGGCAACAACTGCTGCCAAAGGCGAACGGTTTGAGGACAATTGAGTAGGGAAAGGCATGGTGGTATGGGGGGGGACTCCTAAAAAAATAAGCCGCCTTAGGATGTCAACTAAACCAACTCTCCATAAATCCCTCCGGTCAAGGTGAAGTTTCTGGGAACACCCCAATCCCAGGCGAACCCTGCCAGGAGCGCCGCCCCGGCACTCAAGCCAAGCGCTGCCAATGATCCGCCCCCCGGCAGGGGAAGGGTGTCCGGGCCGGGGGGGGGCGGCGTGCGGTGCCCCCTTCCGCTGCCGGGAGCAGCGGGTGGTGGCTGTTTCGTCAGGTCTTTTTGAGTTTTGTGGTCTTCTGAGTGAGAATCGGCGGGGGGGTGAAGGGGTTTGGGGTCTCGTGGCAGGCCGCGGTCAACAGCACCACGCCCACGAAACTGGTCATCGGCTCGCGCAGGAGTGCGAAGTGGTGCGGGCGCGTTCGCGGGCCGACATCCTTATTGAGGCAGCTGGTTTTCAGGTCGTGGTCGAGGCAAAGGTGGATCACTTCGAGCGGGAGCGGCAATGCGAGGACCTCTACCAGGATTATTGCGACCATCCCCAAACATATTTCATCTTCCTCAGCCCTGAGGGCAGGGCGCCGGAGAGCGTGAGTGACGCCTGCGCGGAGGAGTTCGTGGCGCTCTCCTTTGGGAACATCCGCGAGTGCCTGGAAGCTGCCGTGCAGAAGGCGGAGGGGAAGCCCTCCCTGGCGGCGCTCGACTACCTGAATACCTTGAGGGAGGTCTTCCCGGTGACAGATAAGGTGATGGACGATCAACTTGTGTTCTACCTGAAGCACAAGAAGGACATTAGGGAGTGGGCGCGCCTTGAAGAGCGGGAACGAGACGCTGCGGACAGCTTTTTCCTGAGCTTGCAGCATGACTTTGCCGCTCTCGCGGAGAGGCTTGGCGTAGAGCTCTGGAGCAACGACCCGGAGCATTCTAGTCCGGCCTACCGCTTCTATAGGCAGAACTGGGCGAAAGCTCGTGAAAAGCCTCTCGTCTGCGTCGCCTTCGAGTATTATCGTCCCAGAGCCGCCTTTGACAGTCCT
>SLMS01000113.1 GCA_007133495.1 Candidatus Sumerlaeota bacterium | reverse complement strand
GTCTGGTCGAATGCGGTGGCAGGGACAAGAATGGCAAGAAGCAATCGGGCCTGTTGCGCGTGACGCTTGGGCTGAAGGAGACTCCTGCCGGGTGGAAAGTCGCCCATGACCACTGGTCGGCGCCGTTCGATCCGGAGACCGGGAAGGTACTCGGCGAACTCCGGCCCTGATATACCGGGGCGGCCCTCCATCGCCCCGGCACACTCCCACACAAGGAGACAGCATCATGAGTATTGCAAACCAGGACGAGAAAGCCGTGGCGGAAGTCCGCCAGGTCGTTGAAGCATGGCTCGAAGGCATCCACAAGCGTGACGGCGCGGCGGTCGCCGCCCTTTGCGCGCCCGAAGTTCTCGCCTTCGATGCCCACAGCGCCTTTCAGTTCAGGAACAGGGACGAGTTCGAAAAGCACCTGGTTTCCTGCATGGGACAATGCCCTCCCAGCGTCACCTTCGACCTGCACGACATCCACGTGGAGGCGGATGAGAATCTGGCCTTCAGCCATCACCTTTTCTGCGCACGCATGCCGCGCGACGGCAAGGAGTTGGTCGTCTGGACGCGTGGGACGATGTGTCTTCGAAAAGTGGATGGTGAATGGAAAGTCGTGCACGGGCACGCTTCTTCCCCCTACGACCTGGAGAGCGGCAAGGCGATGCTCGAACTCCAACCGTAATCGGCTGGGTGGCTGCCCCCGCCGCCCGCCGCCAACCTTCGAATCAATTGCTTTCAGGAGAGTATCGAAATGAGGAGAAGAGAGATTACGCTTGTCCGCAGTTATGACGCGGCACCGGAGATTGTTTTCAAGGCGTGGACCGATGCGCCCCAGGTGGCGGAGTGGTGGGGTCCGCACGGGTTCACGAACCCCGTTTGCGAAGTGGACGCACGTCCCGGAGGAATTGTACGTATAGACATGCAGGCACCGGACGGGACTGCGTTTCCGATGACCGGCGTTTGCCGGGAGGTCACGGCTCCTGAGAGAATCGTCCTGGCCACGAGGGCCTTCCTGGACGAACAGGGACGCGCACAGCTTTCTGGCGTGATCACGGCGGCTTTTTCGCGGCGTGAGGGCGGCGGAACGGAGCTTACGCTGCACGCCACGGCGGCGATTTCCACGGAGGAGTTGGCCGGAGCGCTCGAAGGCATGGACGCGGGCTGGGGGGAAAGCCTCGACCGCCTTGCAGAATTCCTGGCAAAGGCGGCAAAGCCCGCCGGAAAGGGACCATCATGAACGTTCGCAAGATCTTCCAGGTGCCGGGCGACACGCTCTACGGTGCGCTGGCGCTGTTGCTGCTCCGTCTTGTGGCGGGGCTCGCGTTTGTTTTTCACGGCTGGCCGAAAATTCAGAGTCCGTTCGGCTGGATGGGGCCGGACGGTTTTGCCCCCGGCTTTTTTCAGGCGCTTGCGGCGCTTGCGGAATTCGGCGGGGGGGTTGCCTGGATGCTCGGGCTGCTGACGCCGCTGGCCGCTGTCGGTATTGCCATCACGATGGTTGTGGCTTTTTCGTTTCATGCCTTCATGATGGGCGATCCTTTCGTTTCCTACACGGGTGAGGGCATGTCCTCTCCGGCGGCAGTTTATTTTTGTATAGCCGTGGTGTTCCTGGCGTTGGGGCCGGGGCGGTTTTCGCTGGATCGTCTTATCTTCGGCACGCGGGAGAACGCCGCGGAGGGCGGCGGCGAATTGCAGCCGGAGTAGCCCGGGCCGCACCACGCATACCGGGCGCGGTTCGAGCTTGACGGCCGGCGACCGCGAGTAGCCTGCTCGCGGCTGCTGGCTCCCGGAAGGGGAGCCGCGAGGAGGCCGCGCGTGGACATCGAGACGGTCCGGCAGTTCTTTCTTTGGTGTACGATCATCAACCTTGCCATGATCTACCTCTGGGCGGGGGTGTTCGTCCTGGGGCGTGATTGGCTGCACAGATTTCACGGCAGGTGGTTCCGCCTGCGGGAGGACCACTTCGACGCGATTCACTACACGCTGATGGGTGTCTATAAGGTTGGCATCCTGCTGTTCTGTCTGGTTCCCCTGATTTCGCTGTGGATTATCGGGTGAGGGAGGCGGCGGATTTCCTCCAAACACCCCTCAGTGTTTTCCCGAACGTGAAGGCTGCGGGCGCGGACCCGCCTTCCGGCTGAGGATTTCGCATTGGCGGCGTGCCGCCTGCGCAGGACGGTGAGCAGCCTGTCCGGCCGGGCAGGCCAATACAAAACCCGGTGGGAGCTCAGGGAGAGTGTCATGGCGGATGCGATCGACATCAACGCGTATTTCAGACGGATCGGCTATACGGGCGAGCGCACTCCGTCGCTCGAAACGTTGCGCGGCATCAACCTGCTCCATACCGAAGCAATCTCGTTCGAAAACCTGGATCCGTTCCTTTGCAAGCCGGTGCGGCTGGACGCGCCTTCGATCGAGAAGAAGCTCGTGCACGATGGACGTGGAGGGTATTGCTTCGAGCACAACCTGCTGATGTTTCATGTGTTGAAGTCGCTTGGTTTTTCGGTGATGAGCCTTGCCGGGCGCGTGCTCTGGACGGCGCCGGAGGGCACGAACGCACCACGCACGCACATGCTGCTGCACGTCACGCTGAACGGGGCGCCGTATATCGCCGATCCGGGGTTTGGGAGCCGCACGCTCACCTGGCCGCTGTGGCTGGAGCCGAATATCGAGCAGACGACTCCGCACGGGACGTACCGGCTGGTGCCCTCCGGCGAGGAATTCGTGCTGCAGACAAGGGTGGACCGTTCGTGGAGGTCGATGTACAGCTTTGACCTACGGCGCGAGGACTGGCATCACTACGAGGTGGTGAACTGGTACCTTTCCACCCACCCGGATTCGCCTTTCCGGAAGCGGCTGGTGGCAGCGCGCTCCGCTCCCGGCTGCCGTTACGGGCTGAAAAACAACGAACTGACGTTCCACGACCTGAACGGGCGGGTGGAGGAGCGCATCCTGAGGACCCCGGCGCAGCTCCGGGATGCGTTGGAAGGGACCTTCCGCATCAGGCTGCCGGAGTGGCCGGACCTGGACGAGGTCCTGAAACGGCTGACGGCGCAGGGGGCGTGACCGGGCGGGCGGTGCCAGACTTTGAGAACATCCTACGGGACGCACCCTGGAATTGTTAACCACTTGGCAGGATTGAGGGCGCTCGCCGGAACAGCGGCGCTCATGGAGTGCGAAGGCCTGCCTTCGCCACCGGGGTGGGAGCCTGCCAGCGCGCCTGGAGGATGGGTCAGTCATGGTGCGCGCGGGCAAGCCCGCTGCGCAAAGGCGGCGGCAAGCCGCGCGCACTCCAAGGGTACGCGGCACTCGCGGCAGGAAGGCCCAGGAGCAAGGCCGGGATGCACCCCATCCTGCGTGGGCCGGGGCAATAGGGGTTGAGTCATGGCGCAGTGGCAGGCATGATTGCCAGCGGTGGCGGTTGGCCGGAACTCCGCCGCTGCAGCCTCCGGCGGAAGCGGTTCGCGCAAACATGTTGGCCGATCTTCAGTGGATTCTGATCCCCGCGTTGTTGCTGGTCCTCTCCGCCGTCCTGCTGTGGGGACTGCGGCACCGGCCGATGCCTTCGATCGAGACGCAGGTGGAGGAAATCCTTGCGGATGATCCGCCGCCGGAACCGCCAGAGGAACCGCGCCCCGATCCGATCCACCTCTCGTCCGAGCTGATGCAGCACCGGCGGTTGCTTCTGCGGCTGCTGGGTGCGGATACGGCGGACCTGCTTGTCTCGCTGTGGATCGACCCGGAGGACCCGCGGCTGCGGATCGCCTCCTACCGGCAAACGTTCTTCACGCCCGGGTGGAGTGCGGCACGGATCGGCGAGCAGATCGAGCAGGAAATCTTCGACGGGGCGGTGGCCGATGGTGTGCCGGAGGGCTCGCGGCTCTCGGGAGCCTGCGCCTTCGTCTATCAGGCGGAGAAGGGCTCGGACCTTGTCGTCTATTCCTATTTCGATCGGACGGAGATGGACCATTCGTTCTTCCGGCCTGACCCGGACGGGAAGTTGGTGCCGATCGACGAGATGGCGGCCGGCGGTGGCCATGGAGCGGGGGAACGCGCCGAGTGGTGGCAGGCCAGGCGCCAGGGCCATGGGTTGCTCCTGCGCCGGGACCCGGAGGCATGGGACGCAATCGCCAAGGCGGCAGAGATGCGCTTGGCCCAGGATTTCCAGGACGGCCGCGAACACGCCTGGTTCGCCATGGCGGAATACCAGCGCGGCGGCGACAAGAAGCTTGCCGCCAAACACCTGAGCCTGGCGCTGGAGTTTTCGCCCGAGGACGTGCTGGCGCGGGGCGAGAGGGCCCGGCTGCGCGGGGAGGAAGCGTTCGCGGCGTTTGGGACGTGGATGCACTCGCGCCTGCGGGACGAGAGTGACGACCCGGTCGTGGCGGGTTACCTTGTCTGCGGGGCGCTGGAGGCGCTCTGGCAAGGTGGGCTGGCGCGGGTGTTAAGCGAGTCGCTGCTGGCGACCTACCCGAAGCACCCGGAGGGCGAACGGCTGCGGCGGTTCATCGGGACGGAGACCCCCGGGAGGGGCGCGCAGACCTGAGGCGGGTGGCCGTCAGTCTTCGCTGCGGCCCGGCCGGTATTCGATGAGTGGCCCTTCCTCGTCGCCGGGAAGGACTTCGGCGGGGTCCTCTTCCACGGGGCGGTCTCGAAGGTCCGCCAGCGGTATTTCCTCCATGTTGGCGACGTGGACTTCCACGACGGGCTTGTCCTGATCGCCCTTGAAGGTGCGCATGATCGCGGTGCCGGGGATCATGCGGCCGGAGGGCGACTGGTGCCAGTTGTCGTAGTGGGCGCGCATGAAGACGCCACCGGTGTTGCGGTCGAAGAGGACAATCTGGTCCACCTGCCCGTTCTCGTGGTTACGGTACACGACGTAATGCCAGTGATTATCGACGTGCTCCTCGATGTCCTGGAATTCGCCTTCGCGGGTGCGGACGAGGGGCGGGAAGTTGATGACTTCGCGCAGCTCCTCGGACACGAGCGCCAAGGGGTGCCGGCCAAAGATGGGGTTGGGAGCGCGGAAGGGATCGGTGGCGAGTGGGATGTGGAGGTCCTCGGCGGCGAGATAGCGGACGCCTTCGCCGCCCTCGCCGGGAACCCGGATGCCTTCGCGGACGATGAGGTCGCCGTTCTCGTCCGGGACGATGTTCACGACGCTGGTGCGGGCAAAGTATTGGTGGCCGGTTTCGAAGTCGCGCTCCTGAATGAGGAACCCGTGGGCGGCCAGATCGTAATCGCCAAAGGGCCCCTGGACGGCGTTCTCTTCCTGGCCCCAGTTGGGGTTCACGAAGTATTTTCGTTTCATGTCGAAGACGAGCGCATGGGGGTCTTCCGCTTCCGCCCAGGCGGCGGAGAGGAAGGCGAAGGTGAGAAGGACTGCCAGGACTCGCATGGGTGAGGTAATCGGGTGCTCCGCGCCGGAGTGAGGTTGGGAGGCTAGGGAAACAGACTGCGGCTCATCAAGCGGGGTTGTAGATCCGGCCGGGAAGCTGGCGGATTTTTCCGTTCATTTCGAGCATGAGCAGGGCGGTGGAGAGTTCGCCGAGGGTCATGCGCTCCGGGACGAAACGGCCGATGAGCTCGTCGTGGCTGATGGCGGCGTGCTGTATTTCGCGCAGGAGGAGTGCTTCGGCCCCCTCGGAGCCGGTGGCGGGGAGTGGTTCTTCGCGGGGCTGGGGGGACTGGGCGTTGGCCTGGGCGGCCTTGCGGCGTCGCTCCTCAAGTGCGGCGAGTTCACCCTGCAGCAGGCCTTCGAGGTCCTGGAGCACGTCCTGCGCACAGGTGCAGGCGATGGCCCCCTGGCGAAGGAGGTTGTTGCTGCCTTCGCTGTTGCGGCGGGTGACGTCGCCTGGGACGGCGTACACCGGCCGGCCTTCCTCCGCGGCGGCGCGGGCCGTGACCAGGGCACCGCTGCGGGAGGACGCCTCGACCACGATCACGGCGAGAGAAAGCCCCGCCAGGACGTGGTTCCGCACGGGGAAGTTGCCGGGGAGCGGGCGCGTGCCGGGCGGGAATATGGAGAGGAGGGCGCCGCCGCCTTCGGCGATGCGCCGGCGGAGGAAGGCGTTGCCGGGCGGGTAGTCGATGTCGAGTCCACAGCCAGTGACGGCGATGGTACGGCCGCCTGCTTCGAGCACGGTTTCGTGGGCGGTGCTGTCCACGCCGAGGGCAGCACCACTGACGACGGTGAGGACCGGCGCGAAACCGCGGGCGAGCCGTTCGGCCATCTGAACACCGTAATGGGTGGCGAGCCGCGGGCCGACCATGCCAACGGCGAGGCGGTCCTCCTCGGCGAGGGTGCCCATGGCGAAGAGCGCCGGGGGCGGGGTGGGCATTTCGAACAGGTTGCGCGGGTAGGAGGCCGATCCGATGGGGATCAGTTCCATGCCGTGGCGGTCCATGGCGTCTGCCTGGGTGGCGAGGCGGGAGTCTTTGACGGGGGCATGTATGGCTTCGGCCTGGCGGGCGGTGAGGCCATGAAGCCGGCGCAGGCGGGTGGCGGAGGCGCCTAGGATGTCCTCCGGAGCAAGGCCGGCAAGAAGAAGCCGGGTGATGACCTGCCGGTCCACCCCCAGGTTAAGGAGGCGGAGCCAGAGGAGGAGTTCTTCGCCTTGGAGAGCGCGGATCATGTCGTCCGGCGGGGGGGTGGGCTCAGGACCTCATGCGGCCGAGCACGGTGGTGCGGACGGTTTCGCGGTGGCTGGCGCTGGCGGACCTGATGATGGCGATGACGTTGATGTACTGTTCGACGGTGAGGTCGCCAGCCATGCGGTCTGTATGGCGGTTGCGGTGAATGATGAACGTGTCGGCGTCGTCGGACTTGCGGTACCAAAGGAGGAAGAGCTGGGCGGTGTCGCCGTTGTCGGAGACGTAGCGTATGGCGTCGTAGTCGGCGGCGCGGTCCCAGAGTTCCTCGAACCGTTGGCGCTCGCTGTCGTCGGCCCATAGCTGGAGCCTTGGGAGGAGCTGGGCCCGGGCCTGGGAGGAGTCGATATCGCCGGTGATGCGGACCTGCTCGTCGATGCCCGGGGGCGTTTCGTGAAGGAGCTTGTCGGTGAAGTCAGAGAGGTTGTAGTAGGGAGCGGAGAGGCCGACGACTTCGCGGGCGAAGAGGGTGTAGTTCTGGATGACCGGGCGCATGAAGGGGGCGTCGTCCCGGAGGTCGTCCCAGTCGTAGAGGCCGAACGCGGGGACTCCCCAGATGACGAAAAGGACGACGGCGGCCCCCACGATCAGCTTGAAGTAAACGGAGGTGAGGAACGACTGGGTGTTGGCGCTCATGCGAGCGACGACCTGTTTGCTCTGGTGAACGAACTCGTTGGTGCTCGCCAGACGCTCGCGCTCTTCGGCCAGGTTGGTGACGGTTTCCTTCAGGAGCATGAAGACCTCGTGCCATTCGGACTTCAACTTCTCCAGTTCGACGGGGCTGGTCTTGGTGTGCAGGCGCAGGGTGACGGCGCGGTTGACCAGGTCGATCATGGCATTGCCGGTCTTCCGGTCGGACTTGAGCGAGTCCATGAAGGAGTCATGGAGCATGGCGATGCGGGCCTTGATGCCGAGGAACTCCTGCTCCATGTCAGGATCGATGTCTTCGGGGTTTTCCTGAGCCTTGGCGAGGATATCACGGAACGCCTGCCATTGGTCCACCAACTCTTCGCAGTCGGCGAATCGGCGTTCCAATTCCGGTTTGATCATGGACGGTTTGTCCTCCCGCCTGAGAGAAGGGGTGCGATGAGACAGGGCGGGGTTTCCCGCCCTGCGGGTTCCCCGTTCCGGGTCTATCCGGAGGCAGAGGCTGGAAGTTTCCCCCGGGCGTCTCAACCGGAAAGCGGCGGGGATTGGCTCAGGCGATCAGTTCGATCATCTTGAACATGGGCATGAACATGGAGATGACGATGAAGCCGACCACCACGCCGAGGAATACGATGAGGAGCGGTTCGATCAGGGAGGTCAGACCCGCGACCATGGCGTTGACCTGGTCTTCGTAGAAGTCGGCGATCTTGACGAGCATGCCCTCGAGGGCACCGGTCTTCTCGCCAACGTCGATCATGCGGGTGACCATGGGGGGGAAGACGTCGGCTTCGATCAGGGGTTTGGTGAGGGATTCGCCGGCCTGGATGCTGGCGCGGGTTTTCATGACGGCCGCTTCGATGACGGCGTTGTTGGCGGTTTTGGCGGTGATTTCGAGGGCGTAGAGGATGTTGACGCCCGAGCGGATGAGAGTCCCCAGCGTGCGGCAGAACTTTGCCACGGCGGACTTGAGGATGAGCGGGCCGAAGATGGGCATGGTGAGCAGGAACCGGTCGGTGGTGAACCGGCCGCTCTTCGTCTTCCGCCAGTTGTAGAAGAAGACCATGATGCCCACGAGGATCAGCAGGACCAGCCACCATTGCTGCTGGAGCATGGTGGAGACGGCGAGGGTGATCTGGGTTGGGATGGGAAGGTCGCCGCCGAGGCCGTCGAAGATGTCCTCAAAGACGGGCACGACGCGGACGAGGAGGAAGATGGTGATGCCGATGGCGACGATGGTCACCACGGTGGGGTACATGATGGCCGATTTTATTTTGCGCTGCAGGGAGGCCATGCGCTCCATGTAGGTGGCGACTTGGTCGAGGATGGAGTCGAGCATACCGGAGGCTTCGCCGGCGCGGACCATGGAGAGGAAGAACTGGTTGAAGACGTTGGGGTGCTTGGCCATGGCCTCGGTGAGTGAGGACCCGGCTTCGACCTCGCGCTCGACTTCCTTGACGACGTTGGCAAGCGAGCGGCGCTCGGTCTGCTCGCCGAGGATGTTGAGCACCTCGATCAGCGGCAGGCCGGCACGAATCATGACGGCCATCTGCTGGCTGAAGACGACCATGTCGTCGAGCTTCACGCGGCCGCCCTTGCCGCGGCGCTTTTTCCTGCGTGCGGCGGCGGCGGTCCCCACCCGCACCGAGGTGGGTGTCAGCCCTTTTTCGCGAAGCATGCGGACCAGGGTCCCCTGGTCAACGGCTTCGGCGGTTCCGTTTACAACGCTTCCGTCGCCGGATCGGGCGGCATATTCGAACGTTGGCATTTAGTGATTCAGACTCCGGTGAATCTCGATGGAAGAGTTATGAACCAAGGCGGTTCTCCTGCAAGGGGGAACTCAGTCCTGGATGGTCAGTTCGATGGCCTGCTCGGTGCTGGTGGCTCCCTGGCGGACCTTGCGGACGGCGGCGACGCGCATCGATTCCATGCCTTCTTCGATGGCCATGCGCTTGAAGTTGTTGGCGGTGACGCCGGTCATGATGGCCTCCCGGAGGGTGTCGCTCATGGTCATGACCTCGTAGATGCCCAGACGGCCCTTGTAGCCGCTGTGGCGGCAGGTCTCGCACCCCTGGCCCTTATAGAAGAGGAGGTCGGGGGTTTGTTCATCCTCGGGGAGAGCGAGCATTTTCAGCTCGGTTTCGTCGGGGTGGTACTCGAAACGGCAATTGCGGCAGATGCGGCGGGCGAGGCGCTGCGCCTGGACCATGATGAGTGAGGCGGTGATGAGGAAGTTCTCGATGCCCATGTTGAGGAGGCGCTGGACGGAACTTGGGGCATCGTTGGTGTGCAGGGTGGAGAGGACGAGGTGGCCGGTGAGGGCCGCCTTGACGGCGATGGAGGCTGTTTCGAGGTCGCGAATCTCCCCGACCATGATGATGTCGGGGTCCTGGCGCAGGAAGGCCTTGAGGCCGGCGGCGAAGTCCAGCCCCACGTCCGGCCGGGCGTTGACCTGGTTGATTCCCGGCAGGTTGTACTCCACCGGGTCCTCGATGGTGTTGATGTTCTTGGCCGGATCGTTGATGCGGGAGAGCGCCGAGTACAGCGTGGTCGATTTCCCGGAGCCGGTGGGCCCGGTGATCAGGCACATGCCGTAGGGGGTGAGGATGGACTTTTCGAACTTTTCCTTGATGTGGGGTTCGAAGCCGAGGTCCTCGAGGTTGAGCATGAGGTTGCCTTGGTCGAGGATACGCATGACGACCTTTTCGCCGTACACGGTGGGGCAGGTGCTGACACGGAAGTCGATGGGCCGGCCCTGGACCTTGACGCGGAAGCGGCCGTCCTGGGGCTTGCGGCGCTCGGCGATGTCGAGTTCGGAGAGGATTTTGACGCGGGAGATAATGGCGTTCTGGAATTTCTTGGGGGGGCTGGTCATCTCGTGGAGGACGCCATCGATGCGATACCGCAGCCGGAACTTTTTTTCGTAGGGTTCAAGGTGGATATCCGAGGCGCCGAGCTTGATGGCCTCGGTGATGAACATATTGACGAGCTGGATGACCGGCGCGTCGTTGATTTCGGCGTCGGTGGCGAGTTGCTCGTCGGGGTTGTCGAGCGAGTTCATGTCCTCGACGTCGAATTCGAGTGCTTCACGGACGGCGGAGTCCACGTCGGAGTCCTGTATTTCCTTCAGTGCCTCGTCGATGTTGCCGTCGGTGAGGCCGCCGGGGCCGGAGTAGTAGCGCTGGATGGCCTCGTTGATGTCGGACTCGAAGGAGATGACGGGGATGATGTCGTGGCGTGTGAGGATTTTGAGCTCGTCGAGCAGGTAGATGTTGGAGGGGTCGGAGAGGGCGATGGTGAGGGTATCGCCGGTCTTGTCGACGGGGACGATCTTGTACTTGCGGACGATGTCGCGGGGGATGGTGCCGAGGACCTGCTCGTCGATCTCGTAGTGGGAGAGGGTGATGAAGGGTACGTTTAGCTGCTTGCCGAGGGCGGCAGCCATTTCCCATTCGGAGGTGACGCCCATCTCGATGAGGATGTGGCCGAGGCTGCGGCGGCTGCTTTCCTGCTCGCGTATGGCGGCCTCCAGGTCATCGGAGCTGATGACCTGGTCCTTGACGAGCAATTCTCCGAGTTTCTTTTCCATGGCGGTTGCCATGTCAGGACCACCTCCCGTCAGGCGAGTATGCGATGCTGTGGTCTGCGGCCTCCCTGGAGGGAGGAGAGGGGGAGTCCGGGATGGAAGGCGAGAGCTTTTTTGGGCATTCTGGCAAGATGTGCCTGCACTTGTGGCCGTGCTGGGAATTGCAGAGGCACGATTGGTGCGCGTGCGATCCGTTCCGTGCAAGGGGAAGTTGGGGTCCGTGGAATCTGTGGGGAGTTTCCCTCAGGGAGGTCAGTGGGCTTTTCCTTTCCTCTTTCCCGGGTGAGAAACGGGCTTGCGCACAGACCGTGCCTTGCCGAACCTGCCGAGTCAGCAACCGTGCAGCAGAGTCTTAAACTCCATCGGGGGAATCCAACCCATGAGCGCACCCAAGTATGAATTCGGCGGCAAATGCTTTCCGGCAGCGGGGGCGGTAAGCCAGGACGAGAAGACGTGGTCGATTGTCGCCCATGTTAGCCCGATCATCACGGGTTTCGTGGGGCTGCCCTTCCTTGGCCCGCTGATCGTGTGGCTGGTGAAGAAGGAGGAGTCGGACTTCATCCGGCTCAATGCGCTGCATGCGCTGGCCTGGAGTCTTCTGGTGTTCGTGGCAATCATTCTATACGTGATCGTCTCGATCATCCTGACGTGCATCGGGATCGGTGTTCTGATGATGGCGCTGGGGCCGATTCTGAGCCTGGCGATCCTTGCGTATCTGATCCTCGGGGCGGTGAACGCGAGCAACGGTTACGTGTACGCCTACCCTCTTTCGGGCGAGTTTGTGAAGGAGAAGCCGGCCGGCCCGGGCGAGGGCGGTGAAGCCGGGGGGGGGGCGGAGGCCGGCGGCGACCCGGGCAAGCAGCCGGGCTTCCCGCATGCCGAGGACGACCAGCCGCGCGGGCCCGAGCCGCCGTCCGAGCCGCCGCGCCAGTCCTGACCAACACCAGTCCGGCCCGTGGGGTGACCTGCGGACCGGGCCGAGTGGCTACAGCCGGCAAGGGAGCGAATCCCGATGGGTGCGCCCAGGTACGAGTTCGGCGGCAAATGCCATCCCGCCAGGGAGGCTCTCAGCCAGGACGAGAAGACGTGGGGGGTGTTCGCCCACCTTAGCGGGATATTGGCGCTTATTCTGGGCCCGTTGATCGTCTGGCTGATCAAGAAGGACGAGTCGGACTTCGTGCGGCTCAGCGCACTGCACGCGCTTGCCTGGAACGTGACGTTCTTCGTGAGCTACTTGGCATTTACGATCACCGTTGTGGTGCTGAGTCTGATCTATCCGCCGTTCGGGTGGCTGGCGCTGTTGCTGGTTCCGGCGCCGTTCGCCGCTCTGGCGTACGCGATCATTGGCGGAATGAACGCCAACGGTGGATACGTGTACGAGTATCCGGTGGCAGGGCAGTTTGTGAACAGGAAGCGGCAGAGGCGGCGGTGCAGAAGGACGGGGCGTCCCCGTGTTGGGCCGCCCAGGCGGGCCTGAGAGCGGGTGGCCTCAGGCCACGGGAGCCGGGCAGGCGAGGGGGGCTTCGGGCACGCCGTGTGGGAGCAGCCCGTGGCGGAGCAATTTGTCGCGGAAAAGCGCCAGACCCTCCAGCTCCCACGGCCCGAGGGTGTACCGGACGGCATTGGCGAGGTAGTCCACCACCCCCTGTGCCCCGCCGCAGGGGGCTGTTTCGTGCCCGGGGAGCCGGGCGGCTATCCGGGGGAGCCGGGCGGTGCCACGCTGGCGCGCACGGATGAAGGCGGCACATTCTTCGGGAGAGAGTTCGAGCCCCTGCCTCACCCACCACGCAGCGAAGACGAAAGGAAGGCCGCCGGCCTGGCGGTCCCATTCCTCGCCGAGATCGAGCTGGAAGGGGAAGGTGCCCTGGAGCGCGAGCGCGGCGTCTCCGATGACAAGGAAGGCGTCCTCGGGGAGTGCCTCCCACGGCTCGGAGGCCGTCAGCGGGCGCGGGGCGGTGCGGAAGGCGGGTTCGAGACCGTGCCCTTCCTTGAGCAGAATCCGGCAGAGGTGGATGCTGGTGAGCGATGCGTGGTCGAGCCGGACGGTGCGGACCCGGTCGAGGGGTGCTTTCGAGTACAGGACAACGCTGCGCACGGGTCCGGCGCTGCCGATCGCTGCGCCGGGGACGAGGCGGTAACGGGGCGCGCGGCGGAGCCCTTCGAAGGTGGAATCGGCCGCGACGTCCACCTCGCCGCGTTCGAGCAT
>SLMS01000117.1 GCA_007133495.1 Candidatus Sumerlaeota bacterium | reverse complement strand
CCACTTCACCGTCCGCGATGGGGCGCCTCTCATTCCGCGCTTGAATCTTCGCCCGCTCAATCCGTTGCAGGCAGTAGGTGCACTTTTCCATGACGCCACGGGAGCGAATCGTGACGTCAGGGTTTTTCTGCATCTTTTCCGTCTCGCTTACGTCCAGATTCAGGTTGAAGTAGTTGAACCGGCGCACCTTCCAGGGGCAGTTGTTCTGACAGTACCGCGTTCCGATGCACCTGTTGTACACCATGACGTTGAGCCCGTCCTTGTTTTGCATAGTGGCGGCAACCGGACAGACCTGCTCACATGGCGCGTTGTCGCACTGCATGCACGGAAGGGGCTGGTGGACGGCTTCCGGTTTGTGGGGATCACCGCGGAAGTATCTGTCTATACGCAGCCAGTGCATCTCGCGCCCCACAGCGACTTGATCCTTACCAACAACCGGAATGTTGTTTTCGGCCTGACAGGCCACAACGCAGGCGTTGCAACCGTTGCAACGATTCAGGTCGATGGTCATGGCCCACTTGTGAGGAGCATCCACCTCCGGCGAGGGGACAAGAGGCGGAATCTCCTCCCTGGAAGGCGATTCACTGTCCGCCTCCGCCACCTCCGAGCGGATATACTCCCCCACTGTCATTTCCCTCACCAGATCGAACGAACGTTCCTCGCGCTCCTTCATGCCCTTGGTGTCTATCGCATGGTGATCCTGGGTGGTGACGACACTGACTTTACGGCCGCTTTTCCGGACGTCCAAGGCCCCGGCAAAGTGCCATCTCGCGGCCGTCCGAAGCATTTCCGTTTCGTAACCCGTCTCCACAGCGACAGGTCCACCTGCCGTGTGGCCGTAGCCTGTTTCGAGCACTATAGTCCTGTCCGCAACGCCCGGAAGGATATATACGGGAACATCAAGGCCGCGGTCCGCCGTCTCGATACGGACCACATCCCCATGACGGAGGCCGAGTTCCTCCGCGGTCTGCACGGAAATGAGCGCGGGGTTGTCCCAGACCACTTTGGTGACGGGATCGGGAAGTTCCTGCAGCCACGCATTGTTCGCAAACCGCCCGTCATACAGCGTGTGGCTTGGCGTAAAGACGAGTTCGTAGCCAGCACCGCCCGCCACGGGCGACGCTTCAAGCCCGGCAAGGACTGCTTCAGCGATCAGCGCCCCGTCTATATCCGGTGTGGCCTCCCGCAGTGCACTTCCCGGCACAAAACCATCCCGCAGGGCACGCCGCCAGTCCCTCTCCTCCGTTCCGTAACCAAGGGAGTCAAACGTGCGGCGGACAATGCCGTGTCCTTTTGCCACCTCCTCATCGGTAAGCAACGCCAGAACTTCAGGCACTGACTTGCCCTGGTACAACGGCGCAATAAGTGGCTGGCACACCGAGTACGTGCCGTCCCACCCCCGCGCGTCCCCCCAGCATTCCAGGTAATGCGCCATGGGAAGATGCCATTCGCACAGACGGGCCGTTTCGTTCTCGTAAAGGCCAAGATGAACCGTATGCGGGACTTTTTTGAGAAGCGCCGGGAAGTCCTCATCCGCCGGTGCATCGAAGACCGGATTGCCAGACAGTATGAGGAGTGTCTCCACTTCCCCCGCGCGTATATCTTCGCTCAGCTCCTGGAAGGACCCAGTCTCTTCGTACGCGTGCTCCTCCGGATCCGGACGATAAACGAGCGTATTGCCCGGTGCCTCCAGTGCCGCGTTCATGGCATGGACCAGCGCGTGTATCGCAGGCATCTGGCGCGGCCCTGCAGTAATGACCGCCCTGCCCTTATTGTTAAGCAGGTCTTCCGCCAGCGGGCCGATGTACCGCCAGTCCTCCGGCAATGGGGGCGCTGTTTCAAAATTCCAGCCTTCGCCAGGGAGGGATAAGCCGCGTGCGGTCAACTCGACGGCCAGGTGGAAGCAGAAGCTTCCGAACTCGGAAGGGCGAACAGCAAACCGGTGGTCGGCGTTGGTGCCGGTGACGCTGAAGGTGCTCTCGACCGCGTAGAGGCGATTCATCTCCTCACCGGGGTTACGTCCGTCCGCGAAATCCCGCGAATAGCATATAGCCGCGGGATGGGTCATCATGAAGTCTGAATCGATCGAAAGGATAACGCGTGCATTGGCCAGCCGAAGGTCGGTGCGCACCGGTCTCCGGAAAGCCAACAGCACTCCTTCCCGCTCGTTATCCCGGGCCACGGGAGTGAACTCGTGCCAGCGTGCCTCCGGAAATGCGGCGCGAAAGCGGTCCTTCATATCCGCCACTGACGGAGACCCGGAACCGTTGAACAGCACACGCAACCCCGCGCCGTTCTGGCCGGCGTGCTCCCGGAAATACGACGTGAACGCTTCCCATGTAGCGGCCTCGCCCTGGTGGCGCGGAGTGCGGGTGCGCGCGGGGTCGTATAGATCGAGGATACTCGCCTGCGCCAGCAGGTCCGTGCCGCCGCGCTCCCGTGGGTGGTCTGGATTTCCTTCGATCTTGATTGGCCGTCCGTCATAGCTTGTCACGAGCAGCGCCCGTGCCACGCCACCCAACTCCATTGCCGTCGCGTACTGCACCGGCACGCCCGGCAGCCTGTTCTCGGGTTGCTTGGCGAAGGGGGCGATAACTTCCTCGGGCCAACGGCAACTGGCCAGCCCGGCCATCATTGCCGAAGCGGCCATCAGCTTGAGGAACGAGCGCCGGGAGAATGGGTCCGGTCCTTCAGCGGCCAGGGCGGGGAATTCCAACTGTACGAATTTCTCGAATTCCTCCGTTCCCGTCAGGTCATCGAGACTCCGCCAGTAATTGGAATCTACTTTCAACGGTGGCATGCCGAGCAATCCTGTGAGGGGATAACGCCGGGAAGCTCCTGAGCAGTGTAGGTGTATTTTTCTCCGGTAAGGATGGACTCCCACTCCATCACGGTTACGTATTCAGGGGGGCGGATGTGTGGCTCAGGATTTCGATGGCATTCCAGGCACCACGCCATACTGAGTGGCTCCACCTGCATGACCTTTTCCATCTTGTCCACACGGCCGTGGCAGGACGAGCACGCCACGCCCGCGAGCACGTGGGCGCTGTGGTCAAAATAGGCGTAGTCCGGAAGGTCGTGCACGCGTACCCACTCGATCGGCTTCCCGGTTTCGTCGCTTTCGTAGAGCAGCCTGAGGTCCGGACTGTCCGTCTTGATGGAATGATGGCAACTCATGCACGACTGTGTGGAGGGGATGGCCGCGACCCCGGTCCGCTCCACGGTGTGGTGGCAGTAACGGCAGTCCATGCCCAGTTCCCCCGCGTGCAGGGCGTGACTGAACGGGATGGGCTGGGCCGGCGCGTAATTCACCTCATGAGTTTTGGGTGAGAAAGCGTACCACACCAGCGCCACCGCATAGACAGGTGTCACGACCGAAAGGAGAACAATGGAGGGTCTTGCCTTGTTCGCGATTTTCGGAAACAGGAAGCGGGCCATGGAAGTCAGAACCACCTTGCAAAGTAGCACAGCGGGAGGACGAAGACGGAGGCCGCTGCAGTAACATGCCAGAGCGTTTCAGCCATCGGCGTCATTTGACGCGGAACGGTCCCGTCGAACCCAAAAAGCGAGGAGGCAAGACGCAGCCCCGTGACCCCGGCCACAGCAACGGCAAACAGAACCTGGAAGCCCGCGACAAAAAGGAAGGCCATGCGGAAACCCCTGAACTCCTCCCGTGGGGTGCGGGCGAGGCCGGCCGCCACAGGATCTATACGCTGGTGACCGGGAGGAGCGGTCCCTGCGAAAACATGCTCGCCCGCGCCCTGGGGGCCGATCTCTGGAGTGGGGACCACGGACTGGGCGACTTCGAAATCAACTCCCGCCGGTGGGGTGGATTCGTCCACCGCATCTGGCCTGTCCGCCGCCTCGTCCGTTTCGAGGGTACGGACAAACGCCACGATATGCGCCAGGTCGCGGTCAGAAAGCCTTGGGTTTCCTCCACGTGCGGGCATCAGCATCCCGAGTATACTATTCGGGTCGCCTGGCAACCGGCCTTGCTTCAGGAACTCGACCAATTCAGCATCGGTGCGCTCAAGAACGAAGGGGGCAGCGGCAAGGTCTGTTCCCAAACCGGCCATTCCCCGCCCCTGTGGGCCGTGGCAACTGGCGCAGGAGGCACGATAGAGTGACGCTCCTGTGCCTGGATCACCCGGGGCAAACGGTTCATCTGCCGCAAGCGCGGGCGTTTCCGTCTCCGGTGTTTCCGGAGGCGGCGAAAGCTCGGCCAGACCTGCCGCGTGGCGCTCCTCAAAATCACGGCCGAGCTGCATCCATTCGATGGCCCGGATGCCGACATGATCGATGGCCAAAACGAGTGTGAGTGCATAGAGCACGGCGGCAGTGTTTGTATTGCCTCGGCTGGTCAGATAGCCGGCGACAAGAAAGAGAATACTGCCCAGAATCAGCACTCCGGCGGAAAGCAAACCCCACACAGGATCGAGCAGCTTCGTGCCGAGCAGAAAGGTCTCCGGATACTCGAGCCGCATGTTTGTATAGCCAGCCACCGCTGCAATGAATACCACCACTCCGAAGACGGCGCCAGTGATAACACCGGGCGCGGGGCGGTCCGCGGTTGCAGGATGCGGTTGCGCAAGGGAACTCATTGCGCGCCCTCCCCTTGCGCTTCACCAGCGGCGGCCGGACAGGAGGAGCAGTCGAGCGGTTCAGGCTCCGGTGGCAGTGCACCAGGTGCCGGCAAGGCCACGGGGCGTTGCGGTGGCTCGGCAGCGAGCAGCGTCATCTCCGCCGCAAGCCAGCCGCGGAGGAGTCGGCCCGCCGCGAGGTACTCCTTGATGTCCGCACAAATGCCGGCGCTCCCGTTCGATAGCAACTTTGCCCGCCTCTCAAAGCACTTGGCAAACGCGGGCATCCACCAGAGCGGATGATTGGAGAAAAAAGAACGCAGGGCATCGCTGCAAATGTCGACGTGCTCCTCATTGCCTTGGGCGTGACGGACTTTTGCCAACAGAAAAGCGGTAAATTCCAATTCGAGAGAGACATGGTCCGGCCTCTCCGGACAGCCGGGATCGGGCGCGAGCCCGAAGGCACGGTAATACCCAGCAATGTCCGCCAGCGCCTGCGCACGATGGGCGGAAAAATCCCATGGAATATAATCGGTGCTGTAAGGTGAGCATTCGCGCGAGGCGATCAAACCGAAAACCTCACGATGGGCAGTGGCGCGGCGGTCCGCGTCCATGGAAATCCAACGACAGAGCGAGTCCATGTCCGCTGCCGGAAAGGACGCATCGCCCCCGTTCTCCATGCAAAGGACTTCGAGGTAGTTCCACGCCCCGCGGATTGCCGGGGCGTTGTCCCCGGTTCGGAAGGCTCCGGACAGGGAGCTTCCGGGCGGAGAAAACGCTGCCGCCAGCGAAAGCGCTGCTGTTTCCCGTGCCATCAAGCCGGTGGCTTCAGTCTGTATTGTCATTGCTGCCATGGTGTGCACCCTCTCTCCGGGCCGCAGGTTAGATGCTGTTCGCATAGGTTCCTGGCTCGCGCTCTACCACCGGCTCCATAACGGTAACGCGGATGGCTTCGCGGTCGAATTTGTTATACCCGATGACCGTGTCGTTGTAGAGTTCCTGGGTCTTCGTGCTTCCGTCGGGCATGCGGACGGGAGCTTCACCCACCTTGGGGCCCTTCACTATTTCGTAACGGAAGAGAATCTGCTGTGTCACGCGGAAAAGCTGCAAGACGGCCAGCAGTTCGCGGTCGGGACAGGTGTACTGGTCGATGGCCTCCTTTACTCCGGGGCCGAACATCTGCTCGAGGTAAGGCCGCGGCACCCACCGCGGGGGAATGTAGAATCCGTTGGGCTCGGTGCCAAACTGGGGGTAAAGCGGCAGGGCCACCTTGCGTTCCCGGATAAGGAAATAGAGCGGGTTCTGCGGGTCGTGCACCCACTTCCCGTCCTCGTCTATACGGACAAGCCCCTGCAGCCGGATGCGGCCCGGGCAGGATGTCATGCACCGCGTTTCCACCGGCTCGCCGTTTGGGCTCAGTTCCGGGTCCTTGCCCTCTATGCGGGGATAGCAACCGATACATTTCTCGCTTGTGCCGGTGTTCTCCCTGTAGTGCGCCTTCTTGTAGGGGCATGCATCGACGCAGCGCTGATACCCGCGGCAACGCGACTGGTCTATCAAAACAATGCCATCTTCAGGGCGCTTGTATATCGCCTGGCGCGGGCATGAAGCCAGACAGGCCGGGTAGGTGCAGTGATTGCAAAGCCTCGCCAGATAGAAATACCAGATTTTGTGTTCGGGGAGGACGGCCTGTCCTGCACCCCTTGCCGTATCCTTGGCATGGTCCTCGAAGATATTCGGCCCGTTCCACTCCGCCTCGGTCGGGTTGTAGCCAATGGCTTCCAGCGGGCCATCGGGGCCGAGCTGACCTTCTGCCGCCTCGAAGACCGTCTTCCCGCGGAACTGCCCGAAAGGCGCTTCGTGCCCCTTCCCCTCCTGCGGGTCCCATGTCTGGCCTCCGGGGTTCCGTTGCTCCAGCATCGCGAGAAGCTTCGCATCCCAGTGCTGTGGGTAGCCTCCGAAGGGCTTCGTCTCTACATTATTCCACCACATCTGCTCCTGGCCTTCGGAAAAGGTCCAAGTGCTTTTGCAGGCCATCGTGCACGTCTGGCATCCGATGCACCGGTTGATGTTGAAAACAAACGCAAACTGCCACTGGGGATGGCTTTCCGGGAAGGTGAATCGCATATCCCGGCCAAGTTGCCAGTTATAGACCTTGCTCATGGTTGACCTTCTTTCCGTTCGCTTTCGGCTTCTTCAAATAGGCGCTCGACCTGGGGACAGGAGGGCGAGGCAGTCTCTGTAACATGAACCCGGAAAAGCTGGGCACGTGCCGCCGCTTCGCCGAGGATTTTCCCGCATTCTTCCCAGCCCAGCGTCTTCGCCGCCGCGTAGAGTGCCTGATAGTTAGAGTCGCACATCATGTGCTCGAGCTGCTTCGCGGTGAATCCCTGCGCGAGGTATTCCTCCAGCAGGCACTCGAGCATGAATCGCGTATCGCCCGGAATGACGCCGCCTTCGACAACCATCGGATGATCGGGTTCGGCGGGCCGCTGCGCCGGATGGATATCTTCCTGTGGGGCAGTCATGTTTCCTCTCCTTCGCCGGTAACCGGGGTAAGTGCTCCGGCCAGGTAACGCCGGTACATTTCGGTGTCCCCTTCGGGCCCATAGCCCTTCTGCCCGGGCTCCCAAGGGCCCTCTCCGCCAAGTCCACCGTCCTCCGCTTTTGTAATACGCACAAGCGCCTCCTTCGGCACGGTGTTGATTGCGTGATTGTCCGCCTCGCCACCAAACATGAACGACATCGAACCCTTCGCCTTGTGGAACAGGGTGTCCGTCTGATGCAACGGCATCAGCCAGTTGCGTGTGAGCGACTGGTGCGAGCCATAGCGCAGGCTGGACTGATATCCCGTCCCTTCGGAGAGCGCCAACCCGTCCGACCGGCTTTCATGCGCGCGTACAGAGCGCTCGGTGGCAATCCACGGTGCGTGTTTCATCATGACGACACCGCGGGGCCAGGAAGGGTTCACCGTGATGCGCAACATGCAACGGCCAACCTTGTATAGAAACCGCGCCCGTTCGCGCTTTACCGGATCGGGGTCTTCGATGGCTTCCTGCCATCCCCGGAAAGGCCGGTCCGCCGGGTCAGCGTCCACGTACACGTAGTCACCGTTCTTGAGCCCGAGCTGCCGGGCATCCTCGGGGTTGACGTGCATCTGGTGTTCACCGACTGAGGGCATGCGCTTGTCGCGCCGCTTGGGATCGCCAAAATTAGAATCCCACAACTGCGTCCAGTCCAGCGCCGACCAGGAAGAGTGCACCCGGTGGCGCCCCTTGGGCGTCAGGCCATAGAACCGGAACCCAGCCTCCCACAGCGGGTTTGTTGTGTTCTTCACCTCGGACCACGGCATCTTGATATTGCGGATGGTCCGCTCGTCCCAGTGCACCGAATCCGCCGTCAGACCGAAATCGTCCGGCCGGATAAGCGGGTTGGACGACACAATCACGTTCGGCAGATATGGCGTCGCTTCCGGCGATTCGCGGTGAACAATGAAATTCTCCCCATGCATGATTGCCTCGGGAATGTCGCAGTAGGAGTTGAGCCGGCCCGTGTCCGTCCAGAAGGGCATCGCGTCATGAATGCACTCCCAGAATGGAATGCGCGGGTAGGTGCGGAAGAGAAGGAGCGCCTCCCCGGGCTCCCCGTACTTCCCATCCAGGATATCATCCACCGTGTACCCTTTTGTCGTGGTGGACGCGTCGAAGATGCGCTGCATATACACCTTCACGCCCTCGCGCTTGTCGTCCAACAGGAACTTCCAGTAGGCTGCAAACCGGTCGTCACCCGTTTCCTTCGCCAGAGCCTCGGCCGTCTCTGCAAGGATGCGCACATCGTCACGCCCCTCATACACCGGAGGAATGCCACCGGTCCAGATTTGAAGGAAGGGGTTCGAGCAGGAAGCTGTCATCTCGTAGGTCTGGAACTCCACCCAGGAAAGTGCCGGTAGGATGATGTCGCTGTACTCACAGCTCGAGGTCATCTCGATATCCTGCGAAATGATGCAGTCTATCTTCGGGTTGACGTTGAAGAACATGTCGTAGGCGTGCTTGGCGTTGTTGAGCAGGTTCACGTTGGTGAACCAGAGGAACTTCGTGGGCGTGGGCATGTGCGTCTGCCCGGTGAAGCAACGCCTTCCGTACTTGGGCGTATCAACGATGAGCGGCCGTTCTCCGTGATTCCAGTAAGCCGGCTCCTCATCCTTGGTCAATTTCCGCACCTTGATTTCACCGCCCGGTGTGGATGGATCGAGATTCGGTTCGAACGGGTCCTCGGCCAGATAGGCACCAAGGCCGGCTCCCACCCCCTCGGCCCCCTGGAAGAGCGCCGCCTTGTAGTTCCCCGCCCAGGTATGACACCCGGAGCCCGGCGTGCCAAACGAGCCACTCAGCATCAGCGGCAGGTGCACCGCCCGGTTCGCCAGCGTACCGTGAAACCAGTGATTTAGCCCTTCGCCTATATGAATGGCGACGCCGCGGCCAGCCTGCGCCGTCTCCCAGATGTCCCTTGCCAGCCGCTCTATCAATTCCTTCTCCGTGCCGGTTATTTCCGACACCGTGTCCGGATCGTAGTCTTCGAGGTTTAGCCGGTATGCCTCCCAGATCGTGATGGCCTCCACCTCGCTGCCGTCCGCGAGCGTCACTTTCCCCGACCAGTCGAGCCGCGGGGAAACGCCGTTTTCCTCCATCGTCTTGCCGATCTGGTCGCGGGTGATGGCGCGTGGCTCCCCGGTGCCTTCGTCTATCACAACAAAGTCCCCGATCTTCTCGTACTGCTCATCGGTCAGGTTTTGCGTCTTGTAGGAGTGCCCTTCCGGGTCGAGCCCCGGTTCGTGGTCCGGGAACACGTCCGCCGCGCGCAGCCGCTTGAGGTTGTCCTTCCGGACCAGCAGCGGAAAGTCCGTGTACGCCTTCACGAAATCCGGATCGTACCACCCATTGTCCATCATCACCCGGGTGATGCCGAGGAAGAGCGCCGTATCCGTAACCGCCGGGCGCACTTTCAGCCAGTAATCCGCCTTGCTGGCCCCCGGCGAGTACTCCGGAGTGATGTGCACTATCTTTGCCCCGCGCTCCATGATTTCGATAAAGAAGTGCGCCTCGGGCATTTTGTTTTCGACGAAGTTCGTGCCGCACGAAATGTGCAGGGCAGAGTTCCGCATGTCATTCAAGTCAATATCCGAAGTCTGCAGGCCGTGCACGTACGGCATCCCCGGCGCCTGGTCTCCGTGCCACGTGTAGTTGGACCATTGCCGCCCACCGAGAGCGTCATCCCGCCCCACACCGCGGATTCTCTCGTCCAGGAGGGCCAGCATGTTCGCCCAGCGGTAAATGCCATACTTGCCCATCACGCCGAGCAGGCCCATGCCGCCGCGCAGCTTCATCGTCCGCGTGCCGGCGCCCTGCATGTCCTCTATCATCTCCGGCTCGTAGCCATCCTTGCGGAGGCGTTCGGCGCCCTCCTCACCGCTATACGTTTGGGCAATGGCCACCGCCGCCTTCGCATGGTACGAATAGACCTCGTCCCAGGACACCGGCACGAAGGTATCAGTCCCACGAGTGTTGAACTTGTACTTCTCCCGCAGCTCCGGATCGTCCGAGAGCGAGGGGAAACCGTCGTCAGCCCACTCCTTCCACCCGGCCCGGACCAGCGGTCCCCGCAACCGGTACGGCCCGTACACCCGCTTCTGGAACTGATAGCCCTTCTGGCATCCGCGCGGATACCAAACCTCGGTGGACTTGTTGCCGTACAGGTCACCTGCCGGGACGCGCGCGTAATTCTGCTCCGATCGGATAAATATACCGTTGCGCACGTATGCCCTCAGCCGGCAGTTCGCCGTGTCGTTCGGCGCACAGACGTAGGTGAAGCTCCGGTCATACTGGTATTGATCGAGGTAGGCAGACTCCCACCCCCGGAAGGGGTAATGCGCCAGCGGGTTGTCTATCTGGTCGATGCTGGAAAAGTTACCCAACCCGAGCCGCCAGCCAACCAGCGAAGCCCCGCCCACGC
Source organism: Candidatus Sumerlaeota bacterium (assembly GCA_007133495.1). Classification (GTDB taxonomy): domain Bacteria; phylum Sumerlaeota; class Sumerlaeia; order SLMS01; family SLMS01; genus SLMS01. The sequence goes on along the minus strand of SLMS01000117.1, from coordinate 2,529 downwards.
CCATCAGTTTGAGAAACTCCCGGCGCCTGATCTCCAGCCGGCCGCCTTGATTTTTTTCGGGTGGTATTGCATTTTCGCTGCTCATGGTGTGCTTCCTGTCGTAACATTGGTGCCTCCAGCGGAGGCGGTTTGCGCTTCAGCACCAGCGGCGGGAGAAGCCCCCCTCTCCATCGTCAGCCAGTGCCAGCCTGTGATGAGCTTCACGCCGTCCCTGTCGCCTTTGGAGCCATCCCAGACACCGAAGGCCACGGGAACCCGGGAGCGGGTGAAATCAACGTCACCCTCCTCTCCCGTTTCGATCGTGCGGGACATGACCACGCGCCAGACCCCGCCGCTCCACACGGCGCTGCCCTGCACGCCCTGGCGGTCCGCCTGCTGAAGCGTCAGTGTTCCAAAACCGAGTGCGTTCGATTCGAGAACCGGCCGGTTCGCAAGCATTCGCTCAGCCAGTGGATTACCCACGTCGCCCGCAGTCGCGAACGAGGGCAGCCGCGGCTCGCCCTCCTCCTCGCCCCCCTCTCCGGAACGAACCTCCTCCGCATCCGAAGCCATGTACCGGTACCACGACCGGGCCTGCTCCGCGTTCAAGGCCATCACCGGCTGCACCTGCGCCGACGCGGCCGCCTGACGGTGCGCCTGCCAGTGCCACAGGTTCACCGGCACCTCCGGAGCACCCTCCATGGGTACCGCCATCGGGATGGGGGGAATCTCCCCGCTCAGCGAGAACATCACCGAGGCGGCATCCGGAAAAACGTTCGGCCCCTTCCTCACGTCCCGAGTCGCGTCCTTCCATTCCAGCGCGATTGCCACACGCTCGTCCGTTCGGACCGCACGGAGGGAAAGCCGCACCGGCTTCTCCCCCCGCTCCCAGATCGGATAGAGACGGACCGGCACCGGCTCGACACCGAGCCAGGCCACATGCCCCGGGTCGGCCACCATCTCCTCATCCGGCGCCGATGCCACGGCTATACTTGCGCCGGAAGGAATCGCCCCCTCCCCCCGTGAGGCAGCGGAGGGAAGCTGCCGGATGAAGTCCACAAGCGCCCAAGTGTCCGAGAGGTTCCGGCTGCCGTCCGGGTTGGCCCCTTCCAGAGCCTGCGCATATCCCGTCATGGGTGTGCCGGGCACCCCCCGCATGATCGTCCCGGCAAGGTCCTCCGGATCCGGGCCCGACTTGAACACACCAGTCGAGAAATCTGAAGGCCGGACGGGACGCTCCAGCGAGTCCAGCAGAGTCGCTGCGTCCGGCCCGTCCCCCCTGCCTCCCGGGCCGTGACAGGACGTACAACCCAGCGTGTCGTAAAGGTTCGCTCCCCGGGCGATCGTCCCACTCGTGACCGGCGGCCGCCGGCCAAGGTCCATAGGCTCCTCGTCCCAAGGGTCCGCCTGCATGTCGGCCACATAGCTGACCAACCCGGCGATCTCCTTGTCCGACAACACCCCACGAAAACCAACCATCGAACTGTGAGGAATGCCTTCCTCAATGACCCGGCGCAGGGATTCCTCGAAATCCACCCCCTGCCGGGACGCCGTCACGAAACGATAGGGCTCCTCCACCAGGTCCCGCGGGGCCGGATGCACCCGGTCTGCCGCCGGCCCGTCGCCACGGCCCTCCGGACCGTGACAGGCGGCACAATGCTGCGCGTAGAGCGCCGCGGTGAACTCCCGCGGAGGAAGCCGAACGGGATTGACCACCCCGGGCGCCCGCTCGGCCCGGGGCACCTCCGGCTCGGGAGCGGGCGCGGGTGCTTCCGGAGGAGGGTCCTCGCGGACAGGCGCGGCCACCTCCCGCACCGCGGCCGTTTCCACCCCCCCACCCCGATGAACGGCATAGGCCAGAATCCCCAGATTCAGGACAAGCACCGCCACCACGGCCGTCACCGTCAGAACGCGCACCCCTTTGGGCGAAGCCTTGGAGCGGTCTTGGAATGAATCGGCAGACGCCATGTCGCTTTGTCCTCTCTTCCTGGAGCAAGGTCCCGGGCGCACGGCCGGGGAGCACGGGGCAACAACCGGGTCGCGATATGAGGAGTTCTGGATATTGAGGTTGTCAAGTGTGATTTTCGGCCCCTCCTTACCGCCAAATCGTCCACCCTGCTCGGGAGGGCCCTTCCAGAGGCGCAAGCGCCGAACGCCCCGCGGGGAGAGCCCGCCTCCCGCCCCACTCCGCTCCACTCTCGACCAGAGTTCCTCACCCTGCCGCCGCCTGCGCGAGGAGGTGCCCCAACCGCGGGAAGGCACAGGCCGCACGCCCATGGAGGGTCTGCGGTGACTGGAAACGCCTCATCCTCCTTGGACCGGGACTGCGGGCGCGGTCGGGCCTCGTTCTTCGCGGGGGCGGCGGGTGAAGCAGTCCCCCGGCCCGTGGTACAGCCCCCAGCCGGCCGCCACCCCCTTCACCACAGATAGAAGACAGGTGTCATTGATCAAAATACCGTGACCCCCCGGTGTTCAGAAGTGTGACCCGGGTGTGTTCATAATGTTTGACCCGTCGATGTTCAGAAGTGTGACCCGTCCTTGGGGGCGTGG
>SLMS01000236.1 GCA_007133495.1 Candidatus Sumerlaeota bacterium | reverse complement strand
GGCGATCCCGGGAGGGTGCTGCGCTTCAGGGTGTTTCCGTTCTGCTGCTCGACCACGTGGCGGGCTGCCGCCGTAGAGAATCATCCGCCGATTTCACCGATTCACGCCGATGGGGGTTGCTGTCCGGCCCCGTGGGTGGAGTGAAGCTGAATCTGCGAGAATCTGCGGAATCTGCGGATAACACCAAGGTCTGTGGCCATCGAGCCAGGCGAAGGGGATAGTCGAGAACGGAACCGTCCTGATCTGAGAGTCGCCTGGCCCACAATTCCGGTTGGTCGCGGCGCGGCGGGGAGGAAGCATCGTGACCTCCAAGACCCTATCGGAGGACCCCTGCGTCATGATCCCATTCCGTTTCCCTTCCTGTCTCACGCTGCTTTGCCCCGCACTCCTCCTTTCTGCGGGCGCCGTGGCCGCGGATGAGGTGCTCGTCGAATGGCGTTTCGATGATCCTGCCGGGACACGCCTTGAGGCGTTGGAGTCCGCCGGGAGTGAGGTGCACTTCACGAACAGCCCGGAGGGCGTGACGGCCACCGGGGATGGCCAGCTCCTCATCCGGCGCGCGGCGGACAACCCCGTCCTGTATTACGCGCCGCTTCCGGAGGAAACCTTCGACGAGCCTGTCTGGCTTGTGCTGGAGCTGGACAGCTGGGTCCCTGCCGGGGAGACCGGCGAGGGCTTCCGCTTGGGCTTCTCGTCGGGGACAGTGGTGGCGAACCAGGTGGTGGACATCCGCTTCCGGCGCGACGAGGAGGCGGCGTTCCAGCTCTCCGGCCGCGCGGGTGGGGGCGCGGGGATCCCGTTCGCGGTGGAGCAGGATTTCCCCGCAAACGCCGAGGCAAGCCACCAGTTTGCCCTGTATTACGAGCCCCACCGCCATCGCTACGCCATCTTTGCCGGGACGCCGGAGGGTGAGTGGGAGCAGCTCGGCGCCGGGCGGACCACGCCGGACCGCGGCACCCCAGCCTACCTGCGCATGAACCTTTGGGGGAGCTATACGGACTCGGAGGAGGAGGGCGTCCTGCTCGACCGGCTCGCGATCCAGCGTCACGGACCGGCGGGAGCACCGGAACCGGAGTTCGGCTTCCCGCTCATCTCCGCATGGTCCTGGGGGATCCATGACCCCGCCACCGGGGAGTTCCTTGCCTCGCACGGTGAGGATGACCTGCGGAAGATCGCCAGCATCACGAAGACGATGTGCGCCCATGTCGTCCTGGGGGTGATCCGGGAGGAGCCTGCGCTGCTGGACGAGCAGGTCACCTACTCGGCCTTGGCCGCCGGGACGGGAGGCTCCACGAGCGGCCTTGAGGAGGGGGAGTCCCTGACGGTCCGTGATGCTCTCCGGGCCCTCATGCTTCCCTCAGGCAACGATGCGGGCAACGCGCTCGCGGAGCACTTCAACGACCGGTTCGCCCCTCCGGATCCGGAGGTCAACGTCACCGCCGCGCAAGCCACCCGGGCAAACTTCGTCGCGGAGATGAACCGTCAGGCGCTCGACATCGGGATGGAGAACTCCCGCTTCCGCCTCCCCTTCGGTGACGGGGGAGGCCCCGACGACCACACGAGCACGGTAAGCGACCTGGTGAAGCTTGCCGCGGCCGCGATGGAGGACCCGCGCTTCCGGGAGGTCGTCTCCACCAAGGAGTACACCGCCACGGTACACGGGCCGGACGGCACCACGCGGGAGGTCACGTGGACGAACACGAACCAGTTTTTGGGCGAGCCCGGTTTCATCGGCATCAAGACCGGGACGACCGGCCGCGCCGGCGCCTGTCTCCTCACGGCCTACGAGGAGGACGGCCGGACCGTCTATACGGTTGTCCTGGGAAGCCAGAGCCGGGCGCTGCGGTACGAGGATACGCGCCGCATCCTGGAGATGTATTTCCCCGCGGAGGAGGAGTGAGCGGCCCGCCGGTCAACCGTACCAGTCAATCACGCCCTTGAGCCGGCTGACGATGCGCTGGAAGGCGTTGCCGTCGAGGAACTGGCGTTCGCGTTCGTGTTCCAGGCCGTATATCACGAGCCCCACGCCGGTTGAGTAGATGGGGCTGGAGACGATGCCGGAGAGGCCGGACAGTCCGGAGGGGGAGCCGAGTTTACACGGCTTGCCGAAGACCTTCTCGCCGAGCGGGCAGAGCCCCTTTTGAAGTGACCCGCCGCCGGTGAGGACGAGTCCGCCGTAGGCCTGATGGTAGGCGGGGTGGCGCTCGATCTTTTCCTTTATCATTTCGAGCATTTCCTCCATGCGGCACTCGACGATCTGGGCGAGGAAGCGCCGGCTTTCGGTGAGGGTCTGGCCGGTCATGGCAGCGGGGACCTGGACCTGCTCCTTGGGGTCGATTTCGTGGGAGAGACAGTGGCCGAAGCGTTTCTTGAGGTTCTCCGCGTCGTAGCGGCTGATCTTGAGCCCCTTGGAGATGTCCTCGGTGACGGCGTCACCGCCGAAGGGGACGACGCCTGTATAGCGCACCGCCCCGTCGGCCCAGATGGCGATGTCGCAGGTGCCGCCGCCGATGTCCACCATGACGACGCCGAGTTCCTTCTCTTGCTCGGTGAGGATGGCGAGGGAGCTGGCGAGCGGTTCGAGATATATGCCGGCCACACGGAAGTTGGCCTGGCTGACCGCGCGGATGATGTTCTGCGCGGAGGTGACAGCGGCGGTAACGAGGAGGACTTCGACGGTGAGTTTGCGGGAGCTGAAGCCGGTGGGGTCGAGGATGGGGCCGTCGTCTATCAGGAAACGTTGTGGTATCTGATGGAGGATTTCGCGTTCGGGGGGGACCTGGTTTTCGGTGGCGCGGTGGAGGACGCGGCGTATGTCCGAGCGTGTGACGCCGCGCTCGGGATTGGCGACGTCCACGGTGGCGCGGAGCTGGTGGCACTGGATGTGGCCGCCGGCGATGCCGACGAAGACATCGCGGACGTACACCTGCGCGATGTCCTCGGCCTTGCGGATGGCGGTGCGGATGGAATCGATGGTTTCGTCGAGGTTGATGACGACGCCGCGGCGGAGCCCCTGGCTCGGAGTGGAGGCGAGGCCGAGGATGGTGACCTGGCCGAGGGGGTCTATCTCGCCGATGATGGCGCATATTTTCGTGGTGCCGATGTCCAGGCCGGTGAACATGGTCTTGCGTGCGGGGAGCTTGAGACGGGCCCGTCCGGCGGCGAGCGAGCCTGCCATGAGCCCCTCGTCCTCCTGTCCGTTCAATGCGCCGGGGCGCTTGAGCCGTTCCATCAGGTCCGCGATCGCCATCGTTGCCTTCCTTCTGCGTGGTAGTTGGCGGGGGAGGTTACTCCCCGCTTGCCAGTTGGGTCCCTTCCGTTGTGTCCGTGCTGGTGCGGGCCGTGGGCGGGCCGAGCACCAGGTGTTCGGGGGAGAGAAGCCTGGCGGTCTCGAAGTGGGGGACTGCGCCGCGCCGGCGCAGGAGTGCCTCCACCATGGGGCCGGTTTCGCGTGGGGGGAGCTTGCCGCAGCGGACCTGCTC
>SLMS01000189.1 GCA_007133495.1 Candidatus Sumerlaeota bacterium | reverse complement strand
GCTGGTGTGGAATCAGTTGGCGAAAGGCAGCAGCGAATACGCCGCGGGCCTTGTCGCGATGAACAGCGTTTTCCAGGTTCTTTTCTTCAGCGTCTATGCGTGGTTCTTCATCACGGTGCTGCCGCCCTACTTGGGCATCGAGGGGAGCGTTGTGGACGTAACGATGTGGGAGATTTTCGTGAGTGTGATGATCTATCTGGGGATTCCCTTTGCTGCGGGGCTGATCAGCAGCCTTGGCATCCGCCCCCTTTTCGGAGAGGAGTGGTACCGAACGAGGTTCATTCCGTTCATTTCCCCGTTCACGCTGATTGCGCTGTTGTTCACGATCGTGCTGATGTTCTCCCTGAAGGGTGGCGCGATTGTCGATCTCCCCTTTGACGTGGTGCGTATTGCGATACCGCTCGTGTGCTATTTCGTCCTCATGTTCCTCGTGAGCTTTTTCATGGCGTGGCGGCTCGGTGCGGATTACTCGCGGTCCACGTCGCTGGCCTTCACAGCCTCCGGGAACAATTTCGAGCTGGCCATCGCGGTGGCCATTGCGGTGTTCGGCATTCAGTCGTCTGTGGCCTTCGCCACGGTGATCGGGCCGCTCGTGGAGGTGCCGGTCCTGATCGGGCTGGTGCACGTGTCGCTCTACTTCCTGCGCAAGGTGTACGGTGGGGTGATCGAGGACCCGGTGGACTCGGTGCCGCTGCCGGAGGGGGCGTGCGAAACGACCCGGGCGGTGCAGGAGCAGCTCACCGAAGACGGCTGAGGTCCGCGGTTACGTGGCATCAAATATACAGAAAGGAAGGACACGAACATGAAACTCGAAGTCTTCGACCCGCCGATGTGCTGCAGCAGCGGGGCCTGCGGTCCCGAGCCGGACGAACAGTTGATCGCCGTGGCGGACCTGCTCGACGACGTGACGTCTCACGGCATCACCGTCGAACGCTATAACCCCGGCACCCAGCCGGAGAAGTTTGTGAGCAACAAACTCGTCCGGAAATTCCTCGCGGAAGAGGGCGCCGCCGCGCTCCCGCTGATGCTGCTCGACGGACAGCTCATTGTGAAGGGTTTCTACCCCGGCCGCGAAGAACTCTTTCATCACCTCCGGTTGCCCGCCGGGTCCTGAAAAACCCGCGGGCACGGCAAAATCCACCCTTACGCTCTTCAGAAGGGGCGCATCATGGATGTTCGGGAAAATACGGCAAAATATCTATTCTATACGGGCAAGGGAGGTGTCGGCAAAACGACGCTCGCGTGTGGTGCCGCCATACACCTTGCCGAGGCGGGGCAGCGCACGCTGCTCGTCAGCACAGACCCCGCGTCCAACCTCGATCAGGTGCTCGAAGCCGAACTCGGCTCCGAGCCGCGTGCCGTGCCCGGCGTCCCCAATCTCGATGCGCTGAACATCGATCCGGACAAGGCGGTGGAGGCCTACCGCCGGCGCGCGGTCGAACCCTACAAGGACATTCTCCCCGGAGCGGAACTCAGGAAGCTGGAAGAGCAGATGGCGGGAGCCTGCACGGTGGAGATCGCCGCCTTCGACGAGTTCACCCAAATCCTTGCCGGTACGGCGTCCTGGGCCGCGCAGTACGATCGCGTTGTTTTCGATACCGCACCCACCGGCCATACGCTGCGGCTGTTGCAACTCCCCGCGGCCTGGAGCAGCTTTATCGAGACGAACGAAAGCGGCGCTTCGTGCCTTGGTCCGGTGGCCTCGCTCAAATCCAAGCAAGCGATGTATGCCGCGGCGGTGGAGGCTCTGACGGACGCGGAGCGCACCGTGCTGTATCTCGTCTCGCGCCCGGAGCGCGGCGCCCTCGCCGAAGCGGCCCGCACCTCGGGCGAACTGCGGGAGTTGGGCGTGGAGAACCAGCGGCTCCTGCTCAACGCCGTCTTCCGGCCCGCGGACGAATCGGACCGGGTGGCCTCCTCCATCGCCCGCGAGCAGCAGGCCGCCATCGCCGCCATGCCGGAGGAACTTCGCGGGCTGGAGCGCGCTGAATTCCCCATGCGCGTGCGCAAGCTCGTCGGCGTGGAAGCGCTCCGTACTGCCCTGGATACGGACTCGGCCGCGGCGGACCTCGGTGCCGAAGCGCCCGATGTCCCGGCCACCACGAGCTTGCCGCCGCCTCTCGGCGAGTACGTGGATGGCCTGCTCGCAAGGGGGCGCGGGCTCGTCATGTTCATGGGCAAAGGTGGCGTGGGAAAGACGACGCTCGCCGCCGCGGTGGCCACCGAACTCGCCGCGCGCGGGGCGAAAGTGCATCTGACCACCACCGACCCCGCGGCGCACCTATCCCAAACGCTGGAGGGCGAGCTGGAAGGACTCACCGTAACCCGTATAGACCCGGCGGCCGAGCGCGACCGCTACGTGCGCGAGACCCTCGACCGCGCCCGCCAAAAGGTGAGCGAACAGCGCCTGGCGTTGATGGAGGAAGACCTGCGTTCGCCCTGCACGGAGGAGGTTGCCGTCTTCAAGGCCTTCGCGCGCGCGGTTTCTGCTGCGCGGGACCAGTTCGTCGTCGTCGATACGGCGCCCACCGGGCACACGCTGCTGCTGCTGGACACCACAGGCGCCTACCACAAGGAAATCGCACGCAATCTGCCCGAAGGGGCGGGCAAGGTCACCACACCAATGATGCGGCTGCAGGACCCGGACTACACGCATATCCTGCTCCTGACCCTTCCGGAAGCGACCCCCGTCACCGAAGCCGGCCAGCTCCAAGACGACCTGCGCCGCGCCGGAATCGAACCGCACGGCTGGGTGCTGAACAATTGCCTGTCGCCGGCGGGTACCACTGATCCGGTGCTGGCGCGCCGCGCGCTCCTGGAGCGCGAGCATATCTCCTCTGTCGCGGAGAAACACGCGGTGCGGACGTTTCTCGCCCCCTGGCAGACCGAATCCCCCGTGGGGGTGGAGCGCCTGCGTGACGTCCTCCGTGGGCCGGCGCAGCCGGCGGGCGCCATGAGCAGGGCTGACCACCGCATCGATGCTGTGCCGGCCACTGAGGCCCCGCCTGAGAATCGCCCCCAGCCAGACCGGAAAACCGGTCATAAATGAGAAAAAAGTCGCAATAACCCGTCCTTCTGCTTGACGGGCTCCGGGGGAGGAGGCACCAAGGGGGTGGCTTTGCCGACGCCCGACCCCCTTCCCGGGACCCCCATGTACCGGCACCGCAACAACATTCCCCGGCTTCTCGCCCTTCTGCTCCCGCTCTTCCTGTGGGTGGCGCACCCGGTGCATCACCCACTGCCGGACCTGAAGGGCAAGCATCCGGTGCCGACCGCGCACTGCCTGCTTTGTCTGATCGCCGCGCACACGCAGCCGGTGGAGACATTCGCGCCCGAGCCCGTGCCGGAGGCGGCGCCGCTGGTTCTGCTGCCGGTCGAGCGGCCGGAGCGCCAGACCCTTGCCCGCCCGGAGCGTCCCGGTGCCGGTGCCCGCGCGCCGCCCCTGCCGTCCGTGTTCATCTCCGTCTAGGCAAACGGGCTCTCCGCCCTTCGTCCGCTTCCGTCCCGCGCCGGAGCCGTTTGGCCCGTGTCCGCGGCGGAAGGCCTTTTTCCACCGTGCATGACAAGGAGAATACCCCCATGCTTTTCCCCGCTCCGAGGCCGTTGCGCGCCTTCACCCTTATTGAGCTGCTCATTGTGGTCGCGATTATTGCGATCCTGGCGGCGATTGCCGTCCCGAACTTCCTCGAAGCGCAGACCCGCTCGAAGGTCTCGCGCGTGAAGTCCGACATGCGGACGCTTTCCCTCGGGATGGAGAGTTATCTGGTGGACCACAATGTCTATCCGATTCCTTCCGATCCGTCAGGGGCGTTCATCGAGAACCCGGTCGGGGCGGTGCATGTCTCGCCTTTCGAGACGCGCGCTCCGGTGACGCTGACCACACCGATCGCCTATCTTACATCGCGGCCGGAGGACCCGTTCGCTGCCGTCCGCCATGGCGAATCGCGCATCTATCACACGATCACGAGGGACTATGTGGATATCCGCCAGAATCATGCGCCCCGTTTCAACTGGGCGCTGGTTTACCGCCGTTATTTCCGGCAGTTGACCGGTGAGGACCCGCCCTCTCAAATTCAGTACTTTTTCGTCAGTTTCGGCCCCAACATGACCCACAATGCGGCCATCCCGCACACCGGAACGACTGATATCCCCCACGTGCACTCCGACGCGGCTGTGTACGATCCCACGAATGGGACCATCTCCGAAGGGGATCTTATCTACTTCGGTCCCGGGATTGGATTCCCGTAAGGTGCCGCCGCGCCGCAGCGCGTTATGGGGGCAGGTCCCTTGTCCGGAAGGAAAAAAGAAGGCCGGGGCGGCAAACAACACCGCCCCGGCTTTTGTGTATCAGCCGGAAGACTACCTTTTCGTTTAGTTCATGATCATCCAGTTGGGAACGCTGGTCGGCTCGTCGCCGAAGAGAACGCGCACCACGCCGTAGCTGCTGTCCTTGCTGGAGAGCCAGACCTCTGCCTGAGTGTCGTTGATCTTGCGCGCCTTGATGCCCCGCCACTCTTCGGGTTCGAACTCGGGAGCGCCAGTGCCGCGCAGCTCCTCGGCGATATCGTCAAAGGAGAGGGAGAACGTGCTGGCGGCACTAAGGTCGTTCGTTTCCGCTCCGGTCCAGATCACCAGCGCCTCTGACTCCTCGTCGAAACCATAGAGGTTGGAGTCGGAATCAACGGATAGACCGTGAATGTCAACGATGCCGCCCCAGCCTTCGATGTCGAGCCACACGAGTTCCCGCTCGGCGGCGTCCTGAATGTCGCGGATCACGAAGAGTTCCTTGTCGTCGTGGCAGAAGACGTACACGTCGTCGTTGGTGGGGTCCACGGCGATGGACTCGGGTGGCAGTTCATCGGCTCCGGCCGGGCCGGCGGCCAGGAAATCGTCCTCATCGTAGATAAGTTCATAAGAGGGGGCGCTGGGGTCGATGAGACCGACGGATGCCTCCTCACCGGGGAAAAAATCCTCACGCTCCTCTCCCAGGTTTGCGACGATGGTCCCGTCGGCGAGTGTCCCGTGGCTGTGGAGCCCGAAGATGTCCTCGGAGCGGAGCACCTCGGACACCTCCTGGGTGGCGCTTCCCACGTCAAGGGCAAGCAGAGCGTACTCCAAGTCCACGCCGGCGACCGATGAATCGGCAAAGTAGATGACGTTGGCCGTCGGGTCCCACACGAACTCGCTTACGAGGATGGGGAAGTTCGCGGTGCCGTCATAAGGTGCTCCGAGATCGGCAGCGATGTCGGCAGCGCTTTTCGTGAAGGCTGCGGCGGGATTGTCCAGGTCGCTCAGGTCGATGTGCGCAATGGTCTGGTTGGAGTTGTTGTCGAGATGGACGATGAAGATGGTGGAGCCGGGTCCGAGGGCAACGCCCTCTATGGCCTGCGTGTTGGCGACGCCGAGGAGGGTCTCGATCTGGGAGACGGTGAGGGGCTCACTGATTTCGAAGGAGTTGAAGTTGACCTGTGCTGCTGCGGGAGCGGCCAGGCCGGCAGCGAGGGCAAGGGCGGCGATCCTTGGGATGGTTTTGCGGCGCATGGGAACCTCCGTGGGGTGTGGTTTGCTTCGGTGCAAAATTGCGAAGCTGTTCTCAGTACACTCGCCGGGCCTTGGCGAGGTCAAAGGAATTTGAGTTGTCTTTATCATTTGTCGCAACTCAGCAAATCGGCGGAGCGCCTCGCACGCCGAGCAGGGGCTCTGTGCCCTGCCGGCCCAAGCGAGTCAAGGGTATCAGCTGATCGAATCAGCGCCCGGGGTGTTTCTCCGCCATCGGTTCAGGGGAGCGCCCGGATGCCCAAATGATGATGCTCACCCGCGCGGATGGCGCCTTGATTGGGTCGGCAAGGTTGATGGTGAAAGGGCCGGTCCTTGCGTGGGAGGCGCCTGGCACCCGCGCCCGTTTCCACACTGCGATCCCGCTTGACCTGCTGGACCGTGGTGGGGCCTATTGGCATAAGATGATGCTCATATCATCTTTGTGATCATCTCAACAAGCGGAGGCGATTCGAGGCGATCAAGCGCTGCCTGAACGGCCGTTCGGACGACGGCAGGCCAGCCCGCCCCCACCTCGACTGACCCCGCACCCCCAGGCTGATTCCGGCAACGGCCCCGTCCGCCCTCTCCGCGACAGGGAAAGGGTTGTATCATGTTACTGGAAAAGGCCAAGGAGCACGGCCGCCTGGTTCTGCGGTGCCTGCTCGCCGTTCTGTTGCTGGCGGCATTGCCCGGCGCCGCTCGGGCGCAAACGGAAATCTCGACCTGGCAGCAACTCCATGAAATGCGGAACGACCTTGGGGGGGACTATGTCCTCCTCAACGATCTCTGTCCGGAAGACGAGGGCTACACCACCTACAGCGGTCCGGGGCAGGGGTGGCTGCCGGTTGGAGTCTGGCCCCAGTTTACGGGCAGCTTCGACGGGCAGGGGCACACCATTACCGGGCTGAGGATGGCCCGTGGCGACAAGGCCGGCCTGTTCGGCTGGACGAGTGGCGCCACGATCCAGAATATCGGATTGGTGGACGTCAACGTCTCGGGGCAGATCGGCGTGGGGCCGTTGGTGGGGGACGCGGGTGGCGGCACGGTTATTACGAAGGCCTGGGCCACGGGTTCGGTCAGCGGAAATGGGAACGTTGGCGGGTTGGTGGGTAGTATCAGCGGAGCCCAGGTCACGCATTCGTACTCCACCTGCTCGGTGACCGCGGCCGGCAACCACGCCGGGGGTTTGGTGGGTTACGTGTGGACCGGGAGCACGATCTCGAACACCTACGCCACCGGTGCGGTGAGTGGTGCCGACTATGTGGCGGCGCTGCTGGGCTACGCGCGGGGGAGTACGCTTGAAGAGTCTTATGGTACTGGCGTGGTCACAGGGACGGCGGTGAATACTCGTGGCTTGGTGGGCTTCGCCCTTCACCCTACCTCCTTCTCGCACGGCTACTGGGATAAGCAAACCACCGGGCGCACCGTCAGCTCGGGCGGGGGAACGGGTCTGGATACGGTGCAGATGCAGGGAAGCGCCGCCACCACGAACATGAGCGGGCTGGGCTTTGCCGCGGATTGGTATGCCGTCGAGGAAGACGTGGCGATTGGTGGTGTGACCCCAAGCGCCGACGGCTATCCGATACTCCGGGCGCTGGACGTGGAGACCCAGTTGCTCCATGCGGGGCAGGAGCCGGCCGTCCCTCCGCCTGGCCGCTACTGGGGTGACTTCAACGAAGACGGGTGTGTGAATTTTGGCGACTTCGTGTTCCTGCTGGAGAATTGGGGAACAACGGTGCTGGGCGGTGCGCCGATAGGCTTCGGCGATTTCCTGGCCCTGCTGGAGAATTGGGGCGTGGGTTGCTGAACTGGGCCGTGCGGAGGAAGGCGTGGCCCGGGGAGCAGTCGCTTCCCGGGCCTTGGCTTTGTGGGCACCTGCGTCCGGGGGGTGCCGGGGATTGGCGTTGACCCTCCCGGGGGGAGGGGCGCAGGGGTTCCGGCCATGATCGGTTCGCGCCCGGCGGTGCCATTTCCGCCAGGGGCGCGTCGCAAGAGGGAACCCGGTGAGATTCCGGGACTGCCCCGCAGCGGTAACCGGCAACGAACGCCGCACTTTGGCACTGGTTCCGGAAAGGAATTCGGGAAGCCGCGGCAAGTAGACAATCGCCCCCCGGCACACCGGGAGGCGGCGAGGCCGGAAGTCCGAAGACCTGCCGATCGGCCGCGCGGAATGCGCGGAGGCCATCCTGTTCGACGACGCCTTCGAGGGAAAGGCAGGTCGCTTCATGATTTTCCCGCTTTCGATCTCCCACACGGGGCCGGTAATCCGCCCGGCCCGTCCGTCTGCGAATAACTGGTCTCCACCCGCTCCGCCGGCCACCAACCCCACTTCCCGGACGGAGACCGGAACATGATCCGCATTACCCTTCGCAATTCCGGCGGCCTGTGCGCTGCCGGGCTCATCGCTGCACTGCCCCTCCCCGCCGCCGCGTGGACCGAGGTTCACCGCGGGCCAGACCACAACGTCTACATTGATATACCCGCTGCCGTGACGGACCTCACCGCGCCGCCCGCATGGGTCACCGGGGAGGAGAGCATTGCCGCCGGCTGCCGGCCCATCATCGGCGATGGCCGCGTCTATACGGTCGCCACGGCAGAGGACCCGGAGGAGCGCGTCCGGATCAAGGCGTTTGCCAGCGCGGACGGCGCGTTGCTCGCCGAGAGCGTGGACTTGGACGTGGGGAGCTTTGTCTCCTTCGAATCCCAGTCCGCCCCCGCCTACGATCCGGACACGGACACGCTGTTCTTCAACACGGGTTCGACTGTCTATTCGCTGGACGGGGAGACGCTCGCGATCAACTGGAGCACGACGCTGGACGCCACAAACACCGACGACGAGCCGGGGGCGATGTACGGCTTCGTGAACGCGAGCCCGGCCCTCGGTGCCGGCAGGGTCTTCGTCAATACGTTCGACAGCGGCTTCGGCGTGGAGGGGTCGCAGGTGGTGGGGCTCGACGCGGAGACGGGAGCCGTGGAGTGGTACGCGCGCACGGGCGGCCGGGGGGCGCATTCGCCGCTGTTTGTTGATCACGCCACGGCGGGTGCCATCGTTGTCGTGGAACATCAGGAGACGTTGAACGCGCTGGGTTTCGCGGCCTTCGACGCGGACGGGACCGGTGAAGCGTCCCCGCTTTGGACAAGCACGTGGACGGTGGAAACGGGGAGCGGCTTTCACGGCCTGTGGGGCGATCTCCTGACAGACGGGGAGCACGTCTATACAGTGACGAGCGACTTCACGAACGGCCGGCTGGTGAGGTTTGCTGCGGAGGACGGCGCGCTCGAATACGATCTGCCGGTGCCGGCGTCGGACATGCCGCCGGTGCTCACACCGGACGGGCTGTTCGCGCTTCACTGGGACGGGACGCTGCGGCGGTACGATCCGGAGGACGGTGAGGAGCAGGCGTCCACGTCCATCGCGGGGGAGTTCTTCCGCGACTATCCCGCGTTCGTGCAGGATGGACTCTATGTGGCCGTTCCGGGGGAGGGACTGTTGCTGTTCGGCCATGACGGCGCGGAGCAGTCCTCCGCTCCGGGCTATACGGGTGTTGTGAGCGTGGACGCGTCGGATGGCGCCGTCTATATTGGAGTGGACGGCGGCCGGCTGGCGCGTCTTGCAGCGCCCACGCGTGTGCGGGACTGGGAGGGGCTGCGATGAGGAGATGCGCGCTGTTTCTCCGGCCGGTGGCGGTTGCCGCGGCGGTCCTGGCGGGCGGTGTGCTCGCGGCCGGAGGGCCCTTTCAGGAGCCCGTACAGATGACGGAAGATGGGGAGCGCTACCGGCTCGCACGGAGCGCCCCCGGCTCGGCGGCCTTTGACTCCGCCGGGCAACTGCATCTGACCTACTGGTCCGGCGGCGAGGTCACCAACCCGTCCAATCCCTCCTTCGTGTATTACAGGAACTGGACCGCGGCGGAGGGCTGGTCGGACGAGGTGCTGGTGGACGATTCGGTGGATGGTGGTGGGGTCCGCGTGGGGGCGCGCAACCCGGCCCTTGCTGCCTCGCCTGGAGGAGATGTCTATATAGCCTGGCAGGACCATCGGCACAGCAGCGCGGACTATGCCTGGATAGACAACCTGGAACTGTACGGCCGGCATCGTCCCGCAGGAATCGGGAGCTTCGGTCCGGAGTTGCGCCTGACCGAAACGAACGCCGCGCACAACGGAGACAACGGGTATGCACCGAAGCTGGCGCCGCTGCCGGACGGCCGGCTGGCGCTGGCCTGGTACGATTTCCACGACGACCGCGACGTGTCGGATATATACATTCAGCTTTCGGACACGGATTGGCAGTTCGACACCTCAGCCCCCATTACCGCCCACCGGCGCACGGACCGCGCAGACCGCGGCGGATCGCCTGCCTATACGCTCCCCTCGGCCGCGGCGGACGCGGACGGCCTGCTCCACCTCTGCTGGATTGGTGGTACGGGCAGCAGCGGCCCGGTGTATTACGGGACGTTTGATACGGACACGGCGGAGTTTGACTATACGGAGGTGCTGGCGGATGGCGGGGACTTCTTTTCGCCGCCGCACGTTGCCGTGGGGCCGGACGGCACGGCCTGGGTGGTTCTGGCCCACGTCGGGGGAGGCACCGCACAGGTGACACTGTTGCAGATGCAGGAGGGCATGGGCGACCCTCCTGATATACGGGTGCCGTTCCCTTCCGGGAGCGCCCAGTCTGCTCCTTCCGCCGCGTTTGACGCGGAGGGCAGGCTCCACCTCGCCTGGCTGGAAGCCGGCGGCGTGTGGTATGGGCTCTACGACCCGGAAGAGGACGAGGCGCTGGAAGCCACGCAGGTCAGTATAGACAATGGAACGTACAGACGCCCGCTGGTGGTGATCGACGCGGAGGAGCAGCCGCACGTGCTGTACGAGGAGGAGCTCGGCTTCGATTCGGGCGCGCTGTGGTTCGCCGAGCCGTCCGGAGCGACCGCGGTGCCGGCGGGGGAGTGGCTGCAATATGACTAGACGCGGTTTCACGCTGATTGAACTCCTGATCGTCGTTGCGATCATCTCGATCCTCGCTGTCATTGCGACGGTGAACTTTCGCATGGCGACGGAGCGCACCTTAAAGGCGGCGGACGCGGCGAACCTCCGCACGGTCGGCACGGCGCTGCAGACGTACTTCGTGGACCATGGCCGGCTTCCCCCGGCTGATCGCGAGGCGGGCCCGTTCCCCTCCCACACCCGTGACTTTCAGGGCGCTGGAAACGGCCCCGCGGCGGGTGGCTCCTGGGACGGAGTGCCCTGGCTGCTGTACGAGCAGGGCTACATCTCGGACTGGCGGACAATGTTCACCCCGAAGTATCTTCGTCTATACGACGGGAAGGCAACCCTGCGGAGGGACCACCCGCGCTATCACAATTTCCGTTACGCGTACAACAGCGCCGCGCTTTCTTCCGGCGGCCACCTTGGCGGCATGGGAAACATCGAAGATGGCGGCGTCTGGATGGTGCGGAACCTCTTCCTCGGGCCGGAGCAGGGGTTCTACGCAGGTTCCTATCCGCGTCATCCGGCGGACTTCGAATACCCCTGGGGCGAGGGGCCGTGGGCGGGGAAGCTGGAACACGTGCTATACGCCGACATGGCTGTGCGTCTCGTGATCGGGGGCACGGACAAGCGGCCGGAGGAGGGCCAGCCATGACGGGCCGCGCTGCTGTCTTCCTTGCCGGGTTGTTTCTGTGTCTATACGTCTCGGGTGCACGTGCCGAGCCGCCGGCCAGGGCGGTCTCCACCGCTCCCGCACTCACGGAAATGGTCTTTGCCATCGGCGCCGGGGACCGCCTGGCGGCTGTCTCGGACTACTGCAAATGGCCACCCGAGGCGGCCGAAAAGCCACGCATCGGCGGTCTGTACGACACGAACGTGGAGCGGATCGTTGCGCTCCGGCCGGACAAGGCGCTCCTGACGCCGTACCACCGGGAGCTGGAACCCCGGCTGCGGAATCTGTCCATACCATCGGAGACGCTTCCGGCGGAGACGGTGCCGGAGATACTCGCGGCGATCGAACGCCTCGGCGAACTGTTCGGCGCGGAGGAGCGTGCCGCCGCCTTGACGGCGGATATACGGAAATGGCTTGTCCGGCTCGAAGAGGACCTTCCTCCGGCGGAGGAACGCCCCCGCGTGCTGCTGTTTCTCGGTACTGAGGAGAGCACGCTCAGCAACGCGATCGGCGTCGGGCCGGGGACGTTCCTGGACGAGATGCTGCGCGCGGCGGGCGGGCGGAACCTGCTGGAGAACTCCCGCGCGCCGTACCCACAGCTCTCCACGGAGGTCCTCATCCGCACGCCGCCGGACGTGATCGTGTTCCTGGGCGGCGAGCCGTGGGAGGACGAGGCGGAGCGCACCCGCGCCGAGCGGCTTGCCCGGCAGCGCTGGAATGCCCGGCTCGGCTTCGTGACGGAGGACTTCCCGCACTTCGTTTTCCTGCGGGGCGATCACGCACAGATACCGGGTCCATCATTCATTGTCTATACAGAGTGGCTGGCGGAGAAGCTCGCCGGAGAGCCCGCCGAACAGCCATGAGCGCCCCGCTTCTGGAAGCGCGCGGCGTGCGTTTCTCCTATGACGGGCGCACGCCGGTCCTGCCGGGAACGGACTTCACGCTGGATGAAGGCGGCTTCCTTGGCCTGATCGGCCCGAACGGGGCGGGGAAATCGACTCTCCTGCACCTGCTGAGCGGCTGGCTCCGCCCGCAGGAGGGGGAGGTTCGCCTCTCCGGCCGGCCGCTCCGCAGCTATACGGCGCGGGAGCTTGCCCTCCGCATCGCCGTGGTGCTCCAGCGCGAGGAGCACACCTTCGACTTCAACGCGCTCGACCTAGTCCTGATGGGCAGGTTTGCGCACGGCGCCGGCACGCTCGGGTTCGAGACGGACGCGGACCGGGGGATCGCCCTGGAGGCGCTCGCGATGGCGGGGCTGGAGGGCTTCGAGAACCGCCGCGCCTCCGAACTGTCCGGCGGCGAATACCAGCGGCTCACCATCGCCCGCGCCCTTGCCCAGCAGGCGCCCATCCTGCTTCTGGACGAGCCGTCCGCCTCGCTCGACCTCGCCCACCAGCGCATGCTGTATAGATTGCTGGACAGGCTGAACCGCGAGGAGGGCCGTACCATCCTCGTCGTCTCGCACGACATCAACTCGGCGGCCGCATGGTGCCGGGAGCTGGCCCTGCTGCAGTGCGGGCGTGTGGTCCGCCGTGCCGCGCCGCGGGAGTTGCTCCGGCCGGATATACTGGCGGAGGCCTATGGCGTGCCGGTGACCGTGCACGAACTCGAGGACGGCCAGCCCCTCGTGGCGGTGCGGCGGTGACCGCGGCGCCGGGTCACTCCCGCCGGACGGTGCTCTGGTGGGCCGTGCTGGCCGTGGCGTGGCTTGCGGTGCTTGTGCTGGCGCCGCTGGCGGGTGCGACGGAAGTGTCGCTCAGCCGCGCGCTCGGCTTTGGCGTGCCGGAGGGTGAGTTCAACCCGGACGCGCAGATACTCTTTCACTCGCGGCTGCCGAGGGTTCTCTTTGCGCTGGTGGCGTTTCTCGTTCCGGCGGCAGCGTTCGCCGTGGCGGCCGTGGCGGTGCTGGCGATATACGGCATGAGCCGCTGGCGCGGGCCGCACACGCCTCCGGCCACGTTCCTGCTGGCGGGCATTACGCTCAACCTGCTCT
>SLMS01000012.1 GCA_007133495.1 Candidatus Sumerlaeota bacterium | reverse complement strand
GGGCAGGCGCCGGGGCGGATCACAGGACACCCGAGGCCAGCCGGCTTTCGAGGGCCGCCTCGTCCGGCTCGGGAAGACGCACCATCTCCCGGAGCATCGCCACGCGCTCGCGCAGCTCTCCCGGCCCAAGGTTCGCCACCCGGGTCAGGCTGAAGTCCTCCACCACGAACGAGGCCATGCAGGTGCCCGCCTGCACGGCACGCACCAGGTTGTCGGCGCCCGTGTCGTCCTTGCGCGCCAGATAGCCGATCAGCGCCCCGGCGAACGTATCGCCCGCGCCGGTGGGGTCCTTCAGCTCCATCACCGGATAGGAGGGGAAGAAACTGATGCCGCCGTTGTGAAAGAGCAGCGCCCCATGCTCGCCCTTCTTGATCGCGACGGTGGAGGGGCCGAGCCGGCGCAGCTCGCGCCCGCACTCGATAAGGTTCGGCTTCTCGCAGAACTGCCGCGCCTCCCCGTCGTTCATCAGCAGGAAATCGCAGCGCTCGATCACTCCGGTCAGCTCCTTCTTGAAGCCCTCGATCCAGAAATTCATCGTATCGACGGCGACCAGCTTGGGCGCCTCCATCTGCTCGAGCACGTCGAGCTGAAGCTGCGGGTGGATATTCGCCAGGAACACGTAGGGCGTCTTGCGCTGTTCCGCGGTCAGCTTCGGACGGAAATCCGCGAACACGTTCAGCTCCGTGGCCTTCGTGTGCGCCTCGTTCATGTCGTACTCGTAGCGGCCCGACCAGTGGAACGTCTTCCCCTCGCGGACCTCCAGCCCCTCCACGCCGATGCCGCGTGCCTTGAACTGATCGATCGCCTCGGGCGGGAAGTCCTCCCCCACCACCCCGACGATGCTCACGTCCGTAAAGTAGGAGGCCGCGTAGGACCCGAAAGAGGCCGATCCTCCGAGAATCCGTTCCGCCGTGCCGTGCGGCGTCTCGATCGTGTCCAGCGCCACAGAGCCGACTATTAGTGCCTTCGCCATGCAGAATTCCTTCGGACAGGCTCCCGGTCACCGCCGGGGCGAGGGAAGGGAGCCCCACACGCCCAACGGGAGTCAATTGCAAGGGTCACCCGCGCACGGCGGACCAGTCAGCGTGCGAGCCACCCGCCCCGCGTTGGCACACTTCTCGTTCCTCCGGAGCCGTGCAGCGGAAACGCTCGCCATCGGCCCGCACCAACCACCTTGCGCCGGCGACGCAGCGCGAATCGAGTACGGAATGACTCCGGCAAGCCGCAAACAAAAGGCACCCAACGATATGTCTTTCGGTATCACAGACCCCCACCTGACCGCCATGGACGACGACGATACCCCGCAGGGCGAGGGCCTCGGGATGGAGAAACTCGTCCGCGAGATGCTCATCTGTATCGGCGAAGACCCCGATCGCGAGGGGCTGGCCAAGACCCCCCGGCGCGTGGACCGCGCCATGGAATTCCTCACCGCGGGCTACCGCGCAAACGTCGAGGAAGTCGTCAACGACGCCGTCTTCGAGGAGGGCTTCGACCGCGAGTACGACGAGATGGTCCTCGTCAAGGACATCGAATTCTACTCCCTCTGCGAACACCACATGATCCCGTTTTTCGGGACCATACACGTCGCGTATATCCCGGACAGGAAGGTCATCGGCCTTTCCAAAATACCGCGCATCGTGGAGGTCTTCGCCCGCCGCCTCCAGCTTCAGGAGCGCATGACCCAGCAAATCGCCGGATGCCTGACAGACGTGCTCAAGCCCCGCGGCGTCGCCGTCGTCTCCGAAGCAAAGCACATGTGCATGTGCATGAGGGGCATCCAGAAGCAAAACTCCATGACCACCACCTCCGCCATGATCGGCGCCTTCCGCGACCGGCCACAGACCCGCAACGAGTTCCTCAGCCTGATACGCGGAAACGGGTAGACACGCTGGCTCGGGCCCGTTTTCCGGGCTCCATCCCGTCCGCAGAATCCGCCGTCCCTGCCTGCGGGAGCACTCCAGCTTCTCTGGGGACAATGGCTCCCTGAGCCGCCGGGCGGATTTGCTGTGCCTCTGTTGTGCCCCTTCAGGGCGTCAAGCGCTGCGGAACCAGGTACCCCGGGCGTTGCCCGGGGCTGTCATATTTTGGCCCGTTGGGCCGCTTGGGTAGGGGCGGAGCAGCGTTCTGCAGTCCCCCATCGGTGGCCACCCACCGGAAGAAAAAGCCCCAACGGGGCGCGGGATGATAGCCCAGGGCAACGCCCTGGGAACAAGCACGCAAAAGGAAGCGAAGCCCTGAAAGGGCGAAACCGACCACAACGGTAATCCCGCGACTTCGTGAGCAGCACCCCCCTGCCCCCCAACGCATCCGGTCATGACACCCGTTCCCACCGCGGCGCAGCAATCCTCCCAGCTTTCACAGTCGGACAAGGAGAGATACCATGCGGACCAGCGAGAAGCTCGAAATCGCTTGGGGCGTTGTGAGCATCTGCCTCGTCATCACCTGCGTAGTGCCGCTCGCCGTTGTCATAGCTGGTTACGGTGCCGGCAGCCCGGCCACCATCGCCGCCGGAGCCATTGGCTTCTGGCTCGCCATGCTCTGGGTGCCCGCAGCGATTATGATCATGTCGCTCATGGTCAACGCCGCCACCAGAGGGGAGAAAGCCAGCCCCGAGCCGCCCCGAGGCCGCCTGCCCCGCCGGCCCATGGACTCTACAGACTGAGTGGACTGCATGAAGGCGATGGGCTGACCGGCCCGCGCACCCGCCGCGGCCACCGGCTTTACGTCATTGCCGGAGCTTCGAGCACTTTGTAGTCCTTGCTCAACACGTCCCCGCCGCGCCAGACCGTCAGCCGGATCGTGTCGCCCACCTGCTTGCCGCGCAGCACCAGGAGGAAGTTTTCCCGCGATTCGACCGGCCGGCCATCCGCCTCCAAAATCACGTCGCCCGCGCGCAGCCCCGCATCTTCCGCCGGTCCGCCCGGAGCCACCTCCAGCACCCGAATCGCCCGGCCCTCCGCCGAGCGCACCGACTGGAAGTCAAAGTCCAGCAGCAACGGTCTCAGCCGGCCGTGCGTGATGATCTCCTGCACGAAGTTACGGATGCGGTTGGACGGGATCGCGAAGCCGACCCCCGCGCTGGCACCCGTTGGCGAGACGATGAACGTGTTCATCCCGACCACCTCGCCGTTTATGTCCACCAGCGGCCCTCCGCTGTTGCCCGGGTTGATGGCCGCATCGGTCTGGATCATGTCCGGATAAACGCGCTGCTGGCGCTGGTCCGGCCGGAAGGTGCGCTGGAGGGCGCTCACGTGACCGACCGTCACCGTCGGCCGCGAGTCCTCGATCAGGTTCCCGAAGGGGTTGCCCAGCGCGATCACCTGCTCGCCGATGCGGATGTATTCGGAATCGGCGAAGCGCAGCGGCTTAGGCAGGTCGCGCCCGTCCGCATCGATCTGCAGCAGGGCCACGTCCACGAACCGGTCGGCGTCCACCAGCTTCGCCTCGAACTCCCGGCCGTCCGGGAACGTGACGAAAATCTCCACCGAGTCCTCGATCACGTGGAAATTCGTCACCACGTGGCCGCGATCGTCCACAAGGAAGCCGCTGCCCAGGTAGGGCAGCCGCTGCTGGCGTTCCAGAATGCGGATCGAAGGCGCGAAAAAGTCGCGAACCCACGGTTGAGCCACGAATTGGCGTTTCACGGCGCCGACGGTCACGATGGAGCTGTTGACCTCCTCGTAGATGCGCGAAACGCGGCTGGGCTCCTTCGGCACCCCGAGGGAGGCCGGCAGCACGCCGGTGGAATCGGAGCCGTCAACCTCTGAAGCCGCTGGATTTGCGGCTGTTTCACCAGGCGCCAGTAGATGCTGGAACGAGGCCCCAACCAACACACCTCCAAGCACCAGACAGCCCGCCAGCATGAGCTTCATCAGTCCACGATTGGCCATGACCAAGCGTTCCTCCCGTGGGGATGGTTTTCTCCGCGATGGGGTGTTTGCAAAAGCTTTGCCCGTTTAGAGGGGTGAGGAAAGGGAGTGGAGCGGCTACTCGTGCCCGTGCCCGCCACCCTGCTCCGAAGAAGAACCGTTGCCGTTCTCCTTGTCCAGGTTCCGCAGCACGTAAACCAGGATCGCCGAGCCCACCACGGCGATACCCACCAGCAGTCCCAGCATGATGTAATCGCGTGGTTCCATGACGGGTTTTCGTTCCTCCGGCGTAATCTGGGGCCGCGCCCGGACAGGCACGCGGGAGGAGGGAAGCTGCCCACAGGACCACCCTGCCGCAACGCGAAAGCGCACCACCAAATAGGGCGTGACCCCGTCCGGCGGGCCTGCCAAAGCTCCCATTCACCGCGCACCCGGGGAGTCCGCATGACAGAACGCCAGAAACTTACCGCCCTGATCACCGTCGGAGACGAGGAAGAGCACATCGGCCCGTGCATCGAGAGCGTGCGCTTCGCCGACGAGGTGGTGGTCATCGTGGACGCCTCCGCCGGCGGGCGCACGGAGCAGATCGCCCGGGAGATGGGCGCCACCGTTTACCTCAACGAGTACAAGGGCGCCGCCGCGCAGAAGAACTTCGGCATCCCGAAGGCCAGTCACCCCTGGGTGCTCGTCGTCGATTCGGACGAGCGCGTCACCCCCGAACTGGCCCGCGAGGTCCAGGAAGTGCTCCGCCGCGACGGGCCGCACGACGGCTACCGGGTCTATCGCCAGAACTACTTCGCCGGCCGGCTGGTGCGCGGCTGCGGCTGGCAGCGCGACGACGTGCTGCGCCTTTTCCGCCGCGACCGGTCACGCTACATCAAGCGCCGCGTCCACCCGGACGTGATTCCCGCCGACGAAAAGCCCTACCGCACCGCCCACCTCAAGGGCCGCCTGCTGCACTATACGTTCGACTCCTTCTCCCAGTATCTATACAAGCACGGACGCTACGCCGAGTGGGCCTCCCATGACCGCGAAAAGCGTACGCCAAAGGTGGGCTACCGCCACATCATGCTGCGCCCCGTCTGGCGTTTTTTCCGTCAGTTCGTGCTGTACGGGGGCTGGCGCGACGGCATCATGGGTTTCATCATCTGCTGGATGGCCGCGCATTCGGTATTCCTGAAATACGCACATGTCTGGGAACGGCAGGAACTCGGCACCGGCGAAAAGCAGAACGGGAAAAAAGAAAACCCGCCGGCCGATGACCCCTCCCGCTGAGCAAAGCCGCACCGCCCACCGGCAGAGCACCTTTCGTGGCTTTTCGTGCCCTTCGTGGTCAATATATCACAACGACCAGTAAAACGTTCCTGCTCCGTGGCTCCGTGTCGCACGACATCTATAAAAAGGGCCCACACCACGGAGACACAGAGGCACGGAGAATGTCTTACCCAGCCGCGAAGAAGCATCCGCAACAGAAGCCTTCAGACCCTTCTACGAGCAGCACGCCATCCCATCAATGGGACCTTCTACGTCCCATCGGGCCCGCTTTACGGACCGTCTCCCTGAATCTGTGTTTATCCTCTCCATCAGTGGCGTGAAAAGAGCCACGGATAATGGAAATGAACACCGATGGAGCACCGGCCCGGCGCTCATACGCCGCGAAGGAATGTTTCCATGCCATCCCATCACATAGAGCCTTGTATGTCCCATCGGGCCCGCTTTTGGGTTCGTCTCCCTGAATCTGTGTTTATCCTCTCCATCAGTGGCGTGAAAAGAGCCACGGATAAAGGGGATGAACACCGATGGGATACCTCCCCGGCGCTCATACACCGCGGAAAGCTGCCTTCACGCCATCCCATCACATAGAGCCTTGTATATCTCATCGGGCCCGCTCTTGGGTCCGTACCCCTGATTCTGTGTTTATCCTCTCCATCAGTGGCGTGAAAAGAACCACGGATAATGGAAATGAACACCGATGGAGCACCTGCCCGGCGCTCATACGCCGCGAAGGAGTGTCTCCATGCCGTCCCATCAATAGGACCTTCTACGTCCCTTCGGGCCGCTTTTGGGTCCGTACCCCTGAATCTGTGTTTATCCTCTCCATCAGTGGCGTGAAAGAAACCACGGACAAAGGGAATGAACACCGATGGAATACCTCCCCGGCGGTCATACACCGCGGGAGGCTGCTTCCATGCCCTTCGCGATTGAGTGGCTCATTTTGTTTTTCGTCCCGAGTTCGCTATTCCTGAAGCATCTTCCCCGTGGCTCTCGCGGTCTGTAATTAATAGAACCTGATGACAGGCCGGCCGGGAATTCTCTCAAGGTCATTCAGCACCGGCTCCGTCAGCTTCACCCGCAGGTCCCCGTTCAGGCGCAGCTCCACCTCGCCGCACTGCGGATGGCGCAGGCGCACGCGGAGCTGCCGGTTGCCGCCGAACCGCCGGCAGACCTCCCGCAGCTCGCGGAACGTGTCCTCGGTCAGCTCCGCGGGAGAGAACTCCAGTTCCACACCGCTTGCCTGGTCGCGTAATTCCTCCGCCGGCCGCATATCGAAAACGTCCAGGCTCGGCCGGTTCTGCCACACTCCAAGACGCGCGCGCACCTGCACCACGCGGTCCTGCTCCAGTTCGCCGCGGAATTTCTCGAAATTCTTGCCGAAGAGCTTTACCTCGAAACTCCCCTCCAGGTCTTCCATCGCCACGATGGCGAACGGCCGGCCGTTGCGGCTGTGCCGGATCATCACGTTTGTAATACAGCCGAGCACCATCACGTCCACGGTGTCCTCGCCCACCAGCTTTTCCGCCATTTCGGAAAGCTGGCTGCTCCCCACGTGGCGGAAACTCGCCATCTCGACCCGGTACTTGTTGAGCGGGTGCTCGGTGAGGAAAAAGCCGAGGAACTCCTTCTCGTAATTGGCGCGCGTTTTGTCCTCCCAGTCCGGCACGTCCGGGAGCGGTTGCTCCTCGAAGAAGCTCTCCTCCTCGCCGCCCACCGCAAAAAAATCCGCCTCGGATTGCGACTGCTCCCGCTGGCGCGCCATTTCCAGCAATTCCGGCAGCGCCACCAGCAGCGCGTGCCGGTTCGTGTGCAGCGAATCGAACGCACCGACCTTGATCAGCGCCTCCACCATGCGCGAATTGATGGCGTTGTGCGGGATGCGGAAAATGAAATCCTGGAAGCTGCGGAACGGGCCGTTTTTTTCGCGCTCGGCGATGATCGTTTCCACCAGCTTCTCGCCGACCGTCTTCACCGCGCCCATCGCGTACCAGATGCGGTTGCCGTCCGGATTGAAATAGGAGAGCGACCGGTTCACGTCCGCCGGCAATACGTCTATACCGATCTCGCGGGCGTTTGTCACGTACTTGGCTATATTGTCCGTCGAGCCGCCAATTTCGTTGGTCAGAAGGGCTGCCTGAAAATAGGCCGGATAATTCGCCCGCAGGTAGGCCGTCTCGAAAGTGATGACGGCGTATGCGGCCGAGTGCGATTTGTTAAACCCGTAGCCTGCGAACGTCACGATCTGGTCCCAGATATGCCGCGCCAGGCCCTCCTCCACCCCGCTATGTTCCGCCGCGCCGCGGATGAACTTCTCCTCCATCCGCGCCATCACGTCTTCCTGCTTTTTCCCCATCGCCTTGCGCAGCACGTCCGCTTCGCCGCGGGTGAAACCGCAAAGCTCCATCGCCACGCGCATCACCTGCTCCTGATAGAGGAAAATGCCGTAGCTTTCCTTCAGGATCGGCTCCAGTTTCGGATGGTCGTAAACGACCTTTTCCTGGGCGTGCTTGCGCTTGACATACATCATGTGCATGTCGGCCTTGAGCGGCCCCGGCCTGTATAGCGCCAGCAGCGCTGTCAGGTCGGCGAACTCCGTCGGCTTGAGCGCTTTCACCAGCGCCGTCATGCCACCCGATTCGAGCTGGAACACCCCCGCCGTCTGCCCGCGATGCAGGTTCTCGTAAGTCTTCTTGTCCTTGTAGTCCAGCGCCGCCCAGTCAATTTCGATACCATCGCGCTCGCGCAGCCACTTCTCCACCCGATGGATGATCGTCAGGTTCTTGATCCCGAGGAAATCCATCTTGAGCAGGCCGAGTTCCTCCACCTCGGTCATGTTGAACTGCGTGGCGACGACGTCTTCCTTCGGCGATCGGTAGAGGGGGATGTACTCGGTCAGGTCCCTGTCCGCGATCACGACCCCGGCGGCGTGCGTGCTGGCGTGGCGCACCATGCCCTCGATTTTGCGGGCCGTACCGTATAGACGTCCCAGCTCCCTGTCCGAGTCCACAAGCCGCGCCAGCTCCTCGTTTTCCTGCACGGCCGTCTCCAGCGTCACCTTCGGCCCGTCCGGGATCATCTTCGCCACCCGGTCCACGCGTGGCAGCTCCACCCCGAGCGCGCGCCCGACGTCCCGCACCGCCGCCTTGGCCTTCATCGTCCCGAACGTCACGATCTGCGCCACGCATTCCGCGCCGTACTTGCGCCGGACGTACTCAATCACCTCGCCCCGCCGCTCGAAGCAGAAATCGATGTCTATATCCGGCATCGTGGCGCGGTCGGGATTCAGGAACCTCTCGAAAAGCAGTCCGTGCCGAAGCGGACAGAGCTGCGTGATCCCGAGGCAATAGGCCACCACGGACCCCGCCGCCGACCCGCGCCCCGGGCCGACAGGAATCCCCGTCTGCCGTGCGTAGTCGATAAAATCCGCCACGATCAGAAAGTAGGCGGAAAAGCCCATGTTTTCGATAACGCCGAGTTCGAACTCGATCCGCTTGCGCAGGTCCTCGTCCTCGTCCGCCCGGGCGCCGTAACGTTCCCGAGCGCCCTCCCGCACCCGCACCGGCAGGTACTCCTTTTCCGTCATGCCGTCCGGGCAGGGGAACTTCGGCAGGTGGTACTCCTTGGGAGGCATCTCCAGGTTGCAGATTTCCGCCACCAACCGCGTGTTCGTCACCGCCTCGGGAATATGGCGGAAAAGGTGGGCCATTTCCTCGGTGGATTTTACGTAGAACTCATTCGTATCGAATTTGAGAGGCCGGTTCGCATCGTTGACGCAACACCCCGTCTGCACGCAGAGCAGGATGTCGTGCATCGTGGCGTCCTCAGGCCGCATGTAGTGGCAGTCGTTGGTGGCAATGAGCTTGAGGTTCTGCTGTTCGGCGATGCGCAGGAGCCCGGCGTTCACGGTGTGCTGCTCGGTGAGCCCGTGGTCCTGGATTTCGACGAAGAAGCGCTCGCGGCCGAAGAGTTCCACAAAGCGGCCGGTCATCTCCGCCGCCTGCTTCTCGCGTCCATTCAGCAGTGCCTGGGGAATCAACCCCGCAAGGCACGACGTCGTGGCGACCACGCCCTCACTGTACTGCTCGAGCAGTTCGAAGTCCACCCGCGGCTTGTAGTAGTAACCCTCGGTGTGCCCCAGCGTGGAGAGCTTCATCAGGTTCTTGTACCCCTGATAATTCTCCGCCAGCAGCAGCAGGTGGTTGTAATTCCGGCCGTTCTGGCTTGGGCTGCGCGCCCGGCGGTCCCCCGCGGTGATGTACACCTCGCAGCCGGCGATTGGCTTGATCTCCGCCTTGGCGCACGCTTTCTGGAACTCGTGCACTCCGAACATGACGCCGTGGTCGGTCAGCGCCACCGCGGGCATGCCGAGTTGCTTCACGTAATCGACCAGCGGCCCGATACGGTTCGCCCCGTCCAGGAGCGAGAACTCCGAGTGAACATGAAGGTGAACGAAGTCGCTTGCGCGGATCGGCATCGCGGACAGCTACGGCAGCAGGAATTGAGATCGGAACGAACGCCGCGGAACGGCCGTGTGGGGGCAACAGTGGCCCGCCGCTGCGCGGCTGGGCAACCGCCTTTTCCCCGTCCGATTTCCCTTGCCGTTCGGGCCTGTCAGGCACCTGGAATCCAATGCTGCCCAGCGGCCGCGGCCGGCTAAAGCTCCACCCGGATACGCCGGATCGACTCCGCACGGCCGCTCTCCGCATTCGCCCCGATGAGCACCGCACAGAGCGCCACCTCCCGCGCCGCGGCCACCTCGTAGCGCTTGGGCCGCTGGGTGCGCAGCCCCTCCAGCACGATCTGCTTGTCCATGCCGATGACGGAATCGTAAGGCCCCGTCATTCCCACGTCGGTGATGTAGGCCGTCCCTTCGTGAAGCAGCCGCTCGTCCGCCGTCGGAACGTGGGTATGCGTACCAACAAGTGCGGTCACCCGTCCGTCAAGGTACCATCCCATGGCGACTTTCTCGCTGGTTGTTTCAGCATGAAAGTCCACGAGGACCAGCGGCGTCTGCGGCCGCAGCGCCTCGATGGCCGCGTCCGCCGCCCGGAACGGATCGTCGTAATGGGGCCCCATGAACGCCCGCCCGCAGATGTTCACCACCCCGAGCGGAAAGCCCGCCTCGCTATGGTGGAGCAGATACCCCCTTCCGGGCGCCCCGGGCGGGTAGTTCAGCGGCCGCACGAGCCTCTCCTCCCGCTCGATGAAGCCGGCGCTTTCCCGCTGTGCGTAGATGTGGTTGCCCCCCGTCAGCACGTCGCAGCCGGCGGCGAACAGCTCCCGCCCGATCTTTTCCGTCACGCCCTTCCCCCCGGCGGCGTTCTCGCAGTTGGCCACCACGATATCCACCTCGTGCTCTCGCCGCAGATCAGGGAGCAGCTTGCGCACGGCACTGCGGCCGGGGTTGCCGAAAATGTCCCCTACGAAAAGAAGGTTCATGCCTCACCGCCACAACTGGTTGAAACCGCTGTCCGGGGAGAGGAGGCATGGGCCGCGGAGGGGTGCGCAAACCGTAATTCTCCGGCCCGCCTGCGGGAATATTACGGTCCCCGTGCGCCCTGCCCGCCGGAGGCCGAGCCCGGCCCTTGAGCAATGCGGCCCGCAGGTTGCTGCTGAGCGATCCTGCCGGCCGGGGAAAGCTTCCGGTAGCGGAGGCGGTTCCGTGTGCCAGTGCGGGTTGACAGACTCCCCACCGAGCCACGATCAACAGGGGCCGCGGCTAACTTTCCGCGAGGTGGAGGGGTCCTTCCAAACGGAATCCGTTGTCCCCAACAACCGGCAATCATCCAGAAGAGCACCGGAAAGAATGATCCGACCGAAAGCCACCACTCCGCACCTTCGCCGAAGACCAGTTCAATGGGCGGGGGTGACGATAGTTGGCGTCCTCCTGGCCGTTGCGTACGCCGTGCTGCCGCCGGCCGCCTCCGCGCAGGAAAACAACGAGCGCGTCACCGTCGTCGCCAACGACAGCCGCATCGACGGCGTCATCGCCATGCTCAACTCCCAGTTCGAAGGCTCGGTGAACATCTACGGCCAGGTGACCGGCGAGCGCGTCACCGTCCTTGCCGAGGAGGTGAACATCGAGGACGCCCTCAACCAGATCGCCAACCCCCAGGGGTGGGTCTGGTGGCAGGAGGATGACGGGGTAAATTACGGCCTCTCCGACCGCGATTACTTCGAGCAAAACATCCTGCCCAAGCAGGTGATCGAAAAAACCTTCCGCCCCAACAACGTCACGGCCAGCGAACTCGAAAGCGCCATCCAGAACATGCTCACGCCGAACGTGGGCCGCTCGATTGCCGACGACCGGACCAACCAGCTCATCGTCGAGGACCTTCCGCAGGTCCTCGAACGCATCGAGCGCCTGATCCGGCAGATGGACGTGCAGCTCGTCATCCGCGTCTTCTACATCCGCCACGCCAACGTCGAGGACGTCGCCGCAAAGATCGAGCAATACTCCTCCGGCCCGGGCACCATCGAGGTGGACGTCACCACCCACCAGATCATCGTCACCGACCTGCTCTCCAACATTAAAATGATGGAGCTGCTGATCGACATCCTCGATGTCGGGCCCGAGATCGTCATCTACGACGTCACCAACATCGGCATCGACGGACAGGACCTCGAAGAGCTCGCCCAGATCATCGATACGATCCGCACGCCCGAGCTGCTCTTCGAGATCAACCACCGCCAGGGCGTTTTCATCCTCGAAGACGTGCCGGAGGTCCACGAGCGCGTGGAACAGATTCTCGCCAGCTTCGACCGGCCGGTGAAGCAGGTGCTCATTCAGGGTGAGATTCTCTCCACCCAGTTCGAACGCACCTTCGGCTTTGGCCTGCGCCGGTTCGCCATCGCCGATGACCTGTTCTCCGCCGCCCAGCAAGGCGCACTCGGCGGCGAGTTCGACGCCATTGGCGAATTCACCGACATCGACGCGATCTTCCCCAACCTCACCCTGGCCGGCGACACGATCACCGGCAACTACCTCTCCAACAGCGTTTACATGCAGTACCGCGCCACGTTCGAGGACTCGTCCACCCGCGTCCTGCTCCAGCCCCGCCTGCTGGTGAAGAACCAGCAGCCCTCGAACATCTTCGTCGGTGAGGAGGTCCCCTTCCTCACCACCTTCTTCGATGATCGCGGCGACGGGATCGAGGGGCGCCGCACCACCACACAGAGCACCGTCCGCTCCGGTCTCACCTTTCAGGTCACCCCCTCGATATCAAACAACCACCTGATCGAGATGGACCTGCGGATCGAAAACGACGAGGCACGCCCCCAGGACATCCCCGATGGCGGCGTTACCCGCCGAGTGGTCGGCCGTGACCGCCAGAACGTTGAAACCATCCTCCAGATTCCCAGCGGCCAGACCCGCATGATCGGCGGCCTGATCCGCAACCGCGGCTCGGAGGGCAGCACCGGCGTCCCCTTCATCTCCTCCATCCCGATCATCGGCAGCATTTTCGGCTCCCAGACCACTTCCGAGTCCTCCACGAACCTGATGATCTTCCTCACGCCGACCGTCGTGGACGACACCGACTCGATCCCCTACCAGCCCGAGGATGGCCGCCGCGGCCGGCTCGTTACCGACTATGACCGCGTCGCGGGTGCTTACGATCTCGGCCTCGATGCCGACGACCCGTTCGCCTATCTTGAGGACTACGACTTCGACCCCGTCGACCCGGAGGACCTGCTCTCCGGAAGCCCTGAGGACGAGGCACAGACGCTCGAGCGCTACCTCGAACTCCAGCGCGAGCGCCAGCGCGCCCTTGAGGACGTCGGCCCCGGCAACTACCAGCCACAGGCCGGCTTCGGCCACACCACACTCGGCACCCCGCGCCAGCCCTCCGCACCGGACAGGCGCTCCCCCGCCCCCCCCGGCGAGGCACCAGAACCCGCACCCGACGGCGCCGCGCCGGTCGTGCCCGTCGAGCAACCTCCGGACGGCCAGGAGCAACCACCACCCCCGCCGCCACAGACCGAAACGCCTTACTGATCACCGGCCCCCTTCCGGGGCCCAACCCGGGGGGCTCGCTTGAGAATCCTCCATCTCAACACCGAAAAAGGTTTCCGTGGCGGGGAGCGGCAGTTGCTGCTCCTCGCCCACGGTTTGAGGCGGCGTGGCCACAACCAGCAGGTGGTCTGCCTTGAGGACGAGGCGCTCTACCACCAGCTCGCGGTGGAGGACATTCCCGCCGCCGGCGTCCGCCGGCCCCTTCTGCTCGGAGTGCACTCCCCGCGCCTGCGCAGCCGGGTGCGCCGCATCGCCGAGGAGTTCGGTGCCGACATCGTCCATGCCCACACCGGCAACGCTCACACGCTCGCTGCCGGTGCCTTCCTCGGCCGGCTGCCGGTCGTCACCACGCGGCGGGTGGACTTCGCGCTGAAGGACAACAAGGACAACGCCGCCACGCGCCGCAAGTACACCGCCCCGGGCCAGCACTTCATCGCGATTTCCTCCGGCGTCCGCGCCGCCCTGCTCCGCGGCGGGGTGCCGGACGAGCGCATCACCACCGTGTACAGCGGCATCGACCTGGACCGGCCGGCCGGGGGCGACCGCAGCAAGCTCCGCGGCGAATGGCTCGCCGGACGGAAGGGCCCGCTCATCGGCTTCATCGGGGCGCTCGTGGACCACAAGGCACCCTGGACCCTCGCCGAAGCCGCCCCCGCAATCGTCGAACGCCTGCCCGGCGCCCGCGTCATCTTCCTCGGCGAAGGAGAATGCCGGCCCGAAATCGAGGAACTCCAGCACCGCTACCCAGAGCTGATCCACCTTGCCGGGTGGCGGGACGACCTGGCGGATTGCCTCGCCGCGCTCGACCTGTTCGTCATGCCCTCCAAGGAGGAGGGCCTGTGCACCGCCATCGCCGAAGCCATGGCCGCTGGTGTGCCCTGTGTCGCCAGTCAGGCCGGGGGCATCCCGGACCTTGTCGTGGACGGGAAGACCGGCGTCCTGGTGCCTCCACTCGACCGGCTGACCCTTGCCGAAGCCGTCACGAGCCTGTGGAACGACCCGCCCCGCCGCCAGCGCCTCGCCGAAAACGCCCTCCGGCACGTCCAGGAGCACTTCACCGCGGACGCCATGGTCGAGGGCACCCTGGCCGTTTACGGTAGAGCCGCAAGCAACGGAGAGTAGCAGGAGTCAGCCGCCACCCTCCCCGGCAACCCAGCCTCCGGCTCGTGCAGCGTTGCGGCCCGGATTCTCGGCACGAACGGGTTGACACTGCCGCGGCCGATAGGTGCCCCTCCTTTCATCCAAATACACCCGTTGGCGAATCAAAGCAATTCGCGGCGCAGGCCAAGGAGGCGCCCAGATGGCCGGACACACTCGTTTTTTACCCCTGATCGCCATGCTCCCCTTCGTGGGGATGGCAGCAACACCGAAGGAAATCCCCGCCGAACCCGGCACTGGAGGGGCACTGGAAGCTCAGACCTCCTCCGTGCCGGGACCCGCTCCCAAGTGGGAACGCATCGGCACACCCCCCAAACGGGCCGGTGTCAGCATGGCCTATGATTCGGTGCGGGAACGCGTTGTTGCGTTCGGCGGCCTCAATGGAGACAACTACATGGATGACACTTGGGAATGGACTGGCTCCCGGTGGGTCGAGATCAGGCCCTCCGGACCGCGCCCCTCTGCGCGGGCAGGAAACGCCATGACCTACGACGCCGGGCACGAAGCGGTTCTCCTCTTTGGCGGCCGGGACGAGGATGGCAGAACCGGAGACACTTGGGCATGGGATGGGGAGGCTTGGGAGGAGCTCGCCACCACCGGTCCATCCAACCGCCAGAGCCCGGCAATGGCTTACGATGCAGCCCGCGGTGAGACCATCCTTTTCGGGGGCGATGTGGGCGTGTCCGACGAAATTGGTGACATGTGGTCCTGGGACGGGAATGAGTGGACTGAACTGAACGTCCCCACCCCTTCGGCCCGTATGACGAGTGCCATGGTTTACGACACCGCCCAGGAGGTACTGGTGCTTTTCGGGGGGTATGATGGCACGGACTATCTGGGCGACATGTGGGAGTGGGACGGTGAGGAGTGGACCGAGGTCAGTTTCACCGGCTCCTCGCCTTCCCCTCGTGGCTTCCCCGGCATGGCGTACGATCAGGAAAGGGAACGCCTCGTCCTGTTCAGCGGCTGGGATGAGCAGCAGATGATGGAAACAACCTGGGAGTGGGACGGCGAGAACTGGACCGGAACGATCCCGGCGACCGTGCCAGTGTTCCGGCAGGCCCACGGAATGGCCTATGATGCCGCCCGCAGGGAAACCGTGCTTTTTGGTGGGGCCACCGCGAACCGGGAGCGGGTGGAAGACACATGGCTATGGGACGGGGAGAACTGGACGGAGGTCCCTCCGTTCACCAGCCCGCCGCCGCTCGGCTGGCATGCGATGGCACTGGACCGGGAGCGCGGCCGGGTGGTCGTCTTCGGCGGGAGCGACCCCGAACAGAACCCGACGGACGGCACGTGGGAGTGGGACGGTGAACAATGGGAGGAAGCCGCCACCTCCGGCCCGGAATCCCGCATGGGTCACGCCATGGCCTGGGATTCTGCCGGTGAACGTGTGATCCTCTACGGCGGGTCCCCCATCGCGAGCGACATGTGGGGGTGGGACGGCACGGAATGGGAGCAGGTCAGCGCGGGGAACCCGAATCCGGGCCCACGTTGGGGGCATGAAATGGTGCACGACTCCGGGCGCGGCCGCGTGGTCCTTTTCGGCAACTGGTGGGGGTCGCTCATTGACGATGGAGTCACCTGGGAATGGGACGGCGGACAGTGGGAGGAGGCGGCCACCTCCGGTCCCTCCGGGCGCGGGGGTCAGGCGATGGCCTACGACCCGGTCCGCGAGCGCGTCGTCCTCTTCGGCGGCGCGGAACAATATAACGGAGACCCCCTCGGCGATACCTGGGAGTGGGACGGCGAGGAATGGGAACTCGCTGCAACCGGTGGCCCCGCTCCCCGTCAAGACGCCCGGATGGCCTACCACCCCGGCCGTGAACGCATCGTCCTTCAGGGAGGGACAGGCGGAACCGGCCAAACATGGGAGTGGGACGGCGAGCAGTGGGAGGCCGTGGAGACAGCCGGCACGCACCCCACTTCCCTCCACGCCATGTCCACCAACGTAAACGGCGACGGCGTGCTCCGCTTCGCCGGGAGCGGTGACACCGCCTGGACCAACGACACCTGGCTTTACGGAGCGGGAGACCCCTCCCCCGGCCGCGCCATCGGCGATTTCAACAACGACGGATGCACGGACTTCGAGGACTTCGTCTTCCTGCTGGAAAATTGGGGCGAGGAACTCGACGGCGAGCCGCTGGGTTTCGATGATTTCCTCGCGCTGCTCGAGAACTGGGGCGAAGGCTGCTGAAACTCTGGGCGGCCCCTTCCCTGACGCTACCGGGGAAGGGGCCGCATCCGGTACTGTGCATCTTCGATTTGCGGCGCGGCGCGGGGCCGGGGGAGCCTCCCGCCCGTTATGACCAGCTTCGCCCGGCGTGGCCTTCCCGATCCAGATGCCGCGCTCCGCAACGAGCGGAGCTTCGAAGGCTCGGTGCGCCGGGTCACTTACGCCAGCGAGGACGACAACTTCAAGGTCGTCACCTTCGAGCTGCCCGACGGCCGGAAGTTCAAAGCCGCCGGGCCGCTGCACGGTGTCCGCCAAGGCGAGCCAATGCGAATCGAGGGGACCTGGCGCGAGCATCCAAAGTATGGCTGGACGCTCCAGGTGGAGAAGGCGGTCCCCGTGCCGCCCTCCACGGAGGATGCGCTGGTGGCCTACCTGGGGAGCGGTCTGGTTAGGGGGGTGGGGCCGGTGCGCGCCCGGGCGATCGTGGACCACTTCGGCGAGCGGACGCTCGAAATCCTCGACGAGGCGCCGGAAACGCTCCAGGAGGTAAAGGGCATCTCCCGCAAGCGGGCCCGGCAGATCGCCGAGAGCCTCACCGCCCAGCGTCAGTCCCGTGAGGCGATGCTGACGCTCAAGAGTCTCGGCCTTTCCAACGCCATCAGCGCCCGGCTGCTGCGGCATTACGGCGAGGGCGTCGTCGGGCTGCTGCGCGAGAATCCCTACCGCGCAGGGCTGGAGGTCCCGTGGGTCGGATTCTTCAAGGCGGACGAGATCGCGGCCAACTTCGGCATCGCCCGCGATTCGCCGCACCGCCTCCAGGCCTCCTTCGTTCACGTACTCGATCAGGCCGCCTCCGAAGGACATACCCACCTGCCGCTGGAAGAGCTGATGGAGCGGGCGGCCAAGCTGCTCAAGCTGGAGGACGGCGAGGCGGTGCTGCGTGAGCAGCTCGAAGCTGCCATTCGTGCGCGCCACGTCGTCCGGGCCAAGGTGGGCGGACAGGCGGAGGGCTACTTCATGGCCTCGCTCTTCCACTGCGAGCGGCAACTGGCGTCGATGACGCTGGAGCTGGTCCGCCAGGGGAAGCCGCTCATGCCCGCAGACCAGGTGGACCGGGCCATCGCCCGGTTCGAGGGGCGGTTCCGGTTCGGGCTGGCGGCACAGCAGCGGGAGGCGCTGCGCAGTGTGGCTGGTGGCGGTGTGTGCGTCCTGACCGGAGGGCCCGGCACGGGCAAGACGACGCTAGTGCGGGCGATCATGCACCTGTTCGGTTCGATGCGGGAGGTGGCGCTCTGCTCCCCGACCGGGCGGGCGGCGCAGCGGCTCTCCGAGGCGGCCGGGCGCGAGGCGCTCACCATCCATCGCCTGCTCAAGTGGAACAGCGAGCGCGGCAGGTTCCAGCACGACGCCAAGACGCCGATGGAGACGGAGCTGCTGGTGGTTGACGAGGCGTCGATGCTGGACGTGCAGCTCGCCTGGGCGTTGCTGCGGGCGCTCAAGCCGGGCAGCACGGTCGTCTTAGTCGGGGACGTGGACCAGCTCCCCAGCGTGGGCCCGGGCGCGTTCCTGCGGGACCTGATCGCTTCGCGCCGCGCGCGCACCACCCGGCTGGAGGCCGTCTTCCGGCAGGCAAGACAGTCCCTCATCGTCCAGAACTCCCACCGCATCAACGAGGGTACCCTGCCGCTGCTCGAAGGACAATTCGAGGAAGGCGCGGACTTCTACCTCGTGCCCAAGCGCGAGCCGGAGGATATCGCCGACGCGCTGCTGGCGCTGCTCACCGAGCGGATTCCCCAGCGCTTCGGCCTCGACCCGATCGAGGACGTGCAGGTCCTCGCCCCCATGCGCCGCGGGGCGGTCGGCACCCAGGTGCTGAATGCACTGCTGCGCGAGCGGCTCAATCCGGACGGGGCGCCGCTCGGGCCCACGATTCCCTTCCGCGCGGGCGACAAGGTCATCCAGTCCTCCAATAACTACGATCTGGATGTCTATAACGGGGACGTGGGGCGCGTACTCGGGATGAACCGCGAGACCGGGCAGGTGCGGGTGCGCTTCGGCAAACGGCTGGTGCTCTACCCGATCGAATCGTTGAGCGACCTGGAGCCGGCCTACGCCATCACAATCCACAAGTCCCAAGGGAGCGAGTACCCGGCCGTGGTCGTGCTCCTGCACAAGAGCCACTACATCATGCTGCAACGGAATCTGCTCTATACGGCCGTGACACGGGGGAAGAAGCTGGTGGTGGTGCTGGGCAACCGGTCGGCCGTCAACCAGGCCGTGCGGACGGTGCGCGAGCGCGACAGGCGCACAGCGCTGGCGGAGTGGCTGCTTCGGCCACCAGAGAAAGGGGACCTGTTCGAATGAGCAGCGATGCAACGCGCGGAGAGAGTCTCCGTGCGATCCTGCAACGCGTTGCAGCGGGGCAACTCTCCCCCGCCGACGCCGAGGAAGTGATCCAGCGGGACCAGGTCGCCGACATGGGGTGGGCCGCGCTCGACCTCCAGCGCGAGGCACGCCGCGGGCACCCGGAGGCGGTCTATTGCGAGGGGAAGACTCCGGACCAGATTGTGGAGATCACGCGCCGGATGATGGAGGCGGGGCAGAACGTGCTGCTGACCCGCGTGCGGCCGGAGGCATGGAAGGAGCTGCTGCGGCGGCTGCCGAAGGAGTCACGAACCGAGTGTGCAATTGCACGCTCATTGCACGTCGCGTGCAAGATTGTCCCGAAGAAGAGGGGCGTGGTGGGCGTTTTGGCCGGCGGGACGAGTGACCTGCCGGTCGCGGAGGAGGCTGCCTTCACGGCCGAGTGCCTCGGGAGCACGGTGCGGCGGGCCTACGACGTGGGGGTGGCGGGGGTTCACCGGCTGATGCGTCAGGCGGACCTGCTGCGGGAGGCGCGGGTGCTGGTGGCTGTGGCGGGCATGGAAGGCGCGCTGCCGGGGGTCGCGTCGGGCCTTACCCGGGCGCCCGTAATTGCAGTGCCGACAAGCATCGGCTATGGCGCCTCGTTCCATGGCATATCGTCGCTTTTGACCATGTTAAACAGTTGCTCCCCCGGAATCTCCGTCGTGAACATTGACAACGGGTTTGGCGCCGGGTTTCTGGCCGATACGATAAACGAAATCGGAGAATCGCGAGTGCGGTAGAAGAAACAGTGATGCCGCGCTCCCCCAAGGAGGTTGGCCTCCTTATGGCAAGGTGGGTCTGAGCAGCACCTTGCTCCGGGGGACTCCGGATGCCCAACTCCCTGCTCAGGAATTTCCCATAATGGTGGTATCGAACGCCGTGCTTTCCCACAACAAGATCGATTGTGTCGCGATGTCGAAGTTCCTGGACGCCGATGTCCTGAAGAAGGGCTTCACGTTGGAGGAGGACCACTGGAAGGACCTTGCGCCGGGTGTGACATGGCGGCGCAGGCGGTTCCGGTTCCTGCTGACGAACCCGGAGCAGCCGGAGGAGCCGCAGCACGAGGGCCTGTGCATCAACGAGATCATCGTGGACAGCCATGCGGACGCGGAGATCACTCCGGTGCTGGCGGCCGAGCACAGTGGCCTTGTCGATATGGAGGAGATCGAGAACGCCTACTGGGCGACGACGTTCGCCATGGGGGCGATCCGTGCAAGCGAGGCGCGCAAGGAGGCGCGGCTTTTCCTGAACATGTCGCACTTTCTGGCGGGGGATATTGGTCACGACGTGCGTAATCTTGCGCAGCTTTTGCGCAAGGTGGATCAAAGCCCGGAGGCGTGGGAAGAAGTCCGCAAGGAACTGGAACCGTTCGACCCGGAGGTGATCCCCTACGAGGGCGGTACGCTCGCGGTGGGGCGCTACGCGGCGGCCTTTGCCGCCTCCCGGCTGGTCCAGTCCAGCGACGAGATCATTGCCGCGACGAATGCGGGATACTTTCTGAACTTTCCGGAGGAGTACGCCGACGGGGTGTCCTGCCTGCATCAGCCGGTGGGCGGGCACATGGTGGACGGCCGGCTGGTGTTCCCCTGCTGGTTCGAACGGCCGGGGATTCTGAGTTTCCGCAACGGGGATTTCCGGGCGGAGCTTTTCGGCGTCCAGGACATGGAGCTGCACCTGGGCGGGCTGCCACCGGTGCGGCTGAACCCGGCGAGCGGCAAGGTGCCGGTGCACGGCAAGACGTGGCGCAATTTCGAGGAGCCGGTGCCCGCGCCGGGGCCGGACGCGGCGCAGCTTGCCTTCACGGGCTCGCTGCTGGTGGACGCGGCGGACGGGTCGCACGCGCTGGCTCCGCCTTCCGGCGGCGCGACGGTCTGGGTGGAGGGCGAGCATGCGAACTACGTCATGGAAAACCTCGGCCGGGAGGGCTTGCGCGCGAAGGTGCGGATGCGGCGCTTCGATGAGGGCGAGCCGGAATGGCTGGTGAGCGCCGGGCCGTTCCTTGTGCGGGAGGGGAAGGCGCTCCTGAGCGCGGACAGCATTTTCCGGCGGGAGAACGCGGGGGAGTTCCGCCCGGGCGGGCCACCGCCGACACGGTTCCCTTACGACACGGAGAAGACGCAGGCGCCGCGGACGGCGATCGGGACGACGGCGGCCGGAGGGCTGAAGATCGTGGTGGTCGATGGCCGGCGCAGCGGTGAGCACAGTTGCGGGCTGACGCTGCAAGGGCTGGCGCACCTGATGGAGAAGCTCGCCTGCGAAACGGTGGTGAACCTGGACGGCGGCGGGTCCTCGATCATGGCGATCGAGGGGGCGACGCTGGCGGAAATGCTGCGGGACAACAGTCCCTACGGGGTGGTGAACGTGCCGTCGGACGCGGGTGGCCGGGAGCGGATCATGCCGGTTTTCCTCGCGGTGAAACGCCAGGACAAGTCCGGGGGCTGACTGGAACAACAGAGTTGCAGGATGAAGCAATGGGGGGCTCCGGCCGGGTTCGTGCCCGGCTGGAGCCCTTTTCCATTGGGTGGGGGAAGGCGGTAAATTCTTCACAGCATGACGAGGGCAGGGCGGGCATTCTGGGCCGGAAGTTTGCAGCACCCGTATCCAAAGGAGAATGCAGCTATGAAATACTCACCCCACGTTTCCACACTTTCCTTGGCGCTTGCCCTTTCGTTGGGCGGGTTCGCTCCGGGGCAATCCGGCCCGAAGGAGCCCGAGCCGGGTTCGGCACCAAGGGTGGAAGAAGGTTCTGCGCCGAAGGAGGCCAGCGAGGCTCCGCGCACAACGATCCATCCTTCGGCCGAAGACATCAAGCCGCTGGAGACCGGCGACAAGGTGCCGCACCCGGTCATGGTCCGCGACAAGGACGGCGAGCACGCGATGCTGCGCGATACGCTGAAGGAAGGCGCGACGACGGTGCTGGTGTTCTACCGCGGGGGCTGGTGCCCGTACTGCACGACGCACCTTGCGGAGCTGGCGCAGGTGGCACCGGAGCTCGAGAACGCCGGAGTGGAGCTTCTGGCACTCTCTCCGGACAAGCCGGAGAAGGTGGCGGAACACCTCGAGGACCGGGAGCTTCCGTATAGACTGCTTTCGGACAGCAACGCGCAGGCGATGGCGGCCTTCGGCGTGGCGTTTGCCGTGGACGAGGAGACGGTGGAGCAGCTCCGTGGGTACGGGATGGACCTGGCGGAGTGGTCCGGCAATCCGGAAAACATCCTGCCGGTGCCGGCGGTTTTCGTGGTGAATGAAGAGTATGAGATCACGTTCGCCCACGCCGAACCCGACTATACGGTGCGGCTGAGCGGGGAGGAACTCCTCAAGGCGGCCGGGGTGAAACCGGTGGACGAGCCGGGCTCGGCCCCCAGGGAACCAGGAAGCGCCCCGAGGGAGCCCGGAAGCGCGAACAAGTAAATACCACGAACAGGTGATCAGTGGCATCTCCTCCGGCCCGGAGACAACTACATCCGGGCCGGGGGGGGGGAACTGATGGCTGCATCCAAAGGGGATGGCGGGAATGACGCGATCGGCCATTGTGCTTCTCGCCGCGATCAGCGTGAGCGCCCTGCTGCTCATTCCGGTCTCGGTGGACTTCGCCTACGGGACACCGATCGCCGACAGGCCAATTGAGCTTCTTGTGGGCATCCTGTGCCTGCAGGGCGCGTTGTTTCTGCTGTTCGCGCGGCAGGTGCTGCGCGTTCGCATTGCTCCGTCAGCAGTGGGGGCGGCGCTGGCACTGGGCCTGTTGGTGCGGGTTGGGCTGTTTTTCTCGGGCCCGATTCTCGAGACTGACTTCTATCGTTATCTTTGGGACGGTGCCGTTACCGCTCAGTGGGAGAATCCCTACCGCCCCATCCCCCGGGAGGTGATATACGAGGAGAGCCCGCTCGGTGATCTGGCGCGCGAGTCCAACCCGGTCGTCTGGCGCATTAATCATCCGCATTTGCGGACGATCTACCCGCCGGTGTCGCAGGTGTTCTTTGCGGCAGCCTATATAATTCAGCCCTGGAGCCTGAATGCGTGGCGGCTTGTCATACTGCTTGCGGATGTTGCCGCACTCGGGCTGTTGCTTCTCGTGCTGCGGGAAGCGAAGTTGCCGGCCGCGCTCTCGCTTCTCTACTGGTGGAACCCTCTTGTTTTCAAGGAGTACTATAACGCGGCCCATATGGACGTCTTGCTGGCGCCGTTTCTTCTGGGTGCGATGCTGCTCGCCTGCCGCCGGCAACTTGCTCCGGCGGTTCTTGTGCTTGCGGCGGCGACGGGGGTGAAGCTCTGGCCGGTGCTGCTTCTGCCGCTGCTGTTGCGTGTGGGGGGTGTCTCATTGCGGCATGTGGCGGCAGCCACGGGTGTATATGCTTTCGCAGTGGCGGCGATACATATACCTGTCTATACGCCTGGCCTGGACTCCACGTCCGGGTTTGTGGCGTACGCAGGAGGATGGGAAATGAACAACGGCCCCTATCTACTATTCCTGGCGGCAGGCAGGGCATGGGAGGGCATGAGTGGTATGGAAGGTTCCGCAAGGACGGTGGCGAGCGGCATCGCCGGAGGTATTGTGCTCGCAGTGGTTGCTCTTGCTTGCCGGAGGCCGGTGGGAGGACTTGCGGACATGGGTGGCCGGGCGCTGGCGATTGTTGCAGCGCTGTTTCTTGTCAGCCCAACGCAGTTTCCCTGGTACTCACTTTGGTTTCTGCCGTTTCTGGCTCTTCGGCCACATTTTGCTTTGATGTTTTATGCGCTCACGCTTCCTCTCTATTATTTGCGTTTCCGTTACCAGGGTCTGGGAATCGAAGGTGTTTTCGATCATTGGGTGGTCTGGGTGGAGCACGGGCCGGTCCTGTTGCTTCTGGCCGCAACGCTTTTGACCCGCACGCGGGAGGATGTGCTTCCGGCATTGGGCGTGGAGAATGGGCCGGCGGAGGAGGACCGAACACCCGCCGTGGGCCTGTCTCCGCGGGGGGAAGCTTCCTGATGCGCGGCAACTGCCATATCACCGTTATTATACCCGCACTCGACGAGGAGCGAGCCATTGATGGTGTGCTGCGCGGGATTCCCGGCTGGGTGGATGATATAATCGTCGTGGATAATGGTTCGACAGACGCGACGGCTGAGGTTGCCGTGGCGGCCGGCGCGCACGTGGTCCCGGAGAAAAAACGCGGCTACGGGGCAGCGTGCCTTCGCGGAATTGCCGAGGCAAGGGAGGATTCGTTGCTTGTCTTTATGGACGCCGACGGAAGTGATGACCCTGCGGATATGGAGAGTCTGGTGGAGCCTGTGCTCCGGAATGAGGCTTCCCTGATGATAGGTTCGAGAACACGCGGGGATGCCGAGGCGGGAGCACTCACCCCGCAGGCACGTTTCGGAAATTGGCTGGCGTGCCGCCTGATGCGGCTTTCCTGGGGCGCACGGTTTACCGACCTGGGCCCATTCCGTGCCATTCACCACCGCGACCTGAAAAAAATCGGGATGACGGACGAGGGGTACGGGTGGACGGTGGAGATGCAGATCAAGGCGCTCAAGCGCGGGCTCGTCTGCCGGGAGGTGCCCGTGCGCTACCGCAAGCGGATTGGCAAGTCGAAGATATCCGGCACCGTACGCGGCGTGATCGGTGCCGGAACGCGGATCCTTTTCTTAATCGCCCGCCACAGTCTGGTGCGGTGAGGGGCAGGAGAGTGTCTATACGCTACCCTTCCTCAAGTTCGACGAGGACGAATTCATTGCCGTAGAGGTCCACGAAGTGGGCGAAGCGGACTCCCGCCTCCTCCTTGGGGCCGCGGGTGAACTCGACGCCGCGGCTCACCAGCTCGCCATAGTCGTGGCCGAGACTCTCGGAGTAGAGCACGGCGCAGGGCTGGCCGGGGGTCTGCCTGCCGATGCGGTCTGCCTGGTCGGCGCTTTCCGCCTTCATGAGCCAGATGCCGACTTCGGGCTGGTTGGGGAAGCAGACGTGTACGTGGCGGCGTTGGCCGGCGTGGATGTCCGCGTACACCTCAAAGCCGAGTTTCTTCGTATAGAAGGCGACGGCTTCTTCGTGGTCCTTGACAAGGATGACCATCCGTCCGAGAGTTTTCACTGTCCACCTCGCATCGATTTCTTGTCCTGCTCCGGCATGGTGCGGCCTCAGCGCCGGCGCCGGTGCGTGTCTATAATTTCCTTCAGTCTTTCGGGCTCCGGGATTCCGTTTACGGAGATTTCGATGCTCCCCTGGCCGGCCGAGGAGATTCCGACGTTGCCAACGCGGAAAATACGGTTCATGAAGCTCTGACTGATGCGGACGTTGCGCACGTCGGTGTGGTACACCTCGTTGATGTGTTTGGAGAGGAGCCCTTCGCGGAGGGTGATGCGTTCGTTGGTCACGATAAGCCGGGTGGCGAGGACGCGCAACCACCAGATAAGGAGTATGACCGCGCCAATAACGACTGGTATAAGAATGATGCAAAGAATGAACCCGAGGGGTTCGCTGCCGAACATTGCGGGACGTTCGTCGTAGAGTACCTGTTCCTCCATGGGGTGTCCTCCATTCCTTGTCCGCCGGTGTTCAGGTTGGGTAGGGTTCGCGGGAGCGTGCCTTCCGGAGCCTGCTAAGTGGGAGGTTTATTTTCTTTGTTTCTCCGCCGGTGTCCGCTGACCGGACGACGAGTGAGGGGTGTTCGGTGGTGACGCCAAGCTCGGTGATGTCCACCTCCGTGTGA
The DNA here is from genome assembly GCA_007133495.1 of Candidatus Sumerlaeota bacterium. GTDB lineage: Bacteria > Sumerlaeota > Sumerlaeia > SLMS01 > SLMS01 > SLMS01. The sequence goes on along the minus strand of SLMS01000012.1, from coordinate 10,709 downwards.
TACGAGAGCATGTATTCGAACTGGTCAATGTGCACGGGTGAGACGCTGGCGAGGATAAGGGCGCCGGGTTCGCCGAACAGCAGTGGCAGGGAAGGCCCCTGCAGGAATATGGACGCTCCGAGAGGTTTTGGCGCGAAGAGCAGCGATTCGGCGAGGGCGACGGCGAGGCCCCCTTCGGAGACATCCTGCACGCTGGAGAAAAGCCCATGCGCGACCGCCTCCTCGATCAGGGCGGCAAGGCGTTTCATCCGCGGGGCCAGTGAGGCCTGGTGCCCGGGCGGTGGCGTGAGGGGCGCGGGCAGGCGGCCGTTTTCCTTGAGCCAGGCGAGCCAGCTTCCGGACAGGTCCGGCGCGAGAGTGCCGAGGGCGTATAGCTGCTCTCCGGGTTCCTTGAAGCCGGGGCGGACCAGCCGTTCGGGAAATTCAACAGTGCCAACCATGCCGATGGTGGGCGTGGGCCAGATGGGCCCGGTGGGGTTTTCGTTGTATAGCGAGACGTTGCCGCCGGTGACGGGGATATCGAGTTCGCGTGCGGCATGGGAGATACCTTCGACGGCGCGCTTGAAGTACCAGAACTGCTCTGGTTTTTCCGGGTTGCCGAAGTTCAGGTTGTCGGTAAGGCCGAGTGGCACGGCACCGACGGACCACAGGTTGAGGGCGGCTTCGGCGACAGCCATCTGGCCGCCAAGGTACGGATCGCAGGCGACTTTGAGGGGATCGACACCTGTGGAGATGGCGAGCAGGTGGGAGGACCCCTCGACGCGAAGGACGGCAGCGCCGGCGCCCGGCCCGAGGATGGTGTTGGTCTGCACCATGGTGTCGTACTGCTCGTGTATCCATGCCTTGCCGGCGATGGTCGGATGGGCGAGGAGTTCGAGCAGTGCGGCTTCGGTGTTCAGATTGTCCGCCCAGCCGCCGGTGGGGACGTAGGGTCCGGTGGGGAAGGCCTCGGGCTGTTTGGCTTCGCGGTTATAGACGGGGGATTCGGCGCTGATCTTGAGGGCGGGAACCTTCGCGCATATTTCTCCCTGGTGATAGACGGTGAAGAGGCCGTCCTCGGTGACTTCGCCGACGATGGCGGGGTTGACTTCCCATTTTTCGAGTATGGCCATCGCTTCGCGCACGCGCTCGGGCGGTATGATGGCAAGCATGCGCTCCTGGGATTCGGAGAGCATCATTTCGTAGGGGTTCATGCTTTCGGCGCGCTGGGGTACGGCGTCGAGGTCGAGCTTCATGCCGAGCCGGCCGCGGCCTGCGATCTCGCACCCGCTGCAGGTGAGCCCCGCGGCGCCCATGTCCTGGATGGCTTCGACGGCGCCGGAGTGGATGAGTTCAAGGGTGGCTTCGAGGATTTTCTTGCCCATGAAGGGATCGCCGACCTGCACGGCGGAGCGCTGCTCCATGGTTTCCTCGGTGAGTTCGACGCTGGCGAAGGTGGCGCCGTGGACCCCGTCGCGGCCGGTGGCGTTGCCGTAATAGACGACAATGCTGCCGGGAGTGCGTGCCTGGGCGAGGGTGAGGTTCTCCTTCGGCATGACGCCGACAGCCATGGCGTTGACGAGCGGGTTGCCGGCGAAAGCGGGGGCGAAGGTGACCTGGCCGGCGACGGTCGGGACGCCGACGCAGTTGCCGTAATCGGCGATGCCGTGGACGACGCCCTGGACGACGCGGTCAACCTCCGGTGTGCCGGGCTGGCCGAAAAAGAGGGCGTCCACAAGGGCGACGGGCCGGGCGCCCATGGTGAAGATATCCCGCAGGATGCCGCCGACACCGGTGGCAGCGCCCTGGTAGGGTTCCACGGCGCTGGGGTGGTTGTGGGACTCCATCTTGAAGCAGATGGCCAGTTTGTCCCCGAAGGCGACGACGCCGGCATTTTCTCCGGGCCCCTGGAGGACGGCGGGGCCTTCGGTGGGAAGGAGGCGGAGGAGGGGTTTGCTGTTCTTGTAGGAGCAGTGCTCGCTCCACATGACGCTGAAGATGCCGAGTTCTGTGATGGTGGGTTCCCGGCCGAGGATGTCGAGGATGAGGCGGTATTCTTCGGGTTTGAGGCCGTGTTCGTCGATGATCTCCGGCGTGATGGCGGGTTGTGTCATGGGCGATCGGTCCCGGCCTTAGAGATGTGATCGTGAGGAAAAGAAAAGGCGCCCGATGTTAGCGGGCGCCGTGGCTTCGTGGGCAAGGTCAAGTCCGTGGGGGACAGTGGTTCATTCGTCCTCAGCGGGGGCCTCGGCGTGCTCGCCGGCGGCGATACGGGCCTTGTGGGCGGCCTTCATGAGGCGGCTCTGCTTGCGTGCGAGGTTGTTTTTCTTGATGACCTTGCGCTTTGCGGCCTTGCCGAGGCGGGACTGGGCGGCGGGGAGAGCCGTGTCGAGGGCCTCGGTGTCGTGCTCCCTGATGGCATCGTTGACCTTGCGGACGGCGGTCCTCATGCCACTGCGGATGGAGCGGTTGTGCAGGCGGCGGCGCTCGTTCTGGCGGACGCGCTTGCGGGAAGAGAGCTTATTGGCCACGGATTGGTGCTCCTGAATGGTTTACGTTTGGTTGCCGTGCGGACGGGCGGACTCCCACCGGTCGCGCATGCGGCCGGGTTGTTTGGGGCACCACCCCCCCGCCGGTCAAGGATAAAGGGCCGCGGCGCGACGGCGCGAGTGGGGCCGCGGAGGGACCGAAGCGACGCAAGGGGCGGAGGGGACCAGCGTAACAGTCCGCTCTGTCCACGCCGTCCATGATCGTGCCTGTGGACTGATCGGCGTGAAAGCCCGTTTGACAAGGCTCCCGCAGAGGGGCACCAAAGAGAGGATCATGGAAACCCAGACTGTGAGGCACCGCCCAATGCCGGGCAGTTCGGAACAGCCGAATCGCATCCATGACAATCCACCCGGGGAGGGCACCAACCCATGAGGATCGTGATTCCTGGCGGGAGCGGACAGGTGGGGACGGTGCTTGCCCGCGCGTTCCATGCGGACGGGCACGAGGTGGTGGTGCTGAGCCGGGGGGCGCGGGAGGCTCCGTGGCGGGTGGTGGAGTGGGACGGAAAAACCCCGGGCGATTGGGCACGCGAGGTGGACGGGGCGGACGTGGTGGTGAACCTGGCAGGGCGGAGCGTGAACTGCCGCTACCACGCAAGGAACCGGCGGGAGATCATGGACTCGCGGCTGGATTCGACGCGGGCAGTGGGCGAGGCGGTCGCCCGGGCGGAGCGGCCTCCGGCGGTGTGGCTTCAGGCAAGCACGGCGACGATCTACGCGCACCGGTACGATGCTCCGAACGACGAGGCGTCGGGGATCATCGGGGGGGGGGAACCGAATGCGCCGGACACGTGGCGGTTCAGTATAGACGTGGCAACGGCGTGGGAGCAGGCGGCGAATGAGGCAAGAACGCCGGGGACGCGCAAGGTGCTGATGCGCTCAGCGATGACGATGAGCCCGGACGGGGGCGGTATCTTCGACGTGCTGCTGGGGCTGGTGCGCGCCGGTCTTGGAGGAACCTGCGGCAACGGGCGGCAGTATATCTCGTGGGTGCACGACCGGGATTTCGTGCGGGCGCTGTACTGGCTGATGGAGCACGAGGAGCTGGAGGGGCCGGTGAACATCGCGGCGCCGAATCCCCTGCCGAATGCGGAGTTCATGCGGGCGCTGCGGCAGGCGTGGGGGACGCGGATCGGGCTCCCCGCGACGGCGTGGATGCTGGAGATCGGAACGTTTCTGATGAGGACGGAGTCGGAGCTGGTGCTGAAGAGCCGGCGGGTCGTGCCGGGCCGGCTGCTGGAGTCGGGCTTCGAGTTCGAGTTTGCGGAGTGGCCGGAGGCGGCGCGGGACCTTTGCCGGCGTTGGCGCGAGAGAAGGCGGGGAGCGCGGTCAGTATAGACAGCGGCGGGGTCAGATGGTGAAGTCGATGACGTTGCGTTTGTCCTCGGCGGCCTGGCGCGATTCCTCCAGCATTTCGAGCAGGGATTTGTTGTCGAGTATTTCGGCGGTGGCGTCGCGCACCTGCTTCATGGCGATGCGGATGGAGCAGGTTTCCCAGTCGGTGCATTCCGGGCAGGGCATTTTGCTGCCGGCGCTGGCGCAGGGCACCCAGGCAAGGGGGCCGTGGATGGCGCGGATGACCTGGCCGACGGCGATTTCCTCGGGCGGATGGCGGAGGAGGTAACCGCCGCCACGGCCTTTTTTGCTGTGGAGCAGGCCGGCGGCTTTGAGTTCGAGGAGGATAAGTTCGAGGAACTTGCGGGGGATGGCCTCCTGGCTGGCCAGATCGCCGATCAGAACGGGGCCCTGACCGTGCTTGTCCGCAAGGGCCAGCATTGCCTTGATGGCGTATTTCGCCTTGTTGGACAGCATGGTTTGCCCCCCTTGAGCCGGGCCCCATGAAGGGGAAGAGGGCAGGATCGGGCAAGCGGTTTGGGGCGGTTCAGAGGCGGAAGGCGCGTTCTGTGTTGCGGGTTGCAATTTGGGCCATCTCCTCAAGGGGGAGGGACAGCAGGTCTGCGAGCGCCTCTGCGGTTTGGCGGAGGTAGGCGGGTTCGTTGCGCCTGCCGCGGCGGGGCTGGGGGGGAAGGTAGGGGGAGTCGGTTTCGAGCAGAAGGTGTTCCGGGCCGATGCGGCTGAGGGCCTCGCGCAGGTCACCGAGTTTCGGGTAGGTGGAGATGCCGCCGACGCCGAGGTGGAAGCCAAGGTCCACGCCGCGGCGGGCCTCCTCGTAGCTGCCGATGAAGCAGTGGAGGACGCCGCCGGGCTCGCCGGCCTGCTCTTCGGCGAGGATGCGGAGCACGTCCGCGTTGGATTCGCGGCTGTGTATAGACACGGGCTTGCCGAGACGCTTGGCGATGCGGAGCTGCTGGCGGAAGCAGTCCTGCTGGCGTTTGTGCGTGGCGGGTTCCTTGTCCCAGTAGTAGTCGAGGCCGATTTCGCCAAGGACGGGCACTTTGGGATGGGCGAGGAGTTGTTCGAGGAGGCGGGCGGTGTCCTCGTCCCAGCCTGCAGCGGCGGAGGGGTGAATACCGGCGGCGGCGAGGACACCGTCCTCGGTTTCGGCAAGGGCGATGGCCTCGCGGGAGGCGCGGAGATTGTCCCCGAGCGTGAGGAAGCGGGTCACACCTGCTTCGCGGGCGCGGGCGAAGACGTCCGCGCGGTCCTTGCGGAACTTGGCGTCGTGGAGGTGGGCGTGAGAGTCGAAGAGCATTGATGGTGGCCAGTGGCGTCTATACGTGGTTGTGCGCCCGGGGAGGGGGCTTAAGTGACCAAAGGGACACGATGCAGCCGTGTCCCTTTGGCGGTTTTGTTCTGCCGGTTACGTGGGCGGCTTACTTTTTCGGGCCGTCCAGGAAGGGCATCATGTCGCGGAGCCGGCCGCCGACCTGTTCGACGTTGTGCTCTGCCTTGAGGCGGCGCATGGCGTTGAAGTGTGGCCGGCCGGCGATGTTTTCGAGGAGCCATTCGCGGGCGAATTCGCCGGACTGGATTTCGCGCAGGATGCGGCGCATTTCGGCGCGTGTCTCGTCGGTGACGATGCGCTTGCCGCGCGAGTAATCGCCGTACTCGGCGGTGTCGCTGATGGAATAGCGCATGCCGGAGAGGCCCTTCTTATAGACGAGGTCCACGATGAGTTTCATTTCGTGGAGGCATTCGAAGTAGGCCATTTCCTCGGGGTAGCCGGCTTCGACGAGTGTCTCGAATCCTGCGGTCATGAGTTCGCTGATGCCGCCGCAGAGGACTGCCTGCTCGCCGAAGAGGTCGGTTTCGGTCTCGTCCTTGAAGGTTGTTTCGATGATGCCTGCTCGGCCGCCGCCGACGGCGGATGCGTGGGCGAGGGCCAGGTCGCGGGCCTTGCCGGTGGCGTCGTTATGGATGGCGATGAGGCAGGGGACGCCGCCGCCTTCGGCATAGACGGAGCGGACGAGGTGGCCGGGGCCCTTGGGGGCGACCATATAGACGTCTATATCCTTGGGTGGCTGGATGCAGCCGAAGTGGATGTTGAAGCCGTGGCTGAAGACGATGGCCTTGCCGGACTTGAGGTTGGGGGCGATGTCGTTTTCGTAAACGGCGCCCTGGCGTTCGTCGGGGAGGAGAATCTGGATGATGTCGGCCTTTTGTGCGGCTTCTGCGGCGCTCATGACGTCGAAGCCGTGCTCCAGGGCGAGCTTGTGGTTGGGGCCGCCGGGGCGCTGGGCGACGATGACGTTCATGCCCGCTTCGCGCATGTTCTGGGCCTGTGCGTGACCCTGGCTGCCGTAGCCAACGACGGCGATGGTCTTGCTTTTGAGCAGGCCGAGGTCTGCGTCCTTCTCGTAATAGACGTTCAGTTCTCCCATAGCGTTCGCGCACTCCATCGGGTGATGTGCCGGGGCGCTCCGGCCCCGGGGACTAACCGGAAACTCGGGTTGCCGTGGCCGGCCGGGCGGTTGGCCCGGCCGGTCTGGCGAGGGACTTCTCTCAGCGTGCCTGCTGGCCCGCGGCGGGTGCCTTCTTCGCCTTGGGAAGCGCCACGCGGGTGGTTGCCTTCTTGGCCTGAATGGCGGTGGTGATGCCGCGGCTGTTCAGGTATGTATAGACAAGGGCACTGGCGACGAAGATGGAGCTGTATGTACCGAGGGCGATGCCGATCAGCAGGACGAGAGCGAAGGCACTCAGGCCCGCGCCGCCGAAGAGGAACATGAGCCCCACGACGGTCAGCGTCGTGGTGGAGGTCATCAGGGTGCGGCTGAGCGTTTCGTTGATGCCGCGGTTGAAGACCTCGAAGAGCTTGGCGCTGTGGCGCTCCTGCATCTTCTCGCGGATACGGTCGAAGACGACGATGGTGTCGTTCACCGAGTAGCCGAGGATGATGAGCAGGGCGGAGACGATGTCCAGGGTGAGCGTGTGGCCGAGGAGCTTGAACAGGCCCAGCGCGAGGAACACGTCGTGCAGCAGGGTGATGACAGCGCCGGCGCCAAAGACCCACTGGAAGCGGAAGGCGATGTAGCTGAGGATGACAGCGCAGGCGACGAGCATGGTCATGAAGGCCGTCATGCGGAACTCGGTGCCGACGAAGGGCTCGACGGACTGGGTGCTCATGATCTGGGCGCGTTCGCCGTATTCGTCGCCGATGCGCTCGGAGATAAGACCGCGTATCTCGTCGAGTGTGGGCACCTCCCCCGTCTCCCGGTCGGCGACGCGGGGGACAGTGAGCTGCCACTGTTCCTGGCCGACGACGCGGATGGCGCGGACGTCGTCGAACTGGTCCTCGAACATACCGAGGAGGACGAGGCGGTCCTCGCCCTGGGTGTCCTGGATTTCGACCGTGGTGAGGACGCCGCCGGTGAAGTCGATGCCCCAACTCGGCCCTTCGATGATGAGGTAACCAGCAGCGACGATCGCCAGCGTGCCGGAGACGCCGATGCCGACGGCACGGTACTTCATCCACGGGATGCGGACGTTCTTGAGCAGCCGCAGCTTGCCCACCGAGATGGAGCGGAACTGCGTGTACCACGTCTCCATCAGGGTGCGGGTGACGACGATGCCGGTGTAGAGGTTGGCGATCAGGCCGATGGCGATGGCGGTCCAGAAGCCCTTCACGGACCCGTCCACGACCTCGAAGAGAACCAGCACAAGGGCAGGGAGCAGCGAGGTGGTATTGGAGTCCACAATGACGGAGAACGCCTTGTCGAAGGCCTGGTTGATGGCAGCACGCAAGGGTTTGCCGCTGTCCAGCTCCTCGCGTAATCGTTCATAGATGAGGATGTTGGCGTCCACCGCCATACCCATCGTTAAGAGGATGCCACCGATACCGGAGAGGGTGAGGGTGGCCCCCATGAGACCCAGGATGGCCATGATGAGCAGTAGGTTGAGCGTCATGGCGAAAATCGAGATGATCCCCGCGTGGACGTACATGAAGACCATCAGGACAACGATGAGCGCGGCGCCGATGATCAGAGCGCGGGCAGAGTTGCGGATGGACTCCGCCCCGAGCGTGGGCCCGACGGTGTTTTCAGTGATGACCTGCAGGGGGGCCGGGAGGGCGCCGGCGTTTAGCACGCGGGAGAGGTCGAGCGCCTCCGCCTGGCTAAAGCCGCCGGATATCTGGGCGCTGCCGCCGAGGATGGGTTCGCGGATGTTGGGGGCTGAATAGACAACGTCGTCGAGGATGATGGCAAAGCGCCGGCCGACGTTGTCCGAGGTAATGCGGGCGAAGAGGTCCGCGCCCTGGCGGTTAAAGTCGATGGTGACCTTGATCGGGTCGCGGTGGTCCATCGGGTCGGTGAAGACGGCGGCGCGGCGGAGGTGTTCGCCGACAATGGGGGCCCGCGCCTCCACGAGGTAGGCCAGATCGTCGTAACTTCGCTCGGGGTCCACCGTGCCGGTGACGGGGTCTATGTGGACGCGCCTGCCAAGGCGGAGCGTATAGCCGGAGGGCACGCCGGGTATGTCGTCCTGCAGGCGCATGACGGTGCGGCCGGTGGCGGGTTCCTCGACTTCTTCAAGGAACTCGCGTTTGACGGGTCCGGTGCCATCCTGGACGACGCCGTCGGCGCCGTCTTCGACGAATTCGGTAATGAGGTCTTCGTGGTTGGGGTGGAGCAGGCGGAACTCCATCGCTGCGGTGCGAAGGAGCGATTCGCGGATGCGTTCGGGGTCGTTTTCGCCGGGTATCTGGACGAGGATGCGGTCCGGCCCGGCGCGGGCGACGATCGGCTGGGTGAGGCCGAATTCGTCCACGCGCCGGCGGATGACGCGCAGGGCGCTTTCGACGGCCTGCTCGAGCGACTCCTGGAGTTCGGCCGAGGGCGGAACGAGAAGGAGTTCACTTTGGGCGAGTTGGTTGCGGATGTTGCCCTGTGCGGAGAGTTCGACGGAGGTGCCGAGGACGTCTTCGAGTGTCTCGGTGGCGAAGTCGAGGTCGCGCTCGTCGTTGAGCTGCACGCGGACGCTCATGTCGTCGATGCTCTCGAAGTCTATGGAGACGGAGGCGTCGACTGCGTCGCGGCGGAACGCTTCGCGGAGGCCTTCGGCCTGATTTTCGAGGATGCGGCGGGCGAGGAGGTCCTGGTCAACGGTGAGCAGGAAGTCCGCACCGCCCTGGAGGTCGAGCCCGAGGGTGATGACGCCGGGCGATTCGAGCAGCTCGTTGCGGCGCTCGATCTGGGCCTCGGTGGGCTCTTCGCCCATGGTGTTGATGTGGATGAAGTAGCGCATCGTCGGCCAGGTGACGAAGAGACACCCGGCGGTGACGAGAAGGACGATGATCAGGCGCGGTGTGAAGATTTTCTGCATCGTGGGAAAGCTATCCTCTTGTTCGTTGGGCAGGTGTGCTTCTCACAGGAGGCGGACACCGTTGATGACCAGGGAGAAGTCGCAGTTGAGGTAATTCGCGGCACGCCGGCACATGGCCATGCGGCCGAGGAAGATTTCGAAGTACTCCATGACCGGGGAGACCCTCGTGTCGATGGAGAGGTTGAGGGTAATCAGACGGCCGGGCCGATCAACGTCCATCTTGCTGTCGGTGGCGGCGTAATTGACGCGGTCGTGGATGTCGCGGGTCAACATGGGGGTTGAGGAGCGGACGCGCTGGCGGAGGACGTCGGACTTGTCGGCAAGGATGAGGGCCGCGCCGGGGTTGTTGACGGCTTCCCCGTCCCCCTCGTCGTGGTTGCCGATGGCGGCCATGATGGCGGCTGTTTCGGCGGGGCCCATGCCCATGCGGGAGAGGATGCGCTGGGCCATGAGGGCGCTGGACTGGGCGTGGCGGTTGCGGTGCACGGTGTTGCCGATGTCGTGGAGGTAGCCTGCGATGCCGGCGAGTTCGCGGTCGCGGGCGGGCAGGCCAAGGTCGCGGCAGATGTTCATGGCGCGGTTGGCGACCCGGGCGATGTGGCGGATGCCGTGGTCGGTGAAGCCAATGGCGGCCAGGGCCAGGTCGGCACCTTCGATGAGTTCGAGGACTTCGGGGTCCTTGCGGATGTGTTCGAAGCGGACGGTGCCGGCCTCGGGGGCGGGCTTAGCAGCGCGCTTGGCGGAGGCACGGCGGCGGGGCCGGACGGTTCCCGGCCGTCCGTTCCTCTTGTTGTTCTGGGCTGCCTGTGCGGGTGTGCGCTCTGCCATGTGGTTCCGTAGCGGTGGGGGCGTTCAGGCCCTTGCTTTCTTCCCCTTCTGGCGGCCCTTTGCAGGTCCGCGCGCGGGAGGCTTGGAGGCGGGTGTTTCCTCCGGGGCGGCGGAGGAGGCGGCCTCGCCGGAGTCGGGCTCCTGCTCCTCTTCCTTTTGCTTCTTGTCTTTGGCCTTTGCGGGGTCCTCGCGGACGATGGTCAGTGCCGTGCGGTTGAATTCCATCTCGACGCCCTTGGCGACGGTGACGAGGACGGTGTCCTTCTCCTTGTTCATGCGGGCGACGGCGCCGTGGATGCCGCCGACGCTGACGACCTTGTCGCCCTTCTTCATTTCGTTGGTCTGGCGCTGGCGCTCCTCCTGCTGTTGGCGCTGGGGGCGCTGGATGAGCACGTAGAAGGCCACGATGATGATGATCATCGCGATCAGGAAGGTGGGGTTGAAGAAGCCCGGTGCCTCGGGCTCGGTCTCCGGCGCCTGACCGGCGGTGGTGGCCAGCGTAACAATGAAGCTATTGAGGTCCATAACCTGTACCGATAGGAGATCGCTCCGCCGGGAGAAGCCCGGCAGCAACGGGGGTGGGAAGGTAGGTAGGGGGCGTTCGGGCTGTCAAATGGAAAGGCTGGACAAGGC
>SLMS01000168.1 GCA_007133495.1 Candidatus Sumerlaeota bacterium | reverse complement strand
GGTGTCGCGCTCCGAGGACCCCGCCAAGGGGTCCAAGATGGTAGCCGGTGGTTGAGCGAAGCGACACCACCGGTAACCGGGACGAAGGTGCCCACGACCCCGGCAGGCGGTCGCAGCCAATCGGACGACCGGAATCGGAGAACGGAAAGATCCTGCCCGCAAGGTTTGCACGTTATCCGTTCTCGACTGTTCCCGTTCTTCGTCTCGATGGCCACCGGCTTTGGTGTTATCCGCAGATATAGCCTCACTCGACCCGCCGGCCCGGGCGTCAACCCCCATCGGCGTGAATCGGTGAAATCGGCGGATGAATCCCTGTTGCCGGAGCCCGCCACACGGTCGAGCAGTAGAACGAAAAGTTCCTGGAAGCACTATCTCCCGTACGCGCTCATCAGCCGCCTCACCATTCGTTCTCTCGAAAAACGTTCCCGGGCAGCTCTTGCCCGTTCTTCGCGGACGGCGTCCGGCTCGGGCAGGCGCGCAAGCCAGCCACCGAGCGCCTCCGCCACGGCGTGTGGCGAGCCACGCGGCACCAGCGTGCCGTCCTCTCCGCTGCGCACGACCTCGCGGTGGGCACCGGCGTCGGTTGTCAGGACCGGCGTGCCCATGCAAAGCGCCTCGGCGTTCGCCAGCCCGAAGGCCGGTGCTCCGCGGTCCAGATTCACAAAAAGGTCTGCGGCGCGAAGCAGGCTCGCCAGCCGTTCCGCCGGCACCCGCCCGGCAAACCGTATCCGGCCCTCCCGCACCGCGTCCGCCGCAGCCCGCTGCAGCACGGGAAGCAGCGTGCCTTCACCGGCGATCGTCAGGACGGGCTCCGCGGGCCTTCCCTCATTATTGGCGCCGCGAGCCTCCCGTTCTTCTCCCCGCCCCGCTGACAACTGGCCACCGGTTACTCGCTGCTCGCAAAACGCCGCCACCAGGTCGCCGAATCCCTTGGCTTCCTCCACCCGGCCGGCGGCGGCAATGAGCGGGACACCTTCGGCGATGCCCCACTCGCTGCGGGCCTCCGCTCGCGGCAGCAGCGGGAAACGCCCGAGGTCGAAACCGAGCGGCACCACGGCCAGCGGCCGCACGCGGCTTTTCGTTTCGTGGCGAAGCTCCCTCGCCGTGAATCGCGAGTCCACGATCAGCCTCGCCCACGAGCGCACGAATCGCTTCCACAGCGGCGCCAGCAGGTAGCGCTTCCAATACCGCCGCAGGTGCCCTGGCCCGGGGACGGTCTCGCTCCACAGCGTTCCGTGCACTGTCGTCACGACCGGCACCTTGCGCCCGAGCACCGGGTCGGCCAGCATCCCCGCCATGCCCTGCGCGTGGACCACGTCCGGGCGCACTTCGCGCACGAACCGGCCGGCCCGCCGCGCGAAGTCCCACAAAAAACGCATGTCGTAGGCTCCCGGCGTGCCGCCGAGTTCGAGAACCCACCCATTCACCCGCAGCGGTGCCAGCGCGGGCCGGCGGGGGAGCGGTGTCGTGATTACGTCCACCGTCACGCCCTCCGCCATCAACCCCTCCGCCACGTCGTGCGCGTGCCATTCCATGCCGCCGGGCCGGTGGTGGGGGAAGCTTCGGCAGACGATCAGGACGCGCATGGCGGAGCCCGGGGCCCTTCCGGTGTATTACATAAGCCGCAGACGGCAGCGGATCAGCGTCGAGACCGCCTCGACGAAATCACGCCACCCGATCTTCTTGCCTTCCTCGAAAGTGCGGGCGAAGAAGGTGACGGGCACCTCGTGGATACGCTCGCCCTTCATGAGCACCTTGGCGGTGACCTCCGGGCAGAACTCGAACCGCCGGCAGCGCAGCCGGATGCCCCGCAGCACGTCTGCATGGAAGGCCTTGTAGGCCGTTGCCTCATCGGTAATTACCTGCCCGAAGAGCAGGATCACCATCCAGGCCAGGATGCGGTTGGCCACGAAGTTCTGAATCCTCATGCCCGTCGGAACGCGGCCAAGGAAGCGCGAGCCAAAGGCCACCCGGCAATGGCCGTCCACAATCGGCTGGATGATCTTCGGGATTTCCGCCGGGTCGTACTCGAGGTCCGCGTCCTGCACGATGATGACGTCGCCCGTGGCGTGGCGGAAGCCGGTCCGCAGCGCGCCGCCCTTGCCGATGTTCCGGCGGTGGAACACCACGCGGGTGTCGGGCCGGCCGGCCTCCACCTCGCGCAGATACTCGCGCGTGCCGTCGGTGGACTTGTCGTCCACCAGCACGATTTCCACCTCCAGCGGAAACTCCACCGCCCGCACCCGCTCCAGTACGCGCGGGAGCAGCTCACGCTCGTTGAACACTGGAATGACGATGGAAAGCTTCTTCACAACGGGGCTCCCCGCCCGGCAGGGCACGGCGAATGGACGCCGGAAATGCCCGGGGGCCAAGGATATTCCCGCCATCAGTGTGGAGCAGCCGCGCCCCACCACGCTTGCACCAGCCCCCATCCCGCGGGAATAACCTTCCGCGGCGGCGCCGTCTGCGCCATGCCGGAAGGGAGCGCCCCCGCTCGATGGAAACCGCCCACCGCCTGCCCTACCTCCAGCCCCGCCAGGGTGAGGGTCTGGACGCCTTCATGGCCCGCGCGGCGGACGAGCACCGCTGGCCGCCCGAGCGCCGTGCCGAGGACATGGAACTCCTCCGCCGGCTCCTTCTCGAACATCTGCCGCCGGAGGACGCACTCCCCCTTGCCGGATATCTCATCCGGGCGCTCAGCTTCGCCGCCGACCCCGGCATGTCCCTCCGCTTCCTCGACCGGTACGTGCGCTCACTAGGAGAGCGCGCAAAAGCCGAACTCCGCGACCTGCGCCACAACGTCGAGCACCTGCACTTCCTCTGCTCCCTTTTCGCCTTCAGCGAATATCTGAGCGAGGCCGTCATCAAGCACCCGGACTACCTCCCGCACGTTTTCCGCCACAGCAGACTCAACCGCGAAAAACCGCTCGACCGCTATCGCGAGCAACTCCGCGAGTGGATGGAAGGTATCGAGGGCCGCGCCGCACGCCGCGCCGCACTCACGCGCTATAAGAAACGCGAACTCCTCCGCATCGGCATACGCGATCTGCTCGAAATGGGCGATACAAGCACGCTCTGCCGCGAACTGTCCAACCTCGCCCAAGCCATTCTCGAAATTGCATTGCAGGACGAGTGGCAGACGCTAGCCGCGCGTTTCGGCCAGCCAACAGGCGAAAGCGGCCAGGGCCCCTCCGGGTTCTGCGTCTATGCCATGGGAAAATTCGGCGCCGGTGAACTCAATTTTAGCTCGGACGTGGACCTTATATATCTCTACGAGGAGGAAGGAGAAACGGAAGGCGGCAAAGACCGGGCAACCGGCCGCACCCTGCACAAAATCCCCAACCACGAATTTTTCAACAAGCTCGCCTCCGAACTCAGCAGCTACCTCTCGGCCCACAACGAGGAGGGGTTCCTCTATCGTGTTGATGCCCGGCTGCGCCCGGAAGGTTCGCAAGGCCCGCTGGCCCGCTCCCGTTCCGCCTTCGCCGCCTATCTGAATACGCAGGCGGACCTGTGGGAAAAAGTCGCCTACCACAAAGCACGCTGCGTGGCGGGGGACATGGACCTGGCCGCCCGTCTCGACCAGATCATCGAGCAGTTTGTCTATTCAGGAAACGTGCGCGAGGAGTTGTTCCCCGAAATGGCCCGCCTCATGCGCCGTATAGACCACGAAGTGCTGAGCGAGGACTCACGGCTGCTGGACATAAAGCGCGGCGTCGGCGGCATACGTGAAATCGAATTTATCGTTTCCGGGCTTCAGCTCCTTGCCGCCGAGAAAAATCCAACCCTCCGGTTGCGCTCCACGCTGGCGGCGCTGGCAGAACTCGAAAATGAGGGGATACTGCTGCCCCAGGATGCCCGTCCTCTCGCCGAGGCATACCATCTCTATCGCCGCATCGAGCACACCCTCCAGATGATGCACGAAAGCCAGACCCACCGGCTGCCCGCCAGCCCAAAGGAACGCGCCGCCCTCGGCCTGCGTTGCGGCTTTTCCGATCCGGAGGAATTTGAACGCACGCTCGACGCCTCACGCCGCTTTGTCCGCTCGCAGTACGAGGAAATTTTCGGAGGCACCAACAAACCCGGCGAAATGTCGCTGCTGGATTATCTCCTGATGGAGGGCGACCCGCCGAATGCCGTGCTCGGGCAATTGCGTCCCGCCGGCCTCGGCGATCTGGAGGGTTTCCGCGCGTTGCAGCAGCTTGCCGTCGGAACGCGCGAGTTCGCCCCCAGCCCGCGCAGCCGCCTCGGCTTCCAGCAACTCCTCCCCATGCTGCTCGAAGAATTGCCCCACGTCGCACTTCCCCGCCTCGCCGTCCGGCAATTTGAATTGCTGCTTCGTGCCTCGCGTGGATACTCCTGGATATACAACTTGTGCCTGTCCCATCCGCCGATTCTAAAATTGATCTTGCGGACTCTTGGATTCGGCACAATGCTCGGCCGTCACCTTTCCGCTCACCCGGAATGGCTGGACGAAATGCTGCATGGCGACGGGCTTTCCGCCTCCCGGCTGGACGAGGCATTAAAGGAAATCAAATCGATAGCCGATAAGCAAGCTCCCACGGAGGGTCTCGCGCGTCTGCGCCGGCGCAAACAGCTCGAATCCTTCCTCCTCTCCGTGCAGGAAGTCCTCTCCATTGTTCCTTTCCCCGAAGCCGCAGAGCGCATGAGCCTCCTCGCGGAGGGCGTCCTCGCCGCCGCCGCACGCCTGGCCGAACGCGACGTGCTCTCGGACACCGGAGAAGACCGCCTCCCCGTTCCCTGGGCGATTATAGGAATGGGGGGGCTCGGCGACCGGCAGGTGCACCTCGGCGGCGATCTGGACGTGGCCTTCATTATCGAAAAGGACATGGACTGGCACGGGCGGCCCGCCACCGAATGGGCCGAGCGCATTGCCCGCCGCACAGTGGAATACATGTCCGGAATTTCCCCCGAAGGCCAGCTCTGGAAAGTGGACGCACGTCTCCGCCCGGACGGACGCGGCGGGCCCCTCGCCCCCACCCGCGGCCGCGTGCTCGATTACTACAGGAACGAAGCGGGCACCTGGGAATGGCAGGCGCTGACCAAGGCACGCCCAGCCGCGGGCGACCATGATTTCGGCGCCGGTGTGCTCCGGGATCTGTATAATATCTATACGGAACAGGGAGCCCCGCCCGGCCTCGGACACGAAATCCTATCCATGCGTCTCCGCATGCAGGAAAATGCCCGCGTCCCCCGCCATGCCGAATGCGAATACAAACTCGGCAAGGGCGGACTGGTGGACGTCGAGTTCCTCGTGCAGTTCTTCCAGCTCCGCGAGTCAACCGAGCCCGGACATCTGTTCCCCCTCACCACCAACCAGGCCATCGAAGAATTCGAAAAGCGCGGCGTTCTAACCGGCGAGACCGCGGAATTCGTCAAACAGCACCACGCCCGCCTGCGCCTTCTTCAGCGCACCAACCGTCTTCTCTGGGAAACCACCCGTGACCATCTCACCGCCGACCCGGAAAAGAAAGCCGCCCTCCAGCGCGCCATGAATGAGCAGTCGATCCTGACCCAAACGCCTGCCGGCCTCGACCTCAAACCCGCGATGGAGCACATGCGCACCCTGCTGCTGGAGTTCCTGGAGGGTTGAAGGTTTCCCGGATCGCAGGCTTGCACGCTTGCCGGGTGCCACTAAGAAAATCGCTTGTGCGGCCAGTGGGGTCCGCGCACCTTCCCGCCAAGGAGGCGGCATGTCATGCGCTACTACTCGTTTCAGATCGTCATCGAGAAAGAACCCGACGACACCGGATACTTTGCCCACAGCCCCACCCTGCCGGGTTGTTTCAGCAACGGTGCCACGATCGAAGAAGCGAAAAAGAACATCCGCGAAGCCATCGAGCAACACCTGGAAAACCTGATAGCCCACGGCGAACCCATTCCCCAGACCCCAAGCCTCGTTCATGTCGAGGAACTGACCGTAGGCCTGCCCGCATGACACCGCGCATGCCGCAGGTGTCAGCTCGCGAGTTGGTGACGTTCCTCAAAAGCCAGGGCTTCGTGGAGGACCGCCAACGCGGCAGCCACCTGACGCTCCGGCACGAGCAGCAGCGTGTAAGCGTGACCGTGCCGGTTCACACTGGTAGCGACATCGGCCGCGGGCTGGCAGTGCGCATCCTTCGCGATGCGGGCTTTACCGTGGAGGAGTTCCTGCGCCTTCGCTGATGTCTGGCCGCGCCCCCATCGTCCCAACTGTCCCCCCACCGCGTTTTCCTCCCTTGAGTACCCGCGCCCTCCGGAGTAGGCCTCGCCCCGTCTGTTCAGAACCCTCACCGGCGGACAGTGGCCCGTCCTCCAGGGAGCTTTCATGAAGGCCCGTCACTTCACCAAAACCACCCACATCGCCGCGCCCGTGGAGGCGGCCTTCGCTTGGCACGAGCGCTCCGGAGCCTTCGAGCGCCTCACTCCGCCATGGGAGCCCGTCCGCGTCCTCTCCCAGTCCGGCACCATCCGCGACGGCGACGAAAAAGTGCTCCAAATCCGCATCGGTCCCGTTCGCCGAACCTTCCACGCCCGCCACTACGGCTACGAGAAGGACCGCCAGTTCTGCGACGAGCAGGTCAGCGGCCCCTTCGCCTCATGGCATCACGTCCACCGCTTCCATGCCGAAGGCCCGGACGCCTGCCGCATCGAGGACCAGGTCGAATACCGCCTGCCGCTTGGTCCGCTCGGCCGCGCTGCTCCCCGTTCCATGGCCCAAGGCCGCCTTGAACGCGTCTTCAACTACCGCTCCGCCACCGCCAGGAGCGACATCGAACGCCACCACGCCGCCAGCCTCGCTCCCATGCGCGTACTGTTGACCGGCGCCGGCGGGCTCGTCGGCTCGGCCATCACGGCGTTGCTCCAAAGCGGCGGGCACACCGTCGTGACCCTGACGCGGTCCGGACCCCTGGACTCCGCCCACATCGTCTGGGACCCGCTCAAGGGCTTCGCCGCCAACGAACGCGAGGCGCTCGAGGACTTCGACGCCGTCATCCACCTCGCCGGCGAGCCCGTCTTTGGCTACTGGAGCGAGGCCAAGAAAAAACGCATCATGGAAAGCCGCGCCATCGGCACGCGCAACCTGTGCGAAGCGCTCGCCGGACTTGACAGTCCCCCCAAGACCCTCCTCTGCGCTTCCGCTGTTGGTTACTACGGCAGCCGCGGCGAGGAGGAACTCGACGAGGACGCGCCCCCGGGCGAGGGCTTCATGGCAGACGTGGTGCGCGAGTGGGAGGCCGCCGCAGCCCCCGCCACCGAAGCTGATATCCGTACGGTTTTCATGCGGCTGGGACCGGTGTTGAGCCCCAAGGGCGGCGCCCTCGGTACCATGTTGCTGCCATTCTCCCTTGGCCTTGGCGGCCGGCTGGGCAGTGGACGGCAGTACTTCCCCTGGATTGCCGTGGACGACGTGCTCTACGCCGCTCTGCACTGCCTGGCGCACGCGGACATCTCCGGCCCCTTGAACTTCGCCGCCCCGCAGGCCACCACCAACCGCGATCTCACGCGGACACTCGCCCGCGTTCTCCGCCGGCCGGTCGGCCCGCCCGCGCCGGGATTCGTCCTCCGCACGCTCCATCGCGAAATGGCCGAGGAGTTCTTCCTCAACTCCACCCGCGCCGTCCCCCGAAAGCTCGAAAAGAGCGGTTTCCGCTTCGCCCACCCCGAGTTGGAAGGCGCCCTGCGCCACCTTCTCGGCCGCGGGCCGTAAATTCCCATCGCCTCCGGGGCGCCTTGTCCCGACAACAACGGCCGCTCAACTTCTCCGCCAAGGGAGGCGAAATGAAGAACAACGGACGGGTGCTCGGACTGGTATCCGTTATCGGCAACGACCAGAAGGGCGTCGTCGCGCGCGTATCCACCTATCTGGCCGAAAACAGCGCAAACATCGAAGACATCGAACAGAAGGTCGTCCAGGGCCTGTTCCTGATGAACATGCTTGTGGACCTCTCCGACCTGTCCGTCTCGCTGGACGAACTCATCATGGGCCTCGTCGCCCTCGGCCAGCAGATGAACATGGAAATCAAGGTGCGCCTGCTCAGCCAGCGCAAGGAACGCACCTTCGCCGTCATGGTCTCCCGGGAGCCGCACTGCCTCGAACGGCTCATCGCCGGTGCGGAAAGCGGCCAACTGCCCGGCCGCATCAGTGCCGTCCTCTCCAACCACGACGTGCTGCGGCCCATCGCCGAAAAAGCCGGCCTGTCCTTCCACCATTTCAAAAATCCCGACCGCCCGGCCCGCGACCGCGAAATTCTCGAATTCCTGGACGAACTGCGCCCCGACCTCATCGTCCTTGCCCGCTACATGCAGATACTCCCGCCGGAATTCGTGCAGTGCTGGCCCTCCCGCATCATTAATATACACCCCTCCCTCCTGCCCTACCACCCCGGAGCAAACGCCTACCGTCAGGCATTCGAAAAGGGAAGCCGCGTCGCCGGCTGCACGGCCCACTTCGTCACAGAAGAACTCGACGAAGGGCCCATCATCCTCCAGGACGTCTTCCACATCGCCGTGGGGGAGGACACCCTCGAAGATATCAAACAAAAGGGCCGGGAACTTGAATCCGACACCCTCGCGCGTGCCGTGAAATTATACCTCAACGACGAGCTGCTTGTGAAGGACGACAAGGTCGTGTTCAAACCGGGACTCGACTTCTTCAAGAAACTCCACGAACTATAAAAGGAGACACCCCCACATGGACCGCGAACGCCTCGCCGGAATGATCGACCACACGCTGCTCAAGCCGGCCGCCACGCACGACGATATCGTCAGGCTTTGCCACGAGGCAGCGGACAACCGGTTCGCCTCCGTCTGCATCGCGCCGTGCTGGGTGAAAACCGCCTGGATGGCGCTGCAATCAAGCCCCGTGCACGTCTGTACGGTTATCGGATTTCCGATGGGCTATCAGTCCTCCGCCACGAAATCCCATGAGGCCCGCCTCGCCGCAAACGGCGGAGCCGACGAGCTGGACATGGTCCTCAACGTTGGATTCCTCAAGAGCGGCGACTCGGCCGCCGTCCGCGACGACATCTCTGCCGTCGTCAACGCCGTTCCCGGCCACGTCGTGAAAGTAATTATAGAGACAGCACTGTTGACCAGCGAAGAAAAAGTCCTCGCCTGTCAGCTCGCCGAACAGGCCGGCGCCCATTTTGTCAAGACATGCACCGGCTTCAACGGGGGCGGGGCCACCGTGGAGGACGTCGCCCTCATGAGGCGCACGGTCGGCAATAAAATGGAGGTCAAGGCCAGCGGTGGCATCCGCGGCGCCAAAACCGCCCTGGCGCTCGTGGAAGCCGGCGCCACCCGGCTCGGCACGAGCGGGTCACTTGCTATCGTAAATGGTGTGGAAGCCGAATCGTCCGGCTACTGACGGGCCGGGCGTCTATCGCACCCCGCCGTGTCCGGCGTGCACCTGGCGTTCGCGTTCCAGCTCCCGTTCCTTCTCTTCCAGTTCGCTGCGCGACCTCGCCAAGTCCTTTTCGAGAGCCCCCAAACGCTCCTCCAGCTCCCGGAACCGGTCCACAACCGGGTCAGGCAGCTTGTGGTCCAGCGGGTGCGACGCCGGCGAGGGCTGCACGCGCTTGCCGTCCTGCTTCACCACGCGGCCCGGGATGCCCACCACCGTCGAATTGTCCGGCACGTCGTTCAGGACAACCGAATTGCCGCCGATGTAGCTGTTCCGCCCGATCGTGATATTGCCCAGCACCTTCGCCCCGGTCCCGATCACGACACCGTCCAGCAGCGTCGGGTGCCGCTTGGCCGTGCCCTTTCCCGTTCCGCCGAGTGTCACCCCGTGGAACAGCATGCAGTTCTCGCCCACCTCGGCCGTCTCACCGATCACCACCCCCATGCCATGGTCGATGAAGAACCCCGGTCCGATCCGTGCCGCCTGATGGATTTCGATGCCCGTCACGAACCTGTTCAGCATCGAAATCGCCCGCGGGATGAAGGGAATTCCGGCCCGGTAGAGCAGGTGCGTGAACCGGTGGACCAGGATGGCGTGAAAACCGGGGTAGGTCAGCGCCACCTCGATCTTTGCCCATGGTCCGCGCGCCGCCGGGTCGTTCATCAGCGCCGCGTGAAAGTCGCGCCTGATGCATTGCCAGAGGGAGGTTTTGCGCTTGCTGGACATGGGAAGCTTCCCTGCCGTCCTTCGTCGAAAAATCGGGGGGAGCCATGGCTCATCAAGCCCCGCTTCTTAATAACCAAAGCATAACGGAAGCCAAGGCGAAACGGCTTTTTTCGCCGCAGCCGCTCCCCCAGCCTGCCAGTTCGCGCTTGCGGGCGCCCGAGCCTCCCGCACAGCACTTACCGCCGGACCGCGCAAAAGGCCGCTCCACCCGGCCCCAACGCTCCCAATACGTCACCGGCACAGCCGGATGGAGGCCGTACTTACATGGCGAAATCGAAGAAGAAAAAGAAGCTCAAGGTGGAAGGCCACGCCACGCACACCCAGGCCGACACACGCACCGGCCTGCCCGGCCGCATCGGCCGGCGCATCAAGATCGTCTTCCTCGGGGCAGGCAGCGGCTTCACCCACCACCTGCTCAACGACGTGCTGAAGATCCCCGGCCTCGAAGCGGTCGATTTCGCACTCGTCGATATCGACAAAAAGCGCCTCGGGCTGATGGACAAGCTCATGCGCAGGGTCGCCCGCCAGAGCCCGGACATTGAATGCCGCATTGTCTCCAACCCTGACCGCCGCGCCGTCCTCTCCGGCGCCGACTATGTCGTCTGCTGCGTCGAAGTCAGCGGCACCAAGTGCGTCCGCTGGGACAACGACATCCCCGCAAAGTACGGCATCGACCAGTGCATCGGCGACACCATCGGCCCCGGCGGCCTCTTCAAATCCCTCCGCACCATCCCCGTCTGGCTGGATATACTCCAGGACGTCGAGGAACTCGCCCCGCGCGCCATCGTCCTGAACTACACAAACCCGATGAACATGATGTGCTTGGCCGCCGGCCGCACCAGCACACTTCCCGTCGTCGGCCTCTGCCACTCGGTGCAGGGCACCAGCCACCTGCTCGCCCAGCGCGCAGGCGTCCCCATCCAGGAAATGGAGTGGGAATGCGCCGGGATCAACCACCTGGCCTGGTTCACGAAGCTCGAACACCGCGGAAAGGACCTCTACCCGGTCCTCCGCCGCAAGGCGCTGCAGGACCTTGCCGGCAAACCCTCCGACCCCGAGGACGAATGGGACCTCGTCCGCAAGGACATGATGCTGCACTTTGGCGCCTTCATCACCGAATCCTCCGGCCACCTCAGCGAATACGTCCCCTACTACCGCAAGCGCAAGGACCTGCTGAAAAAGTACATGGGCCCAAACTACCACGGCGAATCCGGCTTCTACGCCAACGAATGGCCCAAATGGCGCAAGAACTCCGACCCCATCCGCAAGGAAATGCTCCGCGGCGAGCGCCCCTTCACTTGGGACCGGAGCTGGGAGTACGCCTCCTGGATCATCGAGGCCCGCGAGAAGGACACCCCCTTCCGCATCCATGGCAACGTCATGAACCGCCGCTACGGCGCCGGACCGCTTATTTCCAACCTCATGCACGACGGGTGCGTGGAGGTCGCCTGCATGGTGGACCGCAGCGGCATCCACCCCACCGCTTACGGAAAGCTCCCCCCTCAGATGGCCGCGCTCTGCGAAGCCAACATGCGCGTGTTTGACTTGGGCGCCCAGGCCGCCATCGAGCGCAGCGTCGAGCTGGCCGTCGAATCGCTCCTGCTCGATCCCCTCACCGCCGCCGTCTGCTCCCCGGCGGAAATCCGCGCCATGACCCTGGAGATGTTCAAGGCGGAGAAACGCTATCTGTCGGGATACAAGTGACCCCGTCACCCCGCCCCGGAAGCGTTGCCCATGCCCTGACCCAGCACCCAACTGGCCACTCAAACAAAGCCCCCCGGAACGGCCGCGTTCCGGGGGGCTTCTTTCGTCTTCAGGCGCCGTGTGGCGCTGTGATTACCAGCGGTAGTGCGCGAAGGCCTTGTTGGCCTCGGCCATCCGGTGGGTGTCTTCCTTCTTCTTGACGGCGCCACCGGTGTTGTTGAACGCGTCCATCAGCTCACCGGCAAGGCGCTTGTGGAACCCGCGTTCGTTCCGGTTCCTTGCGTGGGTGATGATCCAGCGGAAGCTGAGCGCCTGGCGCCGTTCGGGCTTCACCTCGATTGGCACCTGGTAGTTCGCGCCGCCCACGCGCCGGCTCTTCACCTCAAGCAGCGGCTTGACGTTCTCCACCGCCTGCACGAACGCCTCCAAGGGGTCCTCACCCTCCATGCGCTCGGCGATCAGGTCCATCGCCTTGTAGAAGCACGTCTCAGCGACGGACTTCTTCCCGTCCCACATGATCGAGTTGATGAACTTCGAAACCAGGACGCTGTTGAACCTTGGGTCGGGCACCAGCCCGCGGCCCGGCGGAACCCTCCGCCGCGACATTTTCCGCTGACTGCGGCTCCTCTCGTCCTTCTTCTTACGCTTTGGCATGTGTTGAAAACCTTTCGGGAATGCCTTTTGGTAACGGTCCGGTTGGGATTACTTGGGGCGCTTGGCGCCGTACTTCGAGCGGCGCTGCTTGCGGTTCGCCACCCCCTGGGTGTCGCCCTTCTTCGCCCCGCGCACAATGTGGTAGCGCACGCCGGGAAGGTCCTTCACACGGCCACCGCGCAGCAGCACGATCGAGTGTTCCTGCAGGTTGTGCCCTTCGCCGGGGATGTACGCGGTGACTTCGAACCCGTTGGTCAGGCGCACACGGGCGATCTTCCGCAGGGCGGAGTTCGGCTTCTTCGGCGTCGTCGTCGTCACGCGGGTGCACACCCCCCGCCGCTGCGGGCATCCTTGCAGGGCCGGCACCTTGTTCTTGTGGCCGATGCGCTTGCGGCCCTTGCGGATAAGCTGATTAATCGTCGGCATTCATTTCTCCGTGAGACAGCTTCCTCGGTCCGAACGGCCAACGGCCGCTCTCCGGGAGCAGCGGAAGGAACCCCGGTTGCCCCCCACCGGTCAAGGCAAAAGGGGGGCGCCCGCACAGCCAGAATTGCTCCCGGCGTTGTTGCCGGGACCTTCCCGTCGGGAATCCCGCGTGCCCCTGGAGTGCGCACGGCTTGCCGCCGCCTTTGCGCAGCGGGTTCGTCCACGCCGCGTCCCCGCTTCCTCCCACCCATGCTCTCCGTAGCGTCCTGACTGTTCCTGCGGGCCGGTCCACACAGTCCACCCCAGTCCACTGCTGGCGGTGCGGGACTCGCCCTACAACACCTTTCCCCAATTGTTCAGAATGGCCACGAAGTCCGGGAATCCAATCGGCGTGCCACCGATCTCCTGCCCCCAGTGCTCCAGGAGAAAGACGAAGTCCGAAAAGTTCACCACCCCGTCGTTATTGAGGTCGCCCTGTGCGCGG
>SLMS01000196.1 GCA_007133495.1 Candidatus Sumerlaeota bacterium | reverse complement strand
TGCTGATCGAGGCACGGCGGGACGCACTGCGGCGGATGCTCGCACAGGCGGAACAGCTCGGCGCCAACGCCGTCGTCAACGTGCGGTTCAGCACTTCGGCTGTCACGCAGGGTGCGGCAGAACTCTACGCCTACGGCACGGCGGTCGTCATCGAGGCAGAGGAGCAGATTGAGCCCCCCGCTGCGAATACGGATTCATCTGCGGCGGTGACCCCGGCTGTACCTTCTTCCGTGTCCGAAGCCCCTCCCCCGGTACCGGAGCTTCCTCCTGCCGCGAGCGGCTCCGAAGGTGACTGAGCCGTGGACGAGACTTATTTCATTCCCTTGGCCGTTCAGATACTGTGTCCGGCGATTATCGCCCTGATCGGCGTGGGGCTCGGGTTCATTGCCGGTTCGCGTGCCGAGAAAGCGCATTTCGCAAGGCTCGAAAAACGTGAAGCAGAAACCGCCCATATTCTCGTCACAGATATACGCGTGTTCGATCCGGGCATGGAGCCCGCCCGGGGCGGCAGGCTCGTAATGGGTGAAGTGGTCATTGCGAGCGACTACTTCAAGAACTTGCGTGCTCTCCTGATGCAAATCGTTGGCGGCGAGCTCGCAGCATATCAACCCCTGATGATCCGCGCGCGGCGCGAGGCGATGGTCCGCCTGAAGGAGGAGGCTGTACGCCAAAGGTGTAACGCCGTGGCGAATCTGCGGATGGAAACATCGAACATTAACGTAATGGCCCGCCGGCCGCGCGCCGCCATGGTCGCCGTGCTGGCCTATGGCACCGCCTACGCCATCAAGCCCGCTCCGAACAGCGAAAGCGACGAGCAACCGTGACCCCACCGCGCGACCCCTCTGTCTTCGATGAACCCCATCTGACGGGCGATTTCGCCCCCGACCCATCGGAGATCCATGTCGCCGGTCAGCCGCAAGAACCTGTCACGAGTGAGGGTCGTGCCGACCACAACGTCTGGGACGAGCCGGGTATGGACGGGGGGCTGGCAGGGGTGGCACCGTCCGGAACCGGGCGCTTCGCGGAACTGCTGGAAGCCCGCCAGGCGGAGACGGGCTTCGCAAAGAGCTGGCTCGTCACGCTTGGTGTTGCGCTTGCCGCCGGCCCATGGGCCGTGCTCGGCGCCTTCTACGGTTCCGGGCAGACAGTCTTCAGCTTCCTCGCCATCGTCGCGATTGGCCCCATGGTGGAGGAAGTCATGAAGGTGGCCCTGGCGCTCTGGGTGGTGGAACGCAAGCCGTGGCTTTTCCGCGGCCGGTTCCAGATTCTTGCCGTGGGGCTGCTGGCCGGACTGAGCTTCGCCTCGCTGGAGAACCTGGTCTATCTATATATCTATATACCGGATCCATCGCCGGAGATCGTCGCGTGGCGGCTGACCGTCTGCACGGCACTGCATGTGGGTTGCTCGGTCATCGCGGCCATGGGCCTGATGAAGGCCTGGCAGGGAGCCGTGACGGAGCGCCGCCGGGCGGACCTCACCATCGCGTTCCCGTATATCATAACCGCCGTCGTCATTCACGGCGTCTATAACTTCATTGCCATTCTGATAGATCCGGTTTTCCGGGCGTAGTCCGGCTCTACCCCTTCTCCAGCCGCCATTTGGCGTACGCGCAAAGGCCCATCAACGTGAGGCCCTCCACATGGGTCACCTCCGTGCGCAGGAGCGGGCGGATCGCGGGTGCTCCGCCGCCGGTGAGGATGCGCTCGCGGAGCGGGAAGTCCACCCGCCCGGCAAGCTCCTCCATCAGGCGGTCCAGCGCGCCCGCGAGCCCGTACAGCAACCCGAAGCGGATGGCGCCCTCGGTGGAGTCCGGCACGCCGTTGGGAAGGCCGTGTGCGGCGGAAGCGTCCACTTCGGGGAGCCGCCCGCGCGTCGCCTCATGCAGTGCCCGGGCGCCGAGCCCCGCGCCGGGGAGGATGGTGCCGCCAAGGAACTCGCCCGCCGGGCTCACGACGGCGATGTTGGCCGCCGTGCCGGCGTCAATCGAGAGCGCCCCGCGGCCGGCGTAGTGCTCACGCAGAGCGATGACGTTGGCCAGCCGGTCGCTCCCCGGCCGGCCCGAGCCGTAACGCAGGGTGAAGGGGAGCGGTTCGTCCGCGGAGAGGAAGAAGAGAGGAGCGCCCGTCCCGCCGAGCATCTCCGCCAGCCGGGCCGCCACCACCCGGTCGTCCCGGCGGGCGGTGCAGACCGCCACGGCGTCCACGGCGCGCGCGCTCTCGGCGAGCCCCTCGGGGTCCTCCTCGACCGCTTCGGCGAGTTGGCCGCGGGGGAAGACAAAGTCGAATCCGGGCTCGCCGGCTCCTGCGAAAAAGCGGCCCTTCACGCGGGTATTTCCGGCGTCGATGGCGAGGATGTTCATGGCGGCACGGCCCCGGGCGGGAATGGCGGGACCTGCGGCGGCCCCGCAGCCGCAATTCTAACGCCAGCGGGGAGTCCCCGGGGCAAGCGTGTATAGTTGCCACGGAGCGAAAGGTTCACCCCGCCACGCGTCCGTATGCCTGCGTGCTTTTGACGGACGGGGATGCTGCCGGCCGCGGAAGCTGTCCACGAAAGGCACGAACCGGCACCAAAAGCGCGGGGCGCACCATGGCAAACGAAAACCAGCGGGTGGTCCTGTTTCCACCCGCCGGTCCGTTTCGTATAGACGTTCGCCGCCTCTGTGCCGGTATGTCAGCCCCAGTTCTCCAGCATGGCGATGAAATCCAGAAAACCCAACGGCACGCCGTCTATCTGCTCCCCCCAGTTTTCGAGGAGGAAGTTGAAGTCCTGAAAGTCCGTGACGCCGCTGAGGGTGAAATCGCCGGTGGTGCGGGACTCCGGCGGGATCTTCCAGTGGCTCCAGATTCTCGCCGTACCGTCGAGGCTCCCTGTCACGAAGTGGGTCACGTTGGGGAAGAACGCCGCCGCGGTGATGGAGTCCTCGTGGCCGGTGAAGATTTCCATCAGGCTCCACTCCTCGCCGTCCCAGAGCATTGCCCGGTTGTCGGCTCCGGCGGTGAGGATGCGCTCGGCGCCGGCGGAGATATCCACGGCCAGGACGTGGTCCCCGTGCGTATCCATGGTGCGGAGAAGCTCCTCCTCTTCCCCCGCCGCGTCCCAGAGCTTGGCGGTTTCGTCGTGGCTTCCCGTCAGGAGGAGCTCTGCATCAGCGGCGGGCGCCATGGCGGCGACGCGGCCTGTATGGGCGTCGAAGCTGTGCGCCACCTCGCCCCCGTCAGTGACCAGAACGTCGATTCTTCCGCCATTGCGGCCGACCAGGGTGTGCTCCCCGGTCGGCGAGAAGGCCAGGGCGGTGGCCCACGGGGCAAAATCATCCAGCGATCCGTCGAGGTCGTGCAGCAGTTCATCCCCGCTCTCCGCCTCCCAGACCTTGACCTGGAATGAATGCGGCGCAGGGGCGACGGATGATGCTCCCACGGCCACCAAGGCACCATCGGCGGAGAGCGCGAGAACTCCACCCGAGATCCCGGTTGTGGCGATTTGCGAAACGCTGAACGTGCTGGTATCCTCCGTGCCCGAGTGCCAAAGTGTGGCCGTCTTCTCCTCGGAGGGGAAGGTGCCTGTGGTTTCCAGACCGCCGATGAGGACATGTTCCTCGCCCTCGTGGAGGACGAATGCCACGGCGCGGACGGCCAGGCCGTCCAGCTCGTCGAAGGTCTCCAGGTCCGCGCCTGTCCCGGCGTCCCAGAGCCGTGCCGTGCCGTCGGCGCTGCCGGTCAACACGCGTGTGCCGTCCGGGGAAACGGCCACGGCGAGCACCTCGTCCGTGTGGCCTTCAAGGGTGATGACGTCATTGCCGTTGCCTGCCATTACAGGGGTTACGGTGGCGAGGCAGGCGGCGACTATGAAGGGAGCAACGTTCCATCCCGTGCGATGCAGCGGAATGCAGTGAGGGTCCTGCGCGCCAAGGGCGTACTTCATCGGCAATATCCTCCTCGGAGGTGTGGGGTCGCCGGGCCACGCCGGGCGGAACTGCGAGGGGGGCACTGCGGCGCCATGCCGGCGCCTCACTTCAATTGGTCCTACAGACCTTTACAATTTATGGGTCACCTCTGGTGACGCCGTCAACTGCCTGGGCGCAAAGATCCAAAATAACGCTTCCCCCGCAGCCAGGACGGGTGCAATCTGGCCCCAATAACAAGCACAAATGGCCCGTCTTGCCCGGAAAGGACTCACTCATGATCAAAGCACTCCCGTTGTCCGTATTTGCCGTTCTGTTCGGAGCGGCCTTCTTCGCCCTAGCGTCCTGTGGCGATCCTCCACCCCCGCCGCCGGACGACACGCCCCTTCTGCCGGAAGAACCGGTCGGGCTCGTGCCGGAAGAGGCCCGGGAAACCGCCGAGCCAACCGAGCCCGAAACCGTCCATGGCCCGGAGGTCTTCTCTCCCGACTACCCCGAAATCATCGCGCACCGCGGCGCATCCTGGGACGCGCCGGAAAACACCGTCCCCGCCTATGAACTCGCCTGGGAAATGGGCGCTCATGCCGTCGAGACGGACGTCTATCTCAGCGCCGACGGCGAGGTGGTCTGCCTGCACGACCGCAATCTCCGCCGCACCACGGGCCTCGACGCCAGGGTGGACGAGCTGACGTGGGAGGAGCTTCAGGAGCTGGACGCAGGCGCGTGGAAGGGCGAGGAGTGGGAAGGCGTCGGCATCCCGCTGCTCTCCGAACTGCTCGCGCTGACGCCTCCCGGCGGGCGGTTTTTCGTGGACGTGAAATCCGGCGTGGACAGCGTCCCCGCCATCGTGGACGTCATCCGCGAGAGCGGCATCGACGATCAGGTCGTGATCATCGCCTTCAGCAAAGCCGTCTGCGAAGCCTTTGTCGAACACGCGCCCGACCTGCCGGTGAAATGGCTGGTCGGCACGCAACGCGACGAGGAAACCGGCGAGTGGCTCCCGATCGACCCGGCAAGGGTGCAGGAGGCGGTGGACGCCGGCTTCACCGGGATCAACGTCGGCTGGGGAGGCGCCCACCCGGAACTGATGGAGGCTGCGGAGGCCGCCGGCACCCGTCTATACGTCTGGACAGTCAACGAACTCGACGTCGCCCGCCGCATGGTCGAGTGGGGCGCTTCGGGCATTACGACCGACCGGCCGGACATCATGCTGGAGGAATTCCACGGCGGGGAGTAGTCAGCACCCCGTCCCCCACCAGGTCAGCAACGCCTCGAAATCAGCAAAGCCCACTGGGGCACCGTCCAGTTCGGTGCCCCAGTTCTCTATCAGAAGCAAAAAGTCCGCAAAATCAACGCAGCCGTCCCCGTTCAGGTCTCCCGCCTCGCGCGGGGCAAGGACGCGGATATAGTCCTCCCTCGTTCGCCACGGCTCTCCGTCCGGTGTGTACCAAACGCCGCCATAGGGGCCGAGCGTGCCCAGGGTGACGCTATACACTCCCGGCTCGGTGTAGGTGTGGGTGGTGTGAAACTCGTGGGAGGCGCCGTTTCCATCACCGAAGAACCAGACGATGAATCCCGAAAGGTTGATTGAGGTATTCGTGAAGTCCACCGTAAGCGGCGCAATTCCCACGGCCGGTTCCGCCTGAAAGGAAATAACGCCGGTTGGGTAGATCGGGGGCTTGTAATACTTTTCCTCCTCGCCGGCCCATCCGGGCAGGGTGGCTGCCAGCGCTGCCGTGGCGGCAAGAATCCCCGCCCACCCAAGGAGTGCTCGGGGCCTGACCGTGGCAGGGCGAAACCTTTGGGGCCGGTTGCGGACTGACATCACAGGCTTCCCCCGTTCCTCTCGAGTTTTGTGTCATCGGCTCTCCAACGAGAAACACTCCTCCGCGCGTTTCCGCCTGTCAAGGGCTCTTCTGCCTTTTGCCCGGTCTGTGGTTATGACGCCGCGCGCCTCGGCGGATGATTCCCTCCGGCGGCTCCGGTTGACCCACCGGCCGCCGTGCATAGGGTCACCCCCGGCAACAACCCCGGCTGGCGCCCCCACCCGCCACCGGCAGGGGCGGACTACTTGAAAGCACACAACCCGGGCACCAACACCGTGCCCGGCCAACATTGGATCAGTCCCGGCTGGCAGGTCACCTTTGCCGGGACCGGGATCAATCTGGCGCTCGGCGTGCTCTACGCCTGGAGCGTCATCGCTGCGTACCTGCGTGCGGAAGTGGGCTGGTCCGCCATGCACACCCAGCTTCCTTACATGGTAGCCTGCGGGACGTTTGCCCTCCTGATGATGCCGGCCGGCCGGCTGCAGGACCGGTTCGGCCCGCGCCGCGTCATCGTCGCCTCGGGGGTTCTCGTCGGCATTGGGCTGGTGGGTTCCTCTTTTTTCCTGACTGTGGCCGGGCTCTCGGTTTTCTTCGGATTGTTCTTCGGCGCCGCCGTCGGGTTCGGCTATTCCTCCACCACGCCCGCGGCGGTGAAGTGGTTCGGCGCGCACAAACGCGGCCTTGTCACGGGCCTGGTCGTGAGCGGTTCCGGCCTTGCCGCTGTCTATGCGGCGCCCCTGGCGAACGCGCTCATCACCGGCTTTGGAATCTCCCAAACCTTCCTGATTTTCGGCATTGCCTACTTCATTATTATACTCGTGCTTGCGCAGATCGTGCGCAACCCGCCGGAGGGCTACATCCCACCCGCGCCGGAGCCCCCCGCTCCAGATGCGCTCCGGCCACCCGCCGTCCGCGTCCCGGTGCGCGACCGCGACTGGAAGGAGATGGTCCGCGACCCGCGTTTCTATATGCTCTGGGCGATGTTCTGCTTTGGCGCCCTCGCCGGGTTGATGGTGATCGGGCAGCTCGCCAGTATAGCCATCGACCAGTCGGCCGCCTCGCTCGGGTTCGTGCTGGTGGCAGTGCTGGCGGTGTTCAACGCCGCCGGCCGGATCGGCGGCGGAATGCTCTTCGACCGTATCGGCCAGACGGGGACCCTGCTGCTCATCTTCTCCCTGCAGGCCGTCAATTTCTTCCTCTTCAATCTATACAACGGCCCCGTGCTTCTTCTGTTCGGGACGATCATCGCCGGCCTCGCATACGGGGCCTGCCTGGCGGTGTTTCCGCCCACGATGGCATCGCTCTTCGGCGTGAAAAACCTCGGCGTGAACTACGGACTGCTTTTCACGGCCTGGGGCGCGGGTGGCGTCTTTGGCGGGCTCGCCAGCGGCCTCGTGCGGGACATCACAGGCTCCTACCTCAACGCCTACCTGATCGCCGGAGGGCTCTGCGCCGCAGGCGCCGTGCTGACGCTCGTGCTTTCCGCCTCCACAAAGCGCCGTGCCGCGGAGGAGAAGGAAGCCCGGCCGGAAGTCGCCGTTCCCGCCTGAGCCGCGTTTTTTTCCGCCCCGTCCACCTCGTTCCAAATTGACAGTGCCCCCCTCCCCGGCGGGAGATTCGCCCCAGCAAAGCAGTCCGCTTGCCTCCCCGGGTGGATACCAATCATGCATCGCTTACTTTTCCCTGGTTCTCTCGCTTTCGCGGTGGGACTCGCCACCGGCTGTGCCCTGCTCGGCGCGGGGACCCCTGCCCTCGGCGAACCGTCACCCCTTGGCGGGGACAGCATCCACGAAGAAGCTTCCGCCCCCGCCGACCTCTGGACGGTCCTTGCCGGCGCCGCCGGGCTCCGCGCCGAAGACCCCACCGCCTTCGAGGCCTGGGGGCACCATATCTCCTGCTCCGAATACGAAATGGGACTCACCCATTACCTGAACGGCCGGGAGCACACGCCCGAACTCGAAGCCGCATGGCAGGCACGCCTCGAGGAGCAATTCCTCGCCCTCCGCTGGCTCGAGGAAACCCGCCGCGCCGAAGAGCCCGAATTCCGCCTGCGCGCCCGCCTCGCCCTGCGCGAACGCCTCTCCAACCTGGTGCTCGACGGCACCGCAGCCGGCCTGCGCGTCACTGACGAGGAAGTGCGCGAGTACTATGAACAAAACCGCGAGCGCTTCGAACAGCCCCCCATGGTCGAGGTGCGCATGATCCTCGTCCCCGCGCTGGAGGAGGCGGAGCGGATTCTGGAAAAGCTCGCCGAGGGCGAGTCCTTCTCCGACCTGGCCGCCGCCCGCAGCATGCACGACAGCGCCTCCAGCTTCGGCCGGCTCCCTCCCTTTCCCCGCGGCACCTACAACCAGCGCTTCGAGGAGAAAGCATTCGAAATGCAGCCCGGCACGACCGGCCACGTGGAAACCGGCGCCGGAGTCTTCATCATCCGCAAGGTGGCCAACATCCCGGCCGTCGTGACGCCGTTCGAGCAGGTGCGCTCCGGCCTCCGCACCGAACTCGAACGCCAGCGCCGCACGGCCTTCCGCGCCTCACAGGTGGAAAAAATGCGGCAGGAACTGACACCCACCGCGCCCGAAGAGGACCAACCCGCGGAGTAAGAGCGAAAAAAGAGAAAAACACGTGGCCACGGAGGCTCCCTGCGATGGAGACCCGTGCTCGCATTTG
This sequence comes from Candidatus Sumerlaeota bacterium, assembly GCA_007133495.1. Lineage (GTDB taxonomy): Bacteria > Sumerlaeota > Sumerlaeia > SLMS01 > SLMS01 > SLMS01. Next base: position 5,003 of record SLMS01000196.1, on the reverse strand, counting down.
TACAGCCTGCAGCTCCCCACTGCGGAGTAACCGCTCCGCCATCCGCATGGTCTGAACCGTTGTGTTTCCAGGGGAGCAGGATACGCACGCCACTCCTTATTCCTATTTCGTAATTCGTAATTCGTAATTCCTAATTCTTAATTTTCTCCTTATTCCTGATCTCTCGCCGGATTTCTGTCATGACCCAGCCGAGCGACCGCGCCTCGCGCTTGCGTGCCCGTTCGAACACCCGCTCGATCAGCCTCAGGTCGTAGTGATTCGCCATGAGCTGAAGCTGGTCGAGGATCAGCGAATTCAGCCGCATGGAGAACGTATTGAGATAGAGCTCCACCACGCGCTTGATCTTCTCCTCGCCGCGCCGCTCCTCCCCGCCGGACTCTGCCTCCTCCGGCGTCTCCACCGCGTAGCGCGGCGGCCAGGGCGCCTCCAGAAAAAGGTCCGGGTGGAGCGAACGCACCTCGTCCGGCGGCCGGGGTGTGGGCACCGGCGTCAGAACCTGAAAGAGCGCCGGCTCCTCCTCGTGGTCCGGCAGAAACGCCCGCAGGACCGCCGCCTTGCGCAGGCCCTTCACCGCGCGCCCGAGCTTCTTCGCGTCAAGGCCGCACCGCTCGGCCAGCTCGTCCGGCGTCACCTCCACCAGTCCCGGCCGGAGCGGGTTCGCCGCCATGTCCATCTCCACGATTTTGCGGAACACCGGCCAGGCATACGGCACCTTCGCCACCTCGTTCACCCTGCCCGGGAGGCCGGACAGCTCGAGCCATAAGGGGAACTGCGCGTCGTGAGAGGAGGGATGCATGAGCGGGCCGCTGCCTGGAATCAGCCGGAGCAGACGGCACACACGCCTCCCGCCCCGGCGCAGCACGAATCCACTCCCCGCCACCCGGCGGCAAGGGGAGACATGAGTATCTTTGCAGGTCGAAACTGGTGTCTGCTATTGTTTGTCACCCCTCTCAACGGCAAAGCCGGCCAGATCGCGGTGAAAGAACTCGCCCGGATCGTCAATCACGAGATGGTAATCCGAATCGCGGAGTGGTGAGGTTTCCAGTACTGTGGACATGTCAATAGAACGGCTTGGCAGGTCATCGCCACCCAGCTCGTACATGAGGACACGAGAGAGGGGGAAAAACCAAATCGCCGAAGGACGTGCTCCATACTGCCCCGGCACCGAGCCTTCAAGGTATTGCGCCGTCTCCGGCTTCAACCCGTCAACTTCCCGCGCCCCAAGGATGAGTTCGGCGTGGAACACTGAATCCATCATCCTCCTGAACCAGTCCTCGACCCGAATGGCGGCGCCCTCCATTTCACTCGCGAAATAGAGATTGGCCGCTTCCCTGACCAGCAATTCCCTGTACATCTCCGGGGCGGCCTGCCCGGCTCTGACCGAGCGTTCATCGTAGTATCCTGCTGCAAGGAGTTCGGTAAGCTGGTCCATGTCCTCCTTCGGTGGGCGAAGGAGGACGATGGTGGGGCCATTCCTGACACCATCCGCAAGGTGCTGCTTGGCTTCGGCCAGAAGCGGCCGCAGAACGTCCACTGCCCCGGCCGCTTCCTCCCGCGTTATATCATGTTCGGCAATCAGGCCGAGTTTCTCCTGTATTATTGGTTTGGTCCGGGTGGCCTGCTGGCGGACCCTTTCCGGCTCGCGGTCGATATACCGCAAGTCCACCAGCTCGGCGGCAACACTGTCCGCGTACCATTCCAGGTAATCCTCGGTCAGCAATGCCTCCGGGAACTCGCCTTCTTCGAAGGTGTACCATTCTCCAACGATTTCGCGCAGCTCACCTCTTTCCTGTTCCGTGCGCTCCAGCGAACCGGCATGCTGCTCGAAAAGGCTGTCTATCAAGTCCTCGACCGAGGCGTTCACACTGTCCAGCGTTACTTCCCCTCCTGCGGACGCCGGAGTGGCGAGGAGGAAGAGGCAGAGAAGACTGGCTACGGCAGTAATACGCATTGATTTCTCCTTTTACATCACTGTGGTGGCTGAGGGGCGAGGGTAATGGGGGAGGCCAGTGCCCGCGGTTGCGACAGGTCTTGGCTACGGCCGTCCTGACTGGTCATCCAGGTGCTCCATCACGCTTGCGAGCCTGTCCCTCACCATCTCCGTGTTGGCGGAGGTGCTCGCTTCTTCAATCGCACTCCGGACATCGGCCGAGAACTCCACCGGAATGCTCCCATACGGGAGGACGACGATGCCGGGATGTTGCCTGGCCGTTTCCTCCAACTCTTCGATCTCCTCGAGAGAAAACTCCCGTTCATTTGCCAGCAACCCGAGAGGGGAGAGCGCCGTCCTCAGCAACTCTCGCCGGGAGAGGCTATCCGCTCTCACAGAGCCATGCTCCGTTGGGTCATCATGATTGTCTATTAATTCCTGGAGTTCCTCGTCACTTGTGACCTCGGCGCGCCTTGCCAGTTCGACGAGCCACAGGGCCGCAGCCTGCCGCACCTCTGGCGTCAATGAATAAAGAAACAACCGATAGTCTCCGCGTTCGAGCCTTTCACGGAACGCGGCAACCATCACTTGGGAATCCACCAGCGAAAAGTCCGGCTCGAGGTCCTCCAGAACACCGGAGACCATGTCTGCGAACAAGTCCCCGTCCGCCAACTGGAGGGCGGACATAAGCCCACGCGGGTTCCCATCCGAATGGTACAGTTCGTAACCCTGCACGGCGAGGTCTGTGTCAACAATCCGCCAGCGGCTGATGTATCTCATCACTTCGGAGCCAGGGCCACCCCGCGCGAAGTGGTGTGGCCCGGCAGACAGGCTGGGCGGGGTCTCCCATGGCCATTCGTACTCCAGCCGGCCCTCCCAATAAGCAGCGAGATAGTCAGGAAGCAACTCTGCAGCAGGCGAACCCGCGCCGCCACTGATGTCCGATGTCACCGTTCCCTCCAGCAACGAGAACACTTCGGGCGAGGGTTCGGGGCATGCCAATTCGCGCCGGAAAAGTTGCTTCATCGCATCGGCAGTGTCTCCCCCAGCATCGTCTATACAACGCGAAATTGCACGGAGCAGACCGAATTTATGGTCGGTGTGATGCCCGGTGCATGGATACTCGGCCTGCCGGGCCAGGCGTTCGAAGAACTCCGAAAGCTCCTCGCAGGACTTGCCTGTGAAGGCACCATGTGGGCCACCCCGCGTGAAATAGAGAGGATGCGTCTCGAAGTAGGTCTCTGCGTCCAGGTCCATGGTTGGCGGAAGGAAATTAGGCTGCTCCGGTAATGCCGGCTGCGAAAAACACACCAGAACAGCGGCACATGCCACTGATTTGATCCATGAGAACTGGATCCACGCATCGAGTTTCATCTTCTGCTCCTTTTGCAGGTGGAATGGAGGTTGTGAAGCGGGCGCAGGGATTGAATCATGATCCCGTCCCCGGCACGTGCTTGATTATGATGGTTGAGCGGCCCCGCTGCAGCGCGACCGTCACGTGGCCCGGGCTCGTCGTTCCATTCTTGCAGATGACGCACTCCATGGTTTCTTCGTTTCCCCGACCCCCCGGAGGAGGCCGGCCATTATTGCTGCCTCTCCACGGACTCGTCAATCCGTTCCAGCAGACCGTCGAGATATTGCCGGCTCATCTCTGAATTGGCGTCTGTACGGGCCTGCTCCATTGCCTGGCGAACCTCGGGGGATACCCGCGGCACGAACTGAACGAGCAGAACCCGGCGCCGGTCGAACTCCTCAAGCTCTTCATCGGTGTGCTCGGCTTCACTTGCCAACAGCGGCAGGCGAAGAAGAGCATGGATAAGAGCCTGCTTCATGCGACCCTGTTCCCTCTCTAGATGCCGCCGGTATTGGCGCTCCGTCAGTGGACCGGAATAGGACTCCAGCTCCTGTTGGAAGTCGTCTTTCTCTGTGAACCTGGCCGCTTGATTGATCAGCCAGATGGCAATCTTGTTCCGGTCCTCGGGATGCGTCATTTCAAGAATGAACCTATGGTCAAGAGACCTTCCGGGAAGGGGGCCAACTGCCGCCAGGATGACCTGTGCAGCAGGTGATGGAAGTTGTGGGCCTGGGTCGTCAACCAGCACAGGCAGCACTTCCGCCAGGAACTCAGCATCGGCGAGCAGGAGGGCGGAATATAGTTTTCTCGGGTTTTCTGTTTCCAGATATCCCTGGTAACTTTCGGTGGCAAGCGCCGGCTCTCGTATATCCCACCGGACGATGTACTGCATGATGCGTGGGGGGCCTCGTGGAGCCACGGTGCGGTAAGTGGCGCCAGGTTCCGGCGGCCCTGTCCAGGGCCACTCGTCCGGAAATGCTCCGCGGTGGTAGGCATCGAGGAAATCGGGAAGAACCGCCAGTCCCGGAGGCGCCCCCGACGGTTCCGCGCCGGGCAGGCGGTACTGAGGCTCTGGTTCGGACAGCACAGAGAGGGTCCTGCGGACCGGGTCCTCGCAGGCCAGCTCGCGGCGGACCAGCTCTTCCATCGCCGAAATGCCTGCTGGTTCCTCTTTCTGGAGCCACCGCGCAATGGCAGCAAAGAGCCCTTGCTTATGCCGGCGGACACTTTCATCGCATGGGTATTCGCTCAGATCGGACAGCTCCTTGAAAAATCCCGCGAGTTCTTCACAGCTCCGGCTCGGGAAGGCGCCTTCCGGACCGCCCATGTCGTAAAAGAAGGGGTTGGTATCGAAAAAGTCCTGTGCATTCAGGTCCCTCCACTCTGCAGGCATGGCTTCGATGAGTTCTGAGTACTGGTCCGCGGCCGACACCGGAGTGTCCGCCGCATGAGCGGCCGAGCCGGCGGCCACTGTGGCGCAGGCAAGGCCCACAAGCACGGTGCCGCAATAGACAACTCTCCCGATGGGCGGGACCAACTGCATGGCTGTTCTCCTTTGCCGGGTGTCGGCCGATTGTGTGGTTGCAACCTTGCGAACAGCACAGCCTTCCGCGGGTGATTATTCAAGGGGAAAACGGACTGGTGGCGAAGCAGACGGCCCCTGACCGGCAAAATGGCAAATCCGGAGGCAGGCGTAAGTGGAGTAGTTGGAGCGGTCTG
>SLMS01000149.1 GCA_007133495.1 Candidatus Sumerlaeota bacterium | reverse complement strand
GCCGCTTCGGCATACCCCGCGTGATCGAAGGCCCGGGCGGCCTTGGAAAGCGCGGCAATCATGAGGCCGTTCCAGTCGGTCAGAATCTTGTCGTCCTTGAAGGGATGGACGCGCTTTTCGCGCACGTCGAACAGTCTCTCCCGGATGGATTCCACGCGCCCGGGAAGCTCCCCCGGCTCCTCTCCCAGCTCCTTTGCCACCTCCTCCAGCGGAACCTTCAGGTGCGGGATGTTGGCGCCCGTGAGGCGCTGGGTGGCTTCCTCGCGGAAGTTGCCCTCCTCCCGGAAGTTGTACAGCTTGATGTACATTTCCGCGTCCTCCTTGTCCAGGAGCGAGCGAATTTCCTCCACTGTCCAGACGTAGAACTTCCCCTCCTCGCCCTCGCTGTCGGCGTCCTCCGCGCTGTAGAAGCCGCCCTCCGGGCTGGTCATGTCCCGCAGGACGTAAGCAAAGATTTCCTCCGCCATCCGGCCGTAGAAGCAATTGCCGGTGGCCTGCCACGCCTCCACGCACGCGATCGCGAGGAGCGCCTGATCATAGAGCATCTTCTCGAAGTGAGGGACGAGCCACTCCTCATCCGTCGAGTAGCGATGCAGTCCGTACCCGACCTGATCGAACACGCCGCCGAGCCGCATCGCCGTCAGCGTACGCTCCACCATGCGTAGCGCGTCCTTGTTCCCCGTGCGGGCATGATAGCGCAGCAGGAACGACAGGTTGTGCGGGACGGGGAACTTCGGCCGGCCGCCAAAGCCACCGTGCATCGGGTCGAAGCGGCTGTGGAACTCCTCGAACGCCTGATCAAGTGTCTCCGTGCCGAGACTCTCGTCTCCCCCGCCGGCACCGGCCGAGCCGGCAATTTTGCCGATCTCCTCTGATATACGTGCCGCCGATTCGAGCACCTTCTCCCGCTGTTCGTGCCACAGGGTGGTGATGTGCTCGATGAGATCCATCATGCCGGGCCGGCCGTACCGGCTGTCCTTCGGAAAGTATGTCCCGGCAAAGAATGGCTTTTTCTCCGGCGTCATGATGACCGTCATCGGCCAGCCGCCGCTGCCGGTCAGCGCCTGCGTCACCGTCATATAGACATGGTCCACGTCCGGCCGCTCCTCCCGGTCCACCTTCACACAGACGAACGCCTCATTCATCGCGCGGGCCACTTCGGGGTCCTCGAAGCTCTCGTGCTCCATGACGTGACACCAGTGACAGGTCGAATAACCAACCGATAGGAACACCGGCTTGTCCTCCTGGCGGGCTTTTTCGAATGCCTCGCCGCCCCACGGATACCAGTTCACCGGATTGGCCGCGTGCTGCTGCAGATAGGGGCTCTTCTCGAAAACGAGGCGGTTCCACTTCGGTCCGCCATCGGGCGGAAGCGCCGCAAGCTCCTCCGCGGAGGGAAGCTCGGGGCGCTGGTGAGGGACTGGGGAGGACACAGGGCTGCTCCTGAAGACGTATTCACCACGGCCCGGCGAGCAGCCCGGCCACTGGCGTCACCTTCTCTCAAGCACGGGCCGTTCCGCCCCGGAATTGAGGTGGAGGGCACCGCGCGTGCTCCTCCTGTTGTACATGGAAAATGCTACCCAAGAAGTAGCCGAGCCGCCGCGTCACGGTCGCGAGAAAGCTGCTCCTGCAGCTCTGCCAGCCCGGCGAAGCGCCGCTCCCCGCGCAGGCGATCGATGAAGAAGACCTCCAGGGTGTCTCCCTCCAGCTCGCCCTGAAAACCGAGCAGATGCACCTCCCGGCGATGCTCGCGCCCGTCCACCGTCGGCCGCACGCCCAAGTTCATCATGCCCGGATGCTCCTCCCCGCCGGGAAGCCGCACCCGCACCGCATAGACGCCATCGGCCGGAACGAGCACTTCGTCCACCGGCGCCAGGTTCGCCGTCGGGAACCCGATCGTCCGCCCGAGCCGGTCCCCCCGCACGACCTTGCCCGCGAGCCGGTGTGGCCGGCCGAGCAGCTTTGCCGCCAGCGCCACCTCACCCTCCCCCAGCGCCCCGCGGATGCGCGTACTGCTCACCGTCACGCCGTCCACAGCCACCGGCTCCTGGCACAGAAACCGGAAGCCTTCCCCGGCCGCGAGCTGCTCCAGCAACCTCGGGTTCCCCCGCCCGCCGAGCCCGAAGTGAAAGTTCGGTCCGCTCACGACCGTCCGCGCCCCGAGCCGGCCCAGCAGTGTCCCGCGCACGAACTCCTCCGGTTCCTGGCGCCGCAGGGTCTCGTCGAACCAAAGCCCCACCAGCAGCCCGATGCCAGTCTCCAGCATCAGACGCTGCTTCTCCTCCCACGTGGTCAGCAACGGCGGGCAGTCATCAGGTGTGATGACCGAACGCGGATGATTGCGGAACGTCAGCGCCATGGAAGGCACACCCTGCTCGCGCGCGAGGCCGATCGTCCGCTCCAGCAGCGCCCGGTGGCCAAGGTGCACGCCGTCGAACGTCCCGACGGTGAGCACCACCGGCCCTTTGGGCGGCGGTAATTCCTCCAGCGATTCGATTACGTTCTGTGGGGTCATTCCTCTCGGCGTCCGGCGGTTTTCATCACGATGGCGGCTCCGGGCCGGAGGGGCAACCGCTCCGCAGCGCTGCCGCCACGCACCGCCACTTCCACCCGGCCGAAGGAGTTGACGTAAACGACCGGTTCGCCTTCCGCGGCGTCGGCGTACGTCCGCTGCAACGACCCGAGCAGACGCCCATCGGCGAAGAACTCCACCGCGCGGCCGGGTGGAAGGGCCTCGCGCCGCAGATTCGTCGCCGCGTTGCCGAAACCGTCCACGTACAGCACCGCCAGCACCCACTCCTCCTCGTTGACCTTCGACACGGCCGGGAAGTCCAGCAGCACGGGCTGGTTCTCCGGTGCGGGGCCTGCCTCCTCGGCCGAAAGCCTCCCCGACGCAATCCTTGCGGCCACGGGGGCGAAGACGTCGCGGCCGTGAAACGTCGCCGAGATCACCTCCAGCCCAAGCGCAGCGGTGTCTATCTCCCGGACGCAATCCGGCCCAGCCTGCAATACCGGCGTCAGCAGCCCGTTGTCCGGCGCCACGAACACCCTCTCTCCGGCCGAGACCGCGAGCGCCGCGCGCCGGCTCCCGACTCCCGGGTCCACAACCGCGCACACCACGGCCCGCGCTGGCAGCCACGGCAGGCAGTCCTCCAGAATCGCCGCCCCCCGCAGCACATCCTGCGGCGGCACGCCGTGCGACAGGTCCACCATCGGCCCCGCAAAGCCCTCCGCCAACGCGCGCGCCTTCATCAACCCTGCATAAGGGTCGGCGGTGCCGAAATCGCTGAGAAAGAAGAGAGGGCGCTCCTGCACGTCCCACCTGCCGAATGAAGCTGCCCCACCGGAGCCAACCACCACCCCCGGCGGCAAGGGAGGAGTGGGTGAGAACAGACAGTTCCACCCGACCGGCGCGGACAAATCACGGCCTCCGGCGCGATGTGCCTTGACGCGAGTATTGCCCGTGGGAACCTCACCTATGCGGTCTGCCACGCCTCCCGGAACCATCGATGTTTTCAAGGTCACCACGGCCGTCCTGGTGGCCGGCGTGATAGTACCGTTCATCCTCATCTGCTTGATGTTTGGAGGATGGCAAGTGGTCACGCACTACCAGGAGGAGCCACTGGTGAATCCGTCCGAAGAGAAAAGGCGCGAGGTGAAGGAAAACGCACAGTTCATCCTCGATGCCCTGATCGCCTGGAAGGACGACCATGGTTACTTTCCGGGCCGGCTCGACGACGTGGTTCCCGATTATCTGGAGGAGATTCCCCGCGCGCCATGGGGCGACGGGCAGTGGCGCTACTCACCTCCCTCTCACGAGCCAGAGCGCCCTCCTTCCATTTACGTGTTTGCAGGCCCGATGCAGCGGGCGAGCTTCTGCCAAATGAGAGTCACCCTCTCCAACGGCGAAGGAGAGTTGCGCCACAGTTGCCAGTAAACGTATAGATATTTTGCCCCCTTAAAAGCCCGGCCCGTCCGGAGCCACCAGCACCTCCGCAAACTCCCCGGCGTCGCCTCCAGTTATATGGACATAAACTGCCGGAGCTCCACGCCGGTTGCCCTACCTGCCGGCAGCGGTGAGACGGCACAGGCATCTGCGGCCTGTATGGTGCTACCGTACCACGGTACCTGCCAGCACACACCACAGGAAAGAAATTCGTGCGACGCCACCCCCTCGGGGGCAGCGGCTTGAGATCACCTGAATCGTTTCGGTCTGTGCTGTCCATCTGGCGCGCCCGCCGCGATTGGCACCGGGAACCAGCGGATTTGCGATACTGTTTTGTAGGATGCGAGGCCCCTCGAAACAGGACCCAACTCCAGTACTATCAGTGGCGCGCCCGCCGCGATTCGAACGCGGGACCTACGGATTAGAAGTCCGTTGCTCTATCCAGCTGAGCTACGGGCGCGCGAGGAAAGACCGGCCGGAGCAGCAAGCGCTCACGGCCGGCCGAAATGTCGTACTGCAGCGGCACACCACGGAGAGCGTTACTCCTCCGGAGTTTCGCCGGTGTCCAGGTCCTCGGGTTCAGCAGCCTCAGGTTCGGGTGCGGGAGCCCGGCGCTGCTCGGCATTGTCCTGCCGTTGGCGCTCCTGCTCGACGGCCCGGGCCACGTCCGAGGCGTTCAGGCGGACGTCCACCATGCGGCCGTTCAGGCCCCGCTGAGCGCTGACCGTGTTTGTGTTTTCCATCGGCACGGTGACCAGCTCCCGGCCGGAGTTGCCCTCCCGCCGTGCGTCCTGTCCGCCGGCGTAAATCACCAGGTCCTGGTTGTTGTCGCCGATGGTGACATTGATCTGGGAGGGTTCCTGGGGTTCGGCCGTGCGGTAGTCCCAGTCGTAGTCATAGGTGCGGTACCCGGCGCTGGCCGGATAGATGCCGTGCTGCTGGTAGGGGCTGGCGGGGCGAGCGAGCGAAACGGCCTGCGGCTGATAGACAAGCGGGGTGGTCCGCGCAATCGGGTAGCTTTCCGTTCGCCGGTAGAAGGGCCAGACACGCGTTTCGCGGTGGTAGGTGCCTCCGGTATAGTACACCGGCCCGCCGGTATAGTAAGGCGAGGGACCGTAATGATGACGCGGATGGTGCACCGGGCTGGTGCGGCGTCCCTGGTCGTGGCCGATGGCGTACCCGGCCACGCCGCCGAGCACGAGTCCGGTCGGGCCCCAGAACCAGGGGCTTTCGTACCAGCTTGCCTGTGCTGCTGTCGGCACGGCGACGGCTGCTGCGAGGGCGGTGATCAGAACGGCTGTCGTCTTCATGGGCGGGACCTCCCTTCGTTGGGGGACATCACTAGGACTGAGGTGAGCTCCGGTGGGCTTGCTGTGTCAAGCAGCTCCCTGCAATGTGATGCATTTTCCGGACCGATTCACGGCTTCAGGTCAAGGCATTCGAGCACCGCAGCCATCTCCGCGGGCACCTCGATCGGCCGCTCGGTGCATTCGGTGGCGTAGGAGGGGTCCTTGAGGCCGTGGCCGGTCAGGACGCAGGCGATGCGGAGGGACTTCTTCCCGAGGCGCTTGCGAAGCTCCTCCAGCCTGCCCAACTTCACCATTTTCAACAGTCCGGCCACGCTGGCAGCACTGGCTGGCTCACAGAAAACGCCTTCGCGTGAGGCAAGCGTGCGGTAGGCCGCCGTGATCTCCTCGTCGGTGACCATGTCGATCATGCCGGAGGACTCGTCGCGGGCGGCTTCGGCCTGCTTCCAGCTCGCCGGGTTCCCAATGCGGATCGCCGTGGCAATGGTCTCGGGGTTCGGCACCGGCTTTCCGCGCACGATTGGCGCGGCACCTTCGGCCTGAAAACCCCACATCACCGGGCAGCGCTCCGTCACCCCGCGCTCGCGCAGTTCCTTGTAGCCCCTCCAGTACGCGGTGATGTTCCCGGCATTCCCGACCGGAATGCAGTGCAAATCGGGCGCCTCACCGCCGAGCTGCTCCACGATCTCGAAGCTCCCCGTCTTCTGCCCCTCAATGCGGTAGGGATTCAGGGAGTTGACCAACGTGATGGGGTAGCGCTCGGTCAGTTGCTTCACCATCTTGAGCGCCTCGTCGAAGTTTCCGGCAATGCGGATGACTTTGGCGCCCGCGATGGAGGCTTGGGCGAGCTTGCCGAGTGCGACGTTCTTGCCACTCGGGATCAGGACGGCGCACGTCATTCCGGCCCGTGCGGCGTAGGCGGCGGCGCTCGCGGAGGTGTTCCCCGTCGAGGCGCACATCACCGCCTTGGAGCCCTCCTCCAAGGCCTTCGATACGGCCATCGTCATGCCGCGGTCCTTGAAGGAACCGGTAGGATTCAAGCCTTCATACTTGACGAACACCTCGACGTCCTTGCCGCACAGTTCGCTCAGGTGCGCGGACGGAATCAGCGGCGTGTTCCCTTCGTTGAGGGAGACGATGGGCGTGGCATCGCTCACGGGAAGAAACTCCCGGTAGCGGTGAATTAGCCCACGCCACGGAAGTGTGGCCGGACTGGAGGGAAGCAACTGATCGGTGGACACGATGGCAGTCCCGGTGAAGGTTGGCGGGCGGAGCGCGCAACGACCTCCGTTTTTCCCGCGAGAGAGAGGAAAGTGCCAGTGGACCTTCTGAAACAACCGGAAACTCGGCGTCTGCTCCAGAGCGCACAAGTGGCACTGCCGCTGACAGAGGATCCGCTGGGGGACCTTGCGGCCGGGCTGCGCATGGAGCGGGCCGCGGCTGCGGAGATGCTGAAGGCGCTTCAGCGCGAGGGCGCTGTGGCCGGAGTGCGCGGGGAGCCGAACCCACAGCTCGCCGAAGCTCGTGTCTTACAGGTGGAAGCGGCCGCGGAGTCCCCCTCCGGGGGGCATGAGGAGGTGATCCGCTGGGCCGGGCGCGCGCCGGACGGGCGCTGGTGGTGGAGCGCTATGCGGCTGGCGGCAAAGGGAACCGAGCGGCCCGCGCGATTCTTCAAGGCCGGGTTTCTGTTGTCGTTCGAGGACGGGCCGGAGCGGCTGCTTGATGCGGCGCGAGAGCGCAGCCTGTTTGTGGGGGAGGAGTTGGTTGAACTCCCGCAGCTTCCGGGAGACGCGGCGCGGCTGGCGGATGCACTGTTCCAGCCGCTCCTTTTCAACCCGGAAGTGGACCTGTGGGAACAGTTGGCGCGGAAGGCGTCTATACAGGCCCCAGGCGTGCGCCCTGCGCTGAAGCACCTTCTCCAGACGGGAGTATTCCGGCGTTTCGCGCTGGCGCTCTCCCCCGCCGCACTCGGCTGGAAGGGCTGCGGGCTGGCGTCCTGGGAATTCGCGGAGTCCGAACACGCCATGGCGGCCGAGGCGGGGCGGGCCCTGGCGGCGCTCCGCGGCACAGGCGACGTAATGTATGGGCATGGGGCCAATGGCCCGGGCCGGCTCCAGGCGCTGTTCCTCGCCCGCGAACCTGGCGCCGGCGGGCAGGCCGCGGGGGAAATCGCCCGCCAGTGGGGCCGCCCGCTGGCAGAGTGGACCCCACTGGATATACGCCCCGCCTGACGCGTCCCTACTCGCCCAGTTCCCCCTCCGCAAAGGCACGCAGCAGCGCTTCCAGCCCCTGATGGTGCCGGTGCCGGAACTCCTCCATCAGTTCCGGGGAGACCGCATCGCCGCGGACGTACCGGTGGGGCACTTCGTAATTGTCCAGCTCCAGGTCGAAGGAGGGCACTCCGTACTCCTTATAGACGTAGGCGCCAACTGTTCCGAAGTTCTGCGAAGGACGGAAGATCATGTACTCCTCCCACTTGTCCCCGTACATGCCCTCCGTATAGATGCGGGCCACCTCCCGGCTGTGCTCGACGTACTCCTCATCGCCCTCCTGGTCGGCAAAACCAGTGTATAGATAGAAGGCGTTGGCGATGGAGGCCACACTGTGGAAGGAGAACACCGCAGCCGGGTTGGACTGCTCCAGCAGCGCCATGACCGCCTGCGTTTCCGGCTCGGCGCCGGGTTCCTCGCCCTGATAGGTCTGCACCTCCGGGTCGGTCACGGCATGCCGCCACCAGGCATCGAAGCTGCGGTTCAGATCGACTCCGTTGGCGTTCTTGCGCAGGTACATCGCATAGCCCGTGCGGAGTTTCCTCTCCCGCTCGTCAAGCGTTACACACGGCAACGCGGCAATGCCGGTGTGCTCCAGCAGGCCGGGGTTTTCCTCCAGGACGCGCTCCACCGCGGGCACGATCAGCTCCGGTCCCGACTCCGAAACGTGAACGGCGCCAATCAGCACGACACGCCGCTCCGGGTTGCCGGCGAAAAGCGCGCGCAAAGGCCGGCCCTCAACCGTTTCGCCAACCTGGCGCAGCTCCACCTTCCCGGGGAACCGCTCCGCCACGGCCTCCAGTTCAGCGTCTATACGCTCCGTGTTCCACCATATTTCCGGGTGGCGGACACGCATTTTCGCCGGAAAGACGCGGAAGTTCCGCCCGTCCGGGGTCACCCAGTAGTAGTACGTCGTGCCGTGCTCCACGCCGGACTCGTCGAGGTACTCGAAAGTTTCCCCATCGGTACTTTCGATGGTGCCGCGGAACACCCTATCTGCACTCCCCGCGCCGGGGTTCCGGTCGTTGCGCGGGTGCGAGTTCCGGTAGATGGACACCTGCCGCTCCGCTCCGGGCTCGTCCGGCTCCAGCAGGGAAAACCGGAAGCGGACGTCCTCCCCGTCCAGTTCCGCCACAAGGTCCCCAAAGACGGGTTCAGGGGCGGGCGAGGGCTCGGGCAGTGCGCCGGCGAACTCGGCATAACTGTCCGCGATTTCCTCCGCGCTGAGCGCGCGGCCGTACAGCTTCACCTCGTCCAGCAGCCCCCGGTAACCATCGAAGGGGTAGCGGGAAGCACCGAGCTGGAACTCCTCCGGGTGATTTGCAATGCGCCCGCGGAAGGCCCTCTCGCCTGTCAGTCTGCCGTTCTGGTATAGACGGGCCACCTCCGCTTCGCTGTCGAACACCGCAGCGACATGCATCCACTCGCCAATCGGAATGTGCTCCCCGCCAACGGAAGCGTACCCCTGCTCGTCTGTATTGATATACAGCATCAGGGTCTGGAAAATCTCGGAATGGAAGAGCTGGTAACCCCGGTTGCCGGCACCATTGCTGATGATGCCGTCCCAGCGCGTTCCCGTGTCAGTGCGCTTCACCCACGCCTCGAGCGTCATCGCCGTGTCAAAGTCGAGACTCCCTCCGTGCCGGACGCTCACGTGCGCCCCCGGATCGCCAGGGAAGGAGAGCGCCCTGCCGCTCAACCCCGGCACACGCTCCACCGGGCCGTGGATCGTTCCATCGTGGCCGTTTCCGGTCAGGTCGCGGACCTGGCTCCCCTCGTCCTGGTCGAAGCTCCACCAGGCCACGGGCTCGGCAAGTGCCGCTATGCTACAAGTAGAATAAATCGCCGCAATCAGCCCTAAGAATCGAATTTTCATCGCACGGCCGCTCCTTGCCTCAGTTTTCCGGACCGTCAGCAGGCACGGCCTCCCCTCCCGGGTGCAAGCGAAGGATTTCCCGTTGATCCCAGGTTCAACGCGGGCTCCTTTCAGGCCGTGATGCCCGATTCCTGCTGCGAAAGGCCACGGCCATGGTGCCAGTACGCTTAGCCGCCGTCCTTACTATCGCCCTGCTGCTCTCTGCCGGTTGCGGCCGTTCCCGCCCGGCATTGGACCTGCAAGACCTTGACACACCGGAGCGCGCCGCGGCCCTGGTGCTTGCACAATCGGATCGAGTCCGGCAGGTCGCCGGGCCGTCGCCCCGTGTCGTTTCGGTTGATAGCCACACCTCACGCCTGAGCGTCCGCCCACTTCTCCCCCACACCCGAAGGGAAGTGAGACAGGTTGGTGTCCTGATCGAGGGCGAGAATGGCAACGCCATGCTCGCGATCAACATGGAGAGGCGGGGATACGGCCCTTGGCGGGTTCACCACTGGGATGTGCGCCCAAGTGACCGGCCGGCCGGGACGCCCGCGGCAAACTTCTCGACGGCTGAATAGACACCACGCGTCAGGTGCTCAAGGGCGCCGGTCACGAACTGGGAGAGCTTACCTGTCGTGCAGAGGGTGAGGGGAGGGGTGGCGGGAGAAGAGCACCTGAGTGCCAGCCATGCTCTAATCGTACGAGAACGACGTCTTCACCACTTTGCCGTGCTCCAAGGTCACGATACCCCAGTCCGACCTGTAGGGTCCTGTGGCCTGATGCCGGAAAACGATGGAACTCGGCAGAGTCAGCTCTCCTGGCTCTCCCGCCGCTCGTGGCCAGCCGGTCCCCCGAACGTAGGGGGCCATGATGAGTTCGACCTCCCCAAGCGTCATGCCTGGAGTTATCCGGGTAAAATCATTGAGGAAGACCTTGCGGCTCGACCAAGGCACAAGGGTGACGCAAAAAACGAGGACGGCGGGAAGTATAGCCAACGGGATTGAGAGGCGCCGGGAAAGCATCCACAGAAGAGGTGCAGCAAACAGTAATGTCACGATTGTCCAAGCTGCGGCAGTCATGAGGTTCAAGGGCCAGAGCCAGCCGTCAACCCAGATGCACATACTCACGGAGCCAAAATAGAGAGCGGCAATGCCCAATACTGACAGCGCGCGTTTTGACATCGGAATACCTTACCCTGCCTTCAGCCGGTAAACCGGAGCCATTTCGTCTGCCGGACCGTGATCGCGGATCAGTGCTTCGATGCGGCGGGACGTATCGGAGTCGAGCAAGGTGTCCCCGCAAACGGAGCAGACGCGCGCCGGGATGTCGCTCACGACAACAAGTTTTCCATCAATCTTGTAGGTCTGCGAGACCCGGTGATGCTCATAGACACCCGGGCATCCCGCGATGGTGCATTTCACTGGTGCCTTCCCCTTTCCTCGGGGCTCGTCCACTTCGGGGGCGTTGGTTCGTAGACCGTGATGACCACCAGAGTGTCACCCCCCCGAGTGCAAACAATATGGATGGGACGACGATCCATTGCAACCCCATTGATAAGGCAGCATGCACCCCTCCGGGCTTCGGGGTAGTCCTCGATCAGTTTTCCCGTGCGGAGGCCAGCCACAAGGTCCTCGTGGCTGAAATTGTCCTCGATCAGCTCCGCCTGAGCGTGGAGCGTCAGAAAGTAGTGGCCTTGCTCGAGCTTTTGCCTGATCCAGTCTTCCGCCTTCACGCGAGTCCCCCCTACCCCAGCCTGTCCAGACTGCGGTACCCGACCGCCTCGGAGACGTGTTCGGGGCCGATGGTGTCCGAGCCGGTGAGGTCGGCGATGGTGCGGGCCACCTTGCGCAGGCGGTCGTAGGCACGGGCGGAGAGGTTCAGCCGCTTCATTGCGGCCTCAAGCACCTCCTGCGCGGGGGCCGAGAGCTGGCAGAACTCCCCCAGGTCCCGCGGCGTCATGTGCGCGTTGCAGTACACGCCGTCACGCCCCTTGAAGCGCTGGAGCTGGCGTTCGCGCGCCTCGCAAACCCGCTCGCGCACCTCGCGGCTTCCCTCCTTCGCCTCGCGGTGGCGCAGGTCCTTCAGCTTCACCGCCGGCACCTCCACGTGCATGTCTATACGGTCCAGCAGCGGCCCGCTGATGCGCGAGAGGTAGCGCTGTATCTGCTGGGCAGTGTTGCGGCCCTGCACGGCGATTTCCGGGTCGTAGCCGCTCGGCGTGGGGTTCATCGCCGCGACGAGAAGGAAGCGGGCGGGGAATTCGGTCGAGGTGGAGGCACGGGCTATGAGCACTTTCCCATCCTCAAGGGGCTGCCGCAAAACCTCGAGCGTGTTGCGTGAGAACTCCGGCAACTCGTCCAGGAAGAGAACCCCGTGGTGCGCCAGACTCACCTCTCCCGGGCGGGGAACCAGCCCGCCGCCGACCATTGCCACGTGCGAGGCGGAGTGGTGCGGCGCGCGGAAGGGCCGCGCGGGGAGGAGCCCCGTGCGCCCGTTGAGCATGCCGGCGATGCTGTGGATTTTGGACGCCTCGATGCGCTCGGCAAAGGTCATGGGCGGCATGATGCCGGGGATGCGGCGGGCGAGCATCGTTTTGCCGCTTCCGGGCGGGCCGACGAAAAGGAGGTTGTGGTTTCCGGCGGCGGCGATCTCCAGCGCGCGCTTGGCGCCCTCCTGGCCCTTGACGTCGCGCAGGTCTTCCACCTGCTCCATCACGCCCGGGCGGGCGAGGTCCGAGGGCTTCATCGGCTGGAGTTCGCGGTCGCCGTTGAGGAACTCGGCGGCCTCGCGGAGCGTGCGCACCGGATAGACGGAGAGTCCCTCCACGTGTGCGGCCTCGCCGGCGTTGGACTCGGGGAGGAGGATGCCGTCCATGCGCTGTTCGCGGGCGCCGATGGCAAGCGGGAGCGCCCCGGGCAACGGCTGAAGCGTGCCATCCAGCCCAAGTTCCCCCACAGCTCCGATGCGCCGTTTCGGCCGGGCGACGCGGTTGGTCGCCACGAGTGCCGCCAGCGCCATGGGCAGGTCGAGGTGCGAGCCCTCCTTGCGGATGTCCGCGGGGGCGAGGTTCACGACCACGCGCTTTTGCGCCAGCGCAAGGCCGCTGTTCTTGAGAGCAGCGCGCACCCTCTCGCGCGCCTCCCGCACCGCCATGTCCCCCAGGCCCACGATATTCCACGTGGCCGAGGACGCCTCCGGCACGTCCACAACGTCCACCTCCACCCGTACCGGGAAGGCGTCAATCCCATGGATCGCGAAAGAAACCAGCCTTGCGAGCATGCCGCCATCAAGGAGCGGAACGGCCAGCGGGGCGCAACGAAGAAAACACGAAGCATGCGGAAAACGGACTGTTTTCGCCAATTTCCAGCGACAGCGCCGTGCTCCGAATGAAGAGAGCCGCGCTCCCGGGTCTGGGGACGCGGCTCACCTGGTTTGTCCTGCAAAACCGACCGGGGCGGGGATGCCTAGGGGCAGTTCGGCCCTTCGCCCCAGTTCTCAAGCAGAGCCACGAAGTCGTTGAAGTCCATCACGATGCCTTCCCACGGCTCGCCCCAGTTCTCCAGCAGGAGAACGAAGTCTGCGAAATCCACACACCCGTCGTTGTTGAAGTCACCAATGGCGCGCCATGGCGTTGGGGTGGGAGTGGGCTCCGGAGTTGGGGTGGGCGTCGGCCCAGGAGGACAGTTGGGCCCTTCTCCCCAGTTTTCCAGCAGGTTGATGAAGTCATCGAATCCCATCACGATGCCTTCCCAAGGCTGGCCCCAGTTCTCCAGCAGGATGATGAAGTCTTCGAAATCCACACACCCGTCGTTGTTGAAGTCTCCCATAAGACGCCAGGGCGTCGGAGTAGGAGTCGGCTCCGGTGTGGGAGTCGGTGTTGGTGTCGGCTCCGGCGTAGGCGTTGGAGTTGGTGTTGGTTCTGGCGTTGGAGTCGGAGTGGGAGTGGGTTCCGGAGTTGGCGTCGGGGTTGGTGTCGGCTCCGGCGTAGGCGTTGGTGTCGGAGTTGGAGTCGGCTCAGGAGTTGGAGTCGGTGTCGGAGTTGGTTCCGGCGTCGGCGTG
>SLMS01000040.1 GCA_007133495.1 Candidatus Sumerlaeota bacterium | reverse complement strand
GGCACCCGGCGGGTAGGATACCCAGCCGCTGTGGTCCGAGGCGCACCCGGCAAGGCTGGCGGCGGTTATGGCAAGGAGTAGAAGAAGCGCGTTTCTCATAGCCGTGCTCCGTGGTGATGTGCTCTTGGGAAGCGAACCGTGAGGGAGCGCACCGTGCAAGGGGGAAATGGGCTGCAGAAGCGCCCGCAGGAGCCGTGGCGCGATGGTCAGCCCAGTTCCTCCATGATGGACGCGGCCTTTCTCTGGCTATCACAATAGAGCCCAGCCGCGATGACAAAGAAAATGAAAGTAAAGAAAAGTATGGCCGAAAGTGCCTCGAGGGTGGCAGCCGCGAAGAAGAGCCCCACTATGTATAGTATAATCCCGACGAGGTTGCAGGTGAACACAACGAAAGACAGTCCGAAGGCGAGTTGGAAGCATCTCTCGCGTTTTTCAGGGCAGGGCCGGGCAGGTATCGCGCGGGCAATCGTGGCGAGATAGCCCGCTCCCAACTGCTGTGCCGGAATAAGAAGAAACATCGGAATCAGCATGGAAGCGTCGAAATCTTTGATCCACGTACCCAGTCCCCTACTGACCGTGCCAGGCTCCCAAATGGCCACGCAGAGCACACCCACGATGGAAAGCGGAAGGCCGATAAGGCAAGCCGTCCACCATACCCCGGTTATCAGAGGAAACGAGGAGATGACTGGGATGGGGATACGCTTGAAGTCTCCAAGTCCGAACCGGAGGAGCCGCTTTCGCCCCTCCACGGCGGAAGAGAAATGCACCTTGGCGACGTATTCAAGAAGAGGCGCGGCCGTTGTCAGGAGCATTGTAAATAGGAACAGGACACGGGACAAATCCCAGAGCAAAGGCTCCACAATTCTTGATATCCGGTCGCGGGGGAACGTGAGGTATTCCGGGGGAAACAGCGCTGTCCAGATGTGGAGAAGTGCAGCAGCGCTCAGAACAAGGAATACAATGCTGATCACATACATCAGTGCCGGCCTTCTGGCCGGACCTTTTGTCGTGTCCGATATTGTCGTCATAGCAAGCTCCTCATCTGGGCTGCATCACTCGCTTTACTGGGGCTGCTCACCGCGCCAGGGCCGGAAGGCGTGACTGCCTCACGCTGCACACTGTTTTCGCCAGCGCGACAGCACGCCCCGCCGCCTCGCCTCAACAGCCGGCGCGGAGTAGAGTTCCTCCATCATCCAGTGCAGCCCCTCGCGGAGTTCGTCCGCCGTCATGGAGTCGGGGCGGAAGTTGATGTCGAAGAGCGTGCACCGCTCCCAGGCTCCGGCGTGGGTGAGCCGGCCCTGCTCTTCCAGCTGTCTATACATCGGCGTTCCGGGGAAGGGCGTGAGGGCGGTCACCTGCACTTCGTAGAGCGGTGCCTCGAAGGCAAAATCGCGGATGCGCTCGAAGCAGTCGGCCGTGTCGTGGTCGAGCCCGAGGACGAAACAGCCGTTGACCGTGACGCCGTGGTCCTGGATGCGGCGCACGGCGTCGAGCATGCCGGTTGCGCGGCGGGCCTTGAAGTCGCTACGGGCCTCGACCCCGTGGAGAACGCTGGCCCGGGGCGATTCGAGACCAATGAGGAGTTGGCGGCAGCCGGCCGGCCGGAGCTCGCGCAGCAGCGCCGGGTCGTCCGCCACCGAAAGGTCTGTCTCCGTGAACCACTTCAGGCGGTAGGGCGCGATGGCGCGGCACAGCTCGCGGCCCCAGCGCTTGTTCACGAAGGTGTTGTCGTCGGCGAACTCAAGGAACGGCCGCTCCCGCACGGCCATCAGCGCCTCGATGTCCCGCACCACGCCCGCCACGGGGCGCTGGCGGTAGTTGCCCGTCAGCATCACCGTGGAGGCGCAGAAGCTGCATCGCCAGGGGCAGCCGCGGGAAGTCTGCACGGTGAAGCGGTTGTACGGGCGGTCCCCCAGCAGGTCATAGCGCGGAGCGGGGAGGCTGGCGATGTCCACGGGCGGGAAGTCCGCGGCCCGGAGGATGCACGGCGGTGCGGCGCGTTCGGTCAGGCGCACGGCCTCCGGCCAGACGTTCTCCCCTTCGCCCACGACGACGTAATCGGCATGGCGGGCCGCTTCTTCGGGCAGGACCGACACATGGAGACCCCCCATGGCCACCCTCACCCCGGCCGCGCGGAGCCGGTCCGCAACCGCGTAGGCTTCCTTGATCTGCGCGGAGAAGGAGGAGATGGCGACTAGGTCGCAGGCGAAGGCGCCGTCCGGGACGGACCGGTCGCTCTCCGCCTCGAAGTACTCGAGTTCGTGCCCGGGTGGCGTGGCGGCGGCAAGGTACAGGAGCCCAAGGCTCGGCAGCGAGGCGATGACCTGCG
The DNA here is from genome assembly GCA_007133495.1 of Candidatus Sumerlaeota bacterium. Lineage (GTDB taxonomy): Bacteria > Sumerlaeota > Sumerlaeia > SLMS01 > SLMS01 > SLMS01. Next base: position 11,147 of record SLMS01000040.1, on the reverse strand, counting down.
AGCGCTGGACGAAACCGGGCAGGGTGAGGCCGAGGCGGAGCAGCTCCGGATCGCAGGCGCGGACGCCGCTCATGGCAAGGAAACCGATTTTCATGATCCACCTCCGTGGAAAAAGGCTGTCGTGATCACCGCCGTGGTGAAGGCGATGACCGGGATGAAGAACAGGTGGCGGAACTTCTCCCGCCAGGCGGCGAGGAAGCAGACGAGTGGCATCGTGATCCCGGCGGTCAGGAAGGCTGGCCCGGCGACGGCGGCCGCCAGCGAACCCGGCTCCGGCCAGGGGCTGAGTCCGAACACGACGTTCACTATCCCCAGTGCCATCAGTGCTATGTGGCCGAGGCGGAGGAGCCGGCGGCGGAAGGAGTCGTACCCGCCGAGGAAGTCCGGCCGGTGGAAGCCGAGGCCGAGAAGAGCCCCGGCCACGATGCCCGCCAGGACAAGGAACCATCCGGCGGTCCAGTTGAGGGTGTGTGGCGGTGCGGCGGTGATGATGGCGTCCATGGTGTGCTGCCTCCCTTCAAAGATAAGCAAATGATTACTTACTAACTCGGCGAGCGCAAGGGGAAAATGCGCCCCCGCCGGCGGGGCGCGGTGGGTGGCTGTTCGGATGTGGGGCTGGAGCGGGGGGAGGTCAGCCGCGGCCGGAGTCCTGGCGGCCCTTGGGAACGAAGGCTGCCTCGGCGGTGATCGCACAGAGGCACCCCCCGTAATCGGTGGGGGAGACGGCATGGGCGCCCATGCGGTACACGGTCACCGTGCCTGCCCAGCCGTCGTAGGCAAGGAAGCAGCCGGGCCAGTGCCGGAGGAGCCATCGGTCAAACCTCCCGGCGAGGCGGCCGGGGAGGTTCTCCAGGCGGCGTGGGTCGTCGGCCCCCAGGATGAATGGCCTGCCGAAATAGAGCATAAACCCGAGGAAGGTCTGGAATCTCATCCGGGCGAGCGGGATCGCCGTAAGCGTTGCGAAAGCTCGCACCACAACAGTTGGGTCAAGCACCATCAGCCGGGCTTCGCGGGCGGTGCCCTGGCCGGTGTCACCGGTGAAAAGTAGATAGAGACGGCTGCGGTCCGGCCGGGATTCGAGAAACCGGAACAGGGCGCGTGCAAAAGCCTCCTCCTCCGGGCTCGTGAAGTCGGCGTTCGGGTCGTCGAGGTAGCCTTGGATGATGGAAGGGTTTGTGGCTTCCGGCGGCATGGTGGTGATTGGCTGTCCTGCTTTGGGAGTGCGTCTCTGTTTTGTGCACTTGTTTTTTATGGAGAAAAAAGAAGTGCATCTGCACCCGATGGGTAAAGCCCAATTACATGATTTCCCTCTGTTTACGGGCGTGATGTGTCACTGGTTGTTGCTGGTGAGGAGGAGAACGGCGCGATGTTCCGGGGATGGAAGAGCTTGTCGGTAGAGAGCTGTGCAGCCCGCGGTGCATTTTTTTTCACATGATCGGGGGATAGGTGCCGGAAGCTGTTGACTCGGGGAGGGGAGTCCCACTAAACGACCGGACCGGTCCAAAAAATGGACTCTCTTGTCGGAAAGGAGGCGGCGGAACGCAGCGCAGAATTCGGGGAGAAAAAGAACCGTTCCCGCGCGGCTGTCGGGTCAGTCCGGTTCGACCACGATGCGCCCCGGCGCTCCGTTCTGTGACCTTCATCCGGCAAAACCAGCCAGGAAGGAGTGCAACAATGGCAGACCCCCAAGTTCTACAACGCGTCAAGGAAGTGATCGCGCGCGTGCTTGAGACCGACCCTGATTCCATCTCCGACGATGCGAACTTCGTCTTCGACCTGGGTGCCAGCTCGATGCAGAGTTTACAGCTCGTTGCCGGCTTCGAGGAGGAGTTTGGCATTGAGATGGCGGAAGACAAGGCGCTCGAAGTTCAAAATGTCGCCGATGCTGCGGACTTCATCGGCGGATACCTGAAGAAGTAAACAGGCCGGGGCAAGTCCCCGGCCTTCTTGTTTCTGGCAGGTCTGCCGCTACGGCGGACCAGTTGCCGTCCCCACCCCGGCAGCCGGCCATCCGGCTCATGCAGGCGGGCTTGTGCACCCACCCCGAAAGGAAAGGAATTCCGATTGATGACGACTGAAGCCAAGACGACTGAAGCCAAGAACTCTCTCGATCCCTTCTTCTATCCAAAGTCGGTGGCTGTTATCGGAACAACGGACGTGGAGGGGAGCGTCCCCTTCGATATCTTCTACAATATTCTGAAGGACCGCCTGCGGGGCATCGTCTATCCGGTCAGCCCCGGTAAGAAGCACATCGCTGGCGTGAGGACCTACAAGTACGTCCTGGATATAGAAGGGCCGGTGGACCTTGGGATTCTCGTTTTCCCGAGCGCGGTCTGCCACATGGCGCTCGAACAGTGCGGGCAGAAGGGCATCAAGGCAGTTATTATCATCTCCGCCGGGTTCCGCGAGGTCGGCGGAGCCGGGATCGAACGCGAACAGAAGATCAAGGACATCGCGAAGAAGTACGGCATCCGGATTATCGGCCCAAATTGCCTTGGCCTGATCAACACCGATCCCACCTCGCACCTGAATGCCTCGTTTGCGCGGAAGATGCCGGCGGAAGGAAATATCGGTTTCCTCTCCCAGAGTGGGGCACTCTGTACCGCGGTCCTTGACTACGCACAGGGCAAGCACATCGGCTTTTCGAAGTTTGTCAGCTTCGGCAACAAGGCGGACGTGAGCGAGATCGACCTTATCTATTACCTGAAGGACGATCCGAAGACGAAGGTGATCCTGCTCTACCTCGAGGAAGTAGTCGATGGCCGCGGGCTGATGAAGGCTGCGGAGGCCGCGGTGCGCGAGGGCGGCAAACCTGTGCTCGCGATCAAGTCCGGCCGCACCAGCGCCGGTGCCGCCGCTGCCGCCTCTCACACCGGGTCTCTTGCCGGCAGCGACGAAATCTGCGACGCGGCCTTTCGCCAGGCAGGTATCATCCGCTGCACCACGATCGAGGAGATGTTCAACCGGGCGATCGCGCTCTCCTACCAGCCTCTCCCGGAGAAGGACCGCATCGCGATTATTACAAATGCGGGTGGCCCCGGGGTGCTTGCCGCGGACGCCGCCGTTCGCAATGGGGTGGAACTCGCCAGGTTCACGGAAAAAACCGCGGAGCTTTTCTGGAAGAAGCTCCCGCGGGCCGGCAACCAGAGCAACCCGGTGGACGTGATCGGCGACGCGCGTGCCGACCGTTACGAAATCGCCGTCGAGGGTGCCCTCGCCGACGACAACGTCGATGCCGTCTCCGTCATCCTGACGCCGCAGTCCATGACGGACATCGAAGACATCGCGCAGAATATCTGCCACGTCGGCGAGCACAACAAGAAGCCACTCTACACCTCCTTCATGGGCGAGATGGATGTTGAACCGGGTATCGACCTGCTCCAGCGCCACAAGATTCCTCACTATATACTTCCGGAGGACATGCTGGACGCGTTTGCTGCCTCGTGCCGTTTCCGCGACGAGATGGCGCGCAAACTCGACGAGCCGAAGGTTTTCAAGGACGTGGACAAGGCCACGGCGCAAAAGGTGCTGGAGGAGGCTGCCAAGGCCGGCCGGCATCACTTGCCCGAGGAAGAGGCGGACAAGGTCCTCGAAGCCTACAAACTGCCGGTCGTTCCGCGCGCACTCGTGCAATCCGCGGAGGATGCGGCCAAGCAGGCTGCAAAGATTGGCTTCCCGGTGGTGCTCAAGATCGTTTCGGACGACGTCGTGCACAAGTTCGACGTCGGCGGGGTTGTGCTTAACGTGGCTGACGAGAAGGCTGCCTCCGACGCGTACAATTCGATCATCAAGAATGTCGGCAAGGCGAAGCCGGACGCGAAGATCAAGGGCGTGCTCGTGGCCAGGATGATCAGCGGCGCTGATGAGGTCATCCTTGGCGTCAAGCAGGACAACTCCTTCGGTCACGCGATCATGTTCGGTCTCGGTGGCACGTTCGTGGAGATATTCAAGGACGTGAGCTTCCGCGCCGTGCCGATCGGGAAGACCTCCGCCGCCGAAATGGTGCAGGACGTGAAGGCATACAAACTCCTTGCCGGGGCGCGGGGGCGCAATCCGCGCGACATCGCGGCGATCGAGGAGTGCCTCCTGCGCCTCTCGCAATTGGCAAGCGACCTGCCCCAGATCAAGGAACTGGACATCAACCCCCTCATGGTCCAGGACAAGGGCAAGGGCTGCCACGTTGCCGACGCGCGCATCATGATCTGAACCCCGCGACCATTCACAAAGAGGGGACCTGCCTATGTCAGCATACCGCAAACTCAAGAAGGAAGAAATCGCCGCCCTCGAGGCCAACGGATGCAGTGCGGATTCGTGGAGCGGCGTCACCGTCTCCGACCAATTCAAGCCGGAGAGCATACACAACGTCTGGTTCTCCGGAAAAGTGGAAATCGGTACGTTCAAAAAGACCGCAAAGGGACCCGGTGGCATCAGCAAGCCGGAGGGTCTATACAACTCCGCCATTCACAATTGCCGGATCGGCAACGATGTGCTGGTGCGGAACGTGGCAAACCTGGCCAACTACGACCTGGCGGACGGTGTCGTGGTGGAGGACGTCCACACCCTTGCAGTCGAAGGAGAAACCTCCTTCGGCAACGGGGTGGAGATCGAGCCCTGGAACGAGGGGGGCGGCCGCGAGATCAGGATTTTCGAGTGCCTTTCCGCCCAGATGGCCTACCTGATTGCCGCCTACCGCCACCGTCCCAACATGCAGAAACGGCTGGACAAGATCGTCTCGAATTACGTCAAGTCCCGCCGTTCGGACCGCGGCCTTGTGGACACGGGGAGCCGTGTCGCCGGCTGTGGGAAGATCGTGAACGTGGCGATCGGCCCGCACGCCACCATCGAGGGCGCCCGCGCGCTCACCGAGGGCACCGTCCGGGGCTGCGCCGAGGACCCCTCCTTTGTCGGCCACGGCGTGATCGCGGAGGAGTTTATTGTCCTGTCCGGCTCACGCGTGGACGGCAGTGCGACCATCTCAAAAACCTTCATCGGCCAGGGTGTCCGGATCGGCAAGCAGTTCTCCGCGGAGAACTGTGTATTCTTCGCCAACAGCGAGGGTTATCATGGCGAAGCGTGCTCGATCTTCGCCGGCCCCTATACGGTAACCCACCACAAATCCACGCTGCTGATCGCCGGCATGTTCTCATTCTATAACGCCGGCAGTGGCACCAACCAGAGCAACCACATGTACAAACTCGGGCCCGTGCACCAGGGCACGCTGGAACGCGGCACGAAGACGGCGTCGTTCTCGTACCTGCTCTGGCCGGCAAAAGTGGCGCCGTTTTCCGTCGTCATGGACAAACACGGTGGCAATTTCGATACGTCGAACCTGCCCTTCTCGTACCTGACCGTGGAGGAGGGCAGGAGTCTTGTAACTCCGGCGATGAACCTGTTCACGGTCGGCACACGCCGGGACAGCGAAAAATGGCCGGCGCGTGACCGGCGCAAGGACCCCGCCAAGCTCGACATCATCAACTTCACCCTCCTCTCGCCGTATATCATGCAGCGGGTGGTCGCGGGGATCGACGACCTTGCGGCCCTGCAGGAAAAGGCGAAGAAGGAGCAGGTCAACATTCCCTACAAAGGCGCGATCATCAAGCGCCTCATGCTGCAGACCGGCCGCAAGTATTACGAACTCGCCGTCAAAATATTCATGGGCGACGCCCTCATCAACGCCATGGAATCGCGGGGCAGTGATGCCACACTCGCGGCCTTTATCAGGGACCTGGCCGGACTGGAGGAGCTTCCGCTCCGCCCTTGGGTGGACGTTGCGGGGATGCTCGCGCCCATGTGCCTTGTGGAGCGAATCATCGAGGGCATCGAGTCCGGTGTGGTGGAAAACGTGGATACCCTCCACAAGAAGTTCCTCGAAGTTCACGAGAGCTACGACGAAAAGGAGCACGTCTGGTGCAAGGCGCTCTTCTCGCGGCGTTACCCCGGTCTTTCGACCGAGGAAGTCCGCGAGCGGCTCCTCGCCATTCTGGAGGATTGGAAATCCAGCCGCACCAAACTCAACAACATGATCCTCTCCGACGCGAAGAAGGAGTTCGATCAGTCCACGCGGCTTGGTTTCGGCATCGACGGCGACCAGACCGTCCGCGACAAGGACTTCGAAGCCGTGCGCGGCACCCCCGCGGACAACAAGTTCATCAAAGGCCTGGAGGAGGAGACCGGGAAACTGGAGGCAACGTTCTCGCGTCTCTCCAACCGGCTGAAGAAGGTACGCGTCAAGGCCTGACCATAGGGGATACTCCCCCCGCCCCATCCCATGCCCCCCTCCGCGGCCCCTGTGTGCGGAGGGGGGATCTTTATGCCCGGCGGGCCGGATGGTGCGGGAGTTCGTCCCCCTTTACCTACCCGCCAGTACGGTCACCATTTCGTCTATACGGTTGCGGATGGCAGCGGTGCTGCCGGTGAAGTTGTTCGCCATAATGGAGAAGACGACCGTGTTGCCGGAGTTGGTGGTGACATAGCCGCTGAGGGCCGCGGTCCCGTTGAGGGTGCCGGTTTTTGCGCGCACGCGGCCGGCCATGCCGTCCTGGCTGAGACGGAAGCGGAGGGTCCCGGTGCGGCCGCTCACGGGCAGGCTCTCGTAGAACCAGGGCACCTCGCGCATGTGGAGGAGCAGCTCCACGAGCGCCTCGGGCGTGATGGCGTTTTCGCGGGAGAGGCCGCTGCCGTCTGCGGAACGCACGTCCGCCGGGTCCACGCCGATCGAGCGCCAGAACTCCTGCTCGAGTTGGTGTGACCCGTCGTAGCTTGCCCGGCCGTAGCGCTCGCCCGAGCAAAGCAGGTAGAGCGATTCGGCGACGAAGTTGTCGCTGCGCTCGTTGCAGAGGGTGACCATTTCCGCAAACGTCGCGCCGCGGAGCGTGCCGAGCAGCAGGTTGCCGCGCGGAATGCTGCGTTCGAAGCGGATGCCGCCGCCCATCTCCACGCCCTCCTCCTGGAGAAGGCGGTGGAAGACTCCGGCCGTCATGTCCACCGGTTTACCGACGGGGAGCAACCGGCTGGCGGCGTCCGACCCTGCCGGGATGCCCCCGCGGAGCGTCACCCACCGGCCCTCCAGATCGCGTTCGAGGCGGATGGTCGGTGCCGAGCCCGCGCCAAGCGTCATCGAGCGATTCTCCACCTCGAACGGCGCCGGGTTCATGACGACCGAGTGGTCCACCGGTTCGCCCTGCCGGCTTGGGCGCATGGTGATGCCCGCGAGGTTGCGATTGAGCGAGAGCACGGCGGGCCGGCTGGCGAAGCTGGCATCGAGGTTTCCCCACGTCCAGCCCGGGGGGAGCGGTTGGCTGTCCACAAAGAGCTCGGTATCTATCACCAGATCGCCTTCGACGCGCCGCAGGCCTGCCTGGTACGCGGCGCGGGCCAGGCCGCGCAGGTGCGCCACGCCGGTCCGGCCGTTCTGCAGTTCGGAGGTCCAGGACGGATCGCCCGCGGCGTGGAGCACGATGTCGCCTTCGACCACGCCGCCGTTGGCGAGCCGCTCCGCCCGCAGTTCGGTCTCGATACGGCGATCGGGCTGGAACCGTTTCGCGGCCATGGCGGTGGTGACCAATTTGCGGTTGCTGGCGGGAACGTGGAGCCGGGTGCCATTGATGTCGGCGAGGATGTTGCCGGATTCCAGCTCGGCGGCGTAGATACCCCAGACGGCGCGGCTTGCGGCACCGCGTTCAGTCAGGTCCTGGAGCTGGGAATTGAGCGGCTGGGCGTGGAGCAACCCACCGCCGGAAACGAGCCAAAGGCAGATCAGCAGCAGCGAAACAGCGGTAACGGGAACGCGAATGGGCACGGGCATCTCTCTCCAAGTCAAATCACGCGGGAGGGGTTACGCGCAGCTACCGAACACCCGCAAGAAAAAGGAAGCACTCCTGGCGGCAGATTGCTGCCGCCCCGTGCGTGTTGGCCAGCCAGAGCGCGCGCGGGCAAGCCCGCTGCGCGAAGGCGGCGGCAAGCCGCGCGCACTCCAAGGGTACGCAGCATTCCTGGCGGCAGTCTTTTCTTCCGCTGCGTGTGCCCCCCCGGCAGCCCGCCGATGCCCATGATGGAAGGCCTCCCGGGACAGAGCGTTTCTGTTCTCTTGCTGCAGGATAACTGATCTTGGAGTTATCCGCTGATTCCACAGACGCTGCCTTGCTCACGCCACTGGACTGGGCATCAGCCCCTATCGGCGTGAAAAGGCGAAATCGGTGGATGGTTGCGTTTGACCGGTTCACGCCACCCGGCCCAAGCGCAGAGCGGAACGCCCATGTGCTTGCGTATGCATCCCGGCCGGTCTGGACCGTCGGATTGCGCTTGAAGGCGGCTGCCGCGGTGGTGTTCTGATGCTGCTCATCCGGCCCGCAAGGGAGCGGTGCCGGGTTGTGGCCAATTCAATCAACTTGCTCTCATGGTCCGCCCGGCGGGTCACGGAGCGAGACCGCCTTGGAATCCGACCCTCCACAACCTCCGCCAGCCCCTCCCCTCGGCGAAACTCTGGCCGAAGCGCTTGGACCGGCAGCGGCGGACCCCGTTGTTCCCGCCATCTGGCTGTATGCCTCGGTGGCCGGGGCCGCACTGCTGTTGAACCTTGTCTTTACCGTCTCGCAGACCGCCGTCGCCGCCATTGGGGCACATGCCCGTGTCGGAACCGAGCGGGACGAGGAGCCCTACCCCCAGCGCCTCCGGAGCCTGATCGCCCGGTTACCCGGCCTTGAGCAGCGATTCTCCATCGCCTCCGTTCTGGCGCTCCTCGTCATGGGGGTGGCGCTCGTACGTCTTTTTGCAGGTTGGCTGCCGGGCGCCGGGCTGGGGGCGGTGTTCGCCGGGACCGTTGTGGCGGCCGGGCTGCAGTTCTTCGTGGTGGAGCTTTTCGGCCGGCACGTCGCGCTGTCGGCTCCCCGCGGGTTCTCGCTGTGGCTGGTGCCGCTGGCGCGATGGCTGGCGGTGCCGGTGGTGCCGCTGCTGGCGATGGGCAGGTCGCTCGGGACGTACTTCACGGAGGAGGCCCCGCCGGGCCACCTCACCGACATGCACCTGCGCCTGCTTCCCAACCTGAGCGGCATCGAGCGCGTCCTCGACGAGGATGCCTTCGACATGATCGACTCGGTGCGCGAGTTCGCCGAATCCACCGCCGAGGAGATCATGACTCCACGCACCGAAGTGGAGGGCCTGCCCCTGGACCTGCCCGCCGCCGAGGTGTATGAGCGCCTTCGCAAGAGCGAGTACAGCCGGCTCGTTGTCTATCGGGGGACGATGGACGAGGTGGTGGGAACGCTGCTGGCCAAGGAGGTACTCCTTCAGCGCCCGCAGGACCCGTACTCGTTGCTGCGCCGGCCTGTCATGGTCAGCGAGCACATGACCCTCCCCGAGCTGCTCTCCGAAATCCGGCGGCACCGCACCCACCTCGTCGTTGTGCAGGACGAGTACGGCGGCATGTCCGGCATCGTGACGCTGCACGACCTGTTCGAGATGATCGTCGGGCACATTGAGGACGTGGAGGACGAGGAAGAAGAGTGGATCGAGAAGATGGAAGAGGGGCTCTACCGGCTGGATGGGCGCGTGGAGCTGTGGGAGTTGAACGAGGAACTTGGCCTTGCTCTCGATGAGGATGCGGCACGGACGGCCGGCGGTTTTGTCTTCAATACCCTCGGCCGCGTCCCCAAACCGGGCGACGAGGTGCCCGGGCCCGGATGTCTTTTCCGGGTGACAGAAATGGACAAGGCACGTGTCGTCAGGGTGGAACTGCAGCTCGGCGCGGCACCGGAAGTTTCCGCCGCGCGGGAGGAGCAGCCATGACGGCGCTGGAGTTCCTTGCCGTGGGCGGCTTGGCGGTGGGCCTGCTGCTGCGCCTTGCCGCCGCGCGTACGGAGTCGCGGATTCTGGGTGGCACGTGGAAGCTTCTCCAGCAGCCGGAGGAGGACGATTCGTCGCGGCTTCGCGAGGGGGTGCTGGAGCGGGCAGGGAGCGCTCTGAGTGTGGTGAAGCTCTCGCGGCTGGTTTCTCTCTTGTTCCTTTTTCCGGGACTCTGGGCGCTCTGCCAGTTGTTCCCCGCAGCATGGCGGGAGACCGCCGGACGGGAGTTCCTTCTGGTGCTGGCGGTCTCGCTGCTCGCGGGCGTGGTGCTGGCGGCTCTGCCGATGGTGTTCATGCGCGGCTTCTATACGCGGGGGAACGGGGACGGACGGAAGTCCCAGGCGCCCAATGGCGTTTCTCCGCCCTGGCTGCTGGAGGCGGGCGGGAGCCTTCCCGGGCGGGTGCAGGTGGCGGCACTGCTCTGGGAATGGCTGATGGGGCTCGGGGAGGTGCTGCTGCGGCCGCTGCGGCTCGGGCGGAGCACCGCGCACCTTGTCGAGCGGGAGGACGGGTTGCTGATGATCGTCGGCGGGGGAGAGGGCGCCATCCCCACGCGCGAGGAGGCCGAACGCGCCCATCACCACGAGGAATCCCGCACCGAGCGCGAAATGGTCCGCGCGATTCAGCGGCTGGACGAAACACTCGTCCGCGAGGTCATGCGCCCGCTCAACAATGTCACCGCCGTGGCGCTCAACAACCTCACGCCCGAAAAGTTCCTCGCTCTTGCCCGGCGCACCGGCTATACGCGCTTCCCCTGCTACTACGATCAGGTCACCAACCTGATCGGCTATCTGAACGTGCACGATTTTCTGGAACGGCCAGTCCTGCCGCGGGACGTGCGCCAGCTCGTCCACCCCGCGCTGTTCATCCCAGAAGTGGCCCGCGTGGATGCCGCGCTCCAGGAAATGCTTCGCACCAGGAACCAGATCGCCATCTGCTTCGATGAGTTCGGCGGCTGCAGCGGCCTCCTCTCCCGCGAGGACATCATCGAGGAGATCACCGGCGAGATCATGGACGAGTACGACCGTCCCGAACTCAAAATCCAGAAGCTCGGCAATCATTACCTTGTGGATGGAGCGATCGACCTCGACGACCTGGCGGAGTCCCTTGCCCTGGACCTGCCGCGGGAAAACTGCGATACGCTTGCCGGGTACGTGTATCACCGGTTGAGCCGCATCCCCCGGCGCGGGGAAGGTTTCGAGCAGGACGGCTGGCGCATCGTCGTGGCTCAGCTCGAACGGCACCGCATCCGCAAGCTGCGGCTCTACCCGCCCCGGGACGAGGAAGCCGGAACCGGGGACGATGCG
>SLMS01000067.1 GCA_007133495.1 Candidatus Sumerlaeota bacterium | reverse complement strand
TGGCCATGCCGGAGCGCGGCAGGATGATTTCCAGGCGCCAGCGGTCGGTAACTTCCTCGATGCGCGGCGGCGGCACGGGCGTGGGGGTGGGCGTCGGCGTGGGTGTCGGCATCGGGATGATGGTGGCGAAAATGCGCCTTTCCCCGAGGGCCTGGAGCTGGCCTTCGAGGCGGTCGCGGGCGGTGCCGCGCTGCTCGATGAGTTCGGCCACCTCCTCGCGGACCTGCTCCACCGGTGGCCGGCCGGGCAGGGGGCGCTCGCGGGTGATCAGCAGGACGGCGAGCGTCAGCACGACGATGAAAAGAAGCGCGTTGATGAGGGCTATACGCTGAGGGGTGGGCAGCACGTGTGGTGTTTCTCCTATCGCCTGCGGAGCCGGTCGATCGTGTCGGTGGTGCCGCGCGGGCGTTCTGCAATGCGGGAGACGACCGCGTCCACGCGGAGGTAATCGCGGTCGCGGGTGGAGCGTACGGAGAGTTCGCGCATCATGAGGCCGGCGCTTTCGAAGGTCTTGAGCAGGCCCATGCACTGTTCGAAGGGGCCTTCGAAGGTGATCCCGACGTTGATGAGTTCGTAGTCCTCGACGCCGCGTATTTCCTCGGTGTCGGTGCGAGGGCTGGCGTTGGGGAAGTTGTTTTCCCGGGCCATAGCGGCGACCTGCTGCTGAAAGGCGGTGGCGGGGCGGGAGACAGGGGCGCCGGTATCCTCGTCGGTGGAGGGAAGCTCGCCGATGCGGCTGAACTCGCTTTCGATGAGGTATATTTCCTCGAGAGCGCGCAGGTTGTCCTGGAACCGGCGCTCGAGGACCGTGACATCGCCTCCTGCGCCTCCGGTGCCGGGTGCGGCCGTATCGCCGCCTTCGAGGACGAACTGCCAGATAACGAAGATCATGGCGGCGGCGACCGTCGCGGCGAAGAGCATTTTTTCTCTCGGTTTCATGTTACTCATGGTGCTTCTTCCCCTTATCTTGACGAGCCGCCCGCTGTGTTGAGCGTGGCGTTGATGGTGAAGGTGTGGACGTTTCCGCGGTTGTGGGAGAGCTGGAGTGTCCCCATCTGGGGGGTGCCGACGCGGGTAAAGACGGGCCGGCCGGTGTGTTCGAGGTTTTCGAGGAACTCGGCAAACTCGCCGGCGACGTCGAAGTCGATCACGTTGCCTTCGACGGTCACCTCATTGCGGGCGTAGCGGAAGTCGGTGAGCGTGAGCCGGCCGTCATCCCTGGTGGAACCGATTCCCGGGAAGGTGGAAATTTGATCGAGGATGAACAGCGGCGGGGTCCGGTCGTCGGTGATTCCCTTGATGATCTCGAGCTGCGTTTCCTTTTCGTAAAGCTCCTCGACGATGGGTGCCATGTCTTCGTTGTACTCGGTGTAGAGGTCGCGGAGCCGCTCGCTGTGGGTGGCCTGCGCGTCGATGGTCAGATAGACGAGGACGAGGGTGATGAGCACCATGGCGCCGGAGACGGCCAGGAGGTTGCGCCGCTCGGCGGCCTGCTGTTCCTCGATCACTTCGAGCGGGAGGAGGTTGATGCGCTGGTTTCGCGAACGCGGATCGTTGTGCTCGACGATCAGGCGCAGGGCGGTGCCGTAGGCGGGGATCATGCCGGGGAGGGCTGCTTCCTCCACCTCTCCTTGCGCGGAGCGTTTCAGCTCTCCGAGCGGGTCGAAGGATTCGGTATCGACATTGAGGTTCTGGGTGAACGCGTCCGCCAGCCCCTTTATCCGGGCCGCGTCGCCGCAGAGATAAACACGCTTTGCGGGATGGATGCGGTGTTCGCGCGTGGCGAATTCGTAGGTCTGGCGGGTGAAGCGAACGAGGCGCTGGACCCAGGCGCGGCATGCCTCCCCCGCCTGGTTGGTTTCGGGAGCGGGGACCTGAAAGGCGTCCTCTGCTTCCCCCTCAGTGGGGAGGCGGAAGTCGTCAGGCGTGGCCATGTCCAGGTGGTCAAGCTGTTCGGGGGTGATGGGGCCTTCGAGGCCCGAGGCGGCGCCGAGATCGTTCAGGAGCCGCTGTACGCCGAGCTGCTGGGAGCGCGAGGCCATGAGCATCTCGCCCTGCACGATGCTGATCTCGGTCTGGTAGCGCCCGATGTGGAGCAGGATGCCCGAGGTGTCCTCCGGCAGGGGCTCTATCTTTTCCTGGAAGGCACGCACCAGCGCCACGGAGGTGATTTCGGCGATGGTGGGCTTGAGGGAGCAGCCCGCAGCAAGCGTAAGCGCCTTGTCCATCACCGGGCCGTCCACCGCGGTGATCAGGACGTGGCTGCCGTTGACCGCGTCGAGCCGCAGCACCTGGTTGCTGATGATGTGGCGCTCGACGTTGAAGGGGATGAACTTTTCCGCCTCGAACTGGGCCATGCCTTCGAGTTCCTCCTCCTCGGCGGAGGGGAGCTGTACGGTGCGGATGATGGAGTTTTGCTTTGGCAGAAGGATGGCGACGGGACCGGGGCCGAGCTTGGCCTGCTTGAACCGCTCGCGGAGGCGTTCGGCGCGTGCGGCGAGCCCGTCCTCGTCGCGCGGCAGGTCGTCGAAATCGACCGTGAAGGCAGCTTCCAACACCGGCGCCTCGTTGCGGCGGCCGGTGCTGACCTGCATCACCTGCGCTTCGGAATCGGAGACTTCAAGTACGAGGTGCTTCGCCATTGGGGACGGTTTTTCCTCTCAGTGATGATACGCCTGCACGATGCGGACGAATGGATAGACGACCTGGCTGGGGTCGTCGCGGTTTTGGCGCCGTTCCCAGCGCCCGGACTGGTTGTCGCGGCGCTGGCGTGCCCGGTCTGCGGCTTCGAAGGTTTCGTCGCGGATCAGCACTTCGAGGCTGCGGGCGGCGACGACCTCCTTGACCGAGCTGACCTCTCCCACCTTCCCCTCGGCGATGATGCGGAAGACGCTCGACCGCACGCCCACCGGGTAGAGGTTCGAGGCGGCGGCCACCATGGAGCCGACGTCGTTGTCGGCCATGATGTCCTGCTGCTCCTGGAAGGCGTTGCTGTTGTCGAAATTATCACGCCGGCCGCCGCGCCGTATGCGGAGGACGCGGTCGGCGACCTGATCGCCGTTGGTATCGCCAGCGGCCTCGGCAAGGGCGGCAAGGACGTGGTGGGGGGCGGTGTTGATGTTGAGCCGGCCTTCGCCATAGACGGTGAAGTAGTCACGCAGGCCGAGGGGCCGCTCCTCGTTGACCGGCCGGCGATGGCGCGTGCGCTCCTCTATATGAAAGCGCTCGCCTTCCGGGCCGCCGAATTTTTGTGTGTAGTATTCCGCCTCAGGGGTGCCGGGCCCGAAGTAGAGGTCCGGGGTGACGCCGTAAACCTCAAGCAGCTCGTCCACGGTGAGGAAGTTTTCGTTGCGGAAGATGATCGGCTGGATGTCCTCGTCGCGCACGCGGCCGCGCTGGCCGAGGTCTTCGAGCCGGAGCATGGCGTAGGCCATGCCTTCCTCGGTGTGGGGCGCGTTGGGCAGGGCGGGCGTGGTGTCCGAGTCGCGCCAGTCCACGATCGCTGCGGCGACGATTTCCGCGTCCTCCTCGTCATAGCCGATGCGCTCGATGATGGTCTGGAGCAGCATCATGTTGGAGGCGCTCATGCGGTTGAGGTTGAACAGGCCCTCCTCGTCGTAAACGCGGACGCTGTAATGGGCGTTGTCGTCGTTGCCAAGGACGACCTCGTCCTTGCCTTCCTCGGGGCGTGCCCACACGTCGCCCTCGGCGTCGAAGCGTGGGATGTCGTCGTCGGTGGAGAAGATGAGGTCGTTGCGCAGGTCCACGATGGCCTTGGCGATGCCGGCGCGGGCGAGCATGTCCGCCTGAAGCTCCCGTTTGCGCAGGCCGGTGACGGTGGCTTCGGAGGTGGCCTGGAAGATAAGGGAGTAGGCCATGATCGTGAGCACGATCACGATCCAGAGCACGAGGATCAGGACCACGGCGCGGCGGGGATCGCGGCAAAGGGCACGGATACTCATCGGCGCACGAGGCTCCCCGGATAGATGGGAGTGTATCGTTCGTCGCGCACGCGGCGTTCGTATTCGCGCTGGCGTTCGTCGAGCAGTTCTTCCATCGGTGCGTAGGTTTCCTCCGATGGATAGACGCGCAGGACGGTTTCGAAGCGGGCGATACGGCCGGGATCGTCGGGGTCTGTAAGGCCAAGATGCACGCGCATGTAGGCGGGCAGGCGGTCGAGCGGCTCGGAGCGCTGGTCGTTGAGGAACTCGTTCCATCCCGGCTCACCGGGGCGGAGCTGCCCGTCGTTGCGGCCTTGCTGGAGGGCATCGAACCCGAGCCCCATGTCGTCGCCGATCCCGTGGTCGCCGAGGATGAACCGCGGATTGCGGGTCTGCCGGCGCGTGGAGGACCAGTCGGACGTTTCGTACCACTGATGGTCGTACCAGAAGGCGTAGCGCAGTTTGAACTCCTCCACGCCTTCGGCGAGCTTGGCGATGCGGGGGGGCTGGCGGCGTTCGAGCACCTCACCGTATATATTGCGCGGGTTGACCTCCACCGGTTCCTCAATGCGCAACAGAATGCTATTGTCCACGCGGTAGGTGACGCGGGAGAGGCCCCACGAATTGTAGTGGCTGCCGAGGCGAAGCGGCGAATAGACGGCAAAGCTGACGGTGTCGGTGTTGGAGCCCGGGGTGCCCTGGAACTGGAGGTCGATGACGCGGCCCTGCTCCCATGGGTTGCCGACGGCGGCCGCCTCGCGGGTGCGCGGGTCGTCGGGGTCTCCGTACATGTCGAAAAACGGCTGCCAATCGCCGGTCTGTTCGGCGCGGATGCGCTCGGATTCCATCTGCTCGATCAGCCGGCTGATGGTGACGTTGTAGGAGGTCTCGTCGCGGAAGAAGATGTTCGTGGTGTCCCTCTGGAGGGAGGACATGGTGTAGCGCGCCCGCTGCATGATTTCCGTCTCGCGGACGCCGACCTCCTGGCTGCGGACGGCACCGCGAAAGACCATGAACACGACGGTGGAAACGAGGGAGAAGATAGTCGCGGCCACGAGGATTTCTATCACCGAGAAACCCCTTGTGGCGCCGTGCGGCCGCAATGCCACGATTCCTTTGCGGGATGCCATCTTCCTCTCCGTCCGCTTCCTACCAGAAGAGCTGATTTTGCTGGAGTGCCTGGGCGCTGAACACGTCCGGGTCCATCAGGATCGTGTCGAGCACCAGGTAGGTGGTCGTGTCGAACTCGTCCTCGTATCGTATCTCCAGCCGGGCGTGATAGACGTGTTCAAGCCGGCGGAAGGCGAGGCCGCTGGGGCGCTCGCGGTAGCGCGGCTCCTCGGCATCGACAGTGAGGTGCCAGCTCCAGCCTTCGAACGGTTCGCCGAAGCGGGGGTCGCGTTCGAACAGACCGTCGAACCGGCCTTCGGGCGGCGGTTCGAGGATCATGTCGTCGGTGATCGCCTCCGCCAGGAAGACAGCCACCTCGTTTTTCCGCACCTGCTGCACGGTATCGAGCGACATGACGAACCCGCGCATGAGCGCCGTCATGGAAACGCCGACGAGGACGAGCGAGACGAGCACTTCGAGCAGGATGAACGCTGCCTGCGGGCGTGCCGAACGGCGGAGGATGGCTACCTTCCCCATCGCGAGGCCTCCCGGTAGTAGGCCGCCGGCCCGCCGGCCTCCTGCGCCTCGAAGCGGGTGCGCGAGCGGTCCACCATTCTGTCCACCGCGTCCTTGTAGGCGGCGACGCGCTCCTCGCTGGTCCAGCCTGCGGATTGGTAGAAGCCTTCGCCCGGGGCGCGGCCCTCGTTTTCCGCGGAGACCGTCTCCGCGATGCCGTAGTCGGCGGGGTTGAGCCCCATGGCGCGCAGCCGCTCGGCCGGGCTGCGCGGCGAGCCGGCGTATATCTCCGGGCGTGTCATTCCCGCTTCAAACTCGACCGTGGAGGAATCGCCGCGGCCGTTCTCGACCTCGATGGCGATGCCGTCTGTCATGCCGTTGGGATAGAAGGTAACCCGGACCTTGTCGCGCAGGGGGAGTTCCGAGCCTTCCTGCATGAGGGTGACGAACTCGGTGCGGATGGGGAGGTCGCGGATGCGCTCCTCGCTTGTGCTGGCGTGGCCTTGGGCGTCGCTCACGCGGCGGGCGCGGCGGTGGACGCGTTCGCGCTGCTCGCGCACTTCGGCCGCGTCGGGGGAGAGTTCCAGCCACCACTGGTTGTTTTCCGGGTCGATGACGAGGTAGGTGGACTCGCCGTAGGAGATCGCCATCTGGCGGGCGAGCATCCCCCCCGTGGCCAGGTCGCGGGTGGCCGAGCGCAGTGCCATCCGGTCGCGCGGGCCGCTCATGTTCGGCAGCGCCACGGCGAGCAGCACCAGCATGATCACGATGACCAGCAGCACTTCCACGAAGGTCAGCCCGCGCCGATTGAGGGTGGCTCTCCTTGTCACCGGTCACATACCTCCCGAGGGATCGAGGCTGAAGATGGGCAGCAGCATCGCAATAACGATGAAGCCGACCACGACGCCCATCGCCACGATGATGACCGGTTCGATGAGCGAGGTGAGGGTGCGCACGGTCCGTTCCACCTGGCCTTCGAAGGATTCGCTGACGCGCAGGAGCACTTCGGGCAGCCGGCCGGTTTCCTCGCCGATGGCAATCATGTTCACGGCCACGGGCGGGAAGACCTTGCTGTCCATCAGCGGCCGGGCCACCGCGGCGCCCTGGGTGATCTCGTCCACCACCTTGTCCACTTCCTCTTTGACGACGGTGTTGTCCACCACCTCGCGCGTGATGTCGAGCGCCTGCAGAATCGAGACACCGTTCTTGAGCAACGAGCCCAGGGTGCGGCAGAACCGCGCCACTTCGCGCTTCTGCACGAGGGGGCCCACCAGCGGGAGCTTGAGTTGCAGCCGGTGCCAGAGCGCGCGGCCCTCTGCCGTCTTCGTCCACTGAACAAAGCCAAACCCGAGAATGGCCGCACCCAGCAGGATCATCCACCAATAGGCCTGCGCCAGATGGCTGATGTTGATCAGCAGGAGGGTGATCGCCGGAAGGGCCTGGCCGAGCTGTTCGAACGTGCCGGTGATCTTCGGAATCACGTAGGCAAACATGACGAAGACGGCCACCGAGCCGGCAAGGATCATCACGACGGGATAAGCCAGGGCAGCCTTGACTTTGCCTTTGAGCTGCTCCTCCGCCTCGGAGAAATCGGCAAGACGTTCGAGAATCTCGTCGAGCATGCCGCCAGCCTCACCCGAGCGCACCATGGCGACGAAGAGCTTGGAGAAGGTGTCGGGGTGTTTGGCGAGCGCGTCGGCGAACGTTGCGCCGCCCTGCACGTCGTCCAGCACCGTCTGGATGATGGCGCTGAGCTTTTCGTTGTGGGTCTGCTTCATCAGAATTGCCAGACCCTTGACGAGCGGGATGCCGGCGCCGATCAGGTCGGCGAGCTGACGGTTGAAGGCCGCAAGATCGGCGGAGCGGACCTTTTTCCCGAAACCGAAACTGCCGGAGGAGGGCTCGGGCTCGGCATGAGCGCCGGCTTTTTTCGTGGCGGCCTTGTAGGCGGCGGCGTTCTTCGCAACCTTGGCTTTCGAGAGCGAGGAGGACCGGGCCGGTGTCCGCGCAACGGAGGTGGCCGATGCGCGCGCGTGCCCGCCGTTTGTGGAGGCGCCGGGCTTTTGCACGGCGTCGCCCGATTTGCCAAAGAGGCCGCCGAATATCCCGCTGCCGGAGGTGCGCACGGCGGTGCGGGAGGCGCTGGCAGTGGCGGTGGCGGTCCTTGCCCGGGGAGCGCCGCCGACGGGCTTGCCGTCCTGGGTGATGGACACGGGATAAAGGTCCATCTGCTGGAGACGGTTGACGACGGCTGGCCGGCCGTCGGCGTCAAGGGTGCCTTCCACCCGCTCGCCCTGTTTGTTTTTCGCTATGTAGTGAAACGATGCCATTGGCGTTCAACCAGCCTTGCCGTGCGCCCGCGGGGGCCACGGAGTTATCCTCCCGCTGCGGACTCCTCGGTCCCTGCGGGGACGACTCCCGAACCCGCGACGGATTCGAGGATTTCCTGATCGTACTCGTTGTTGAATTCGTCTTCCATGGTCACGCGGAGCACCTCGTCGCAAGTCGTGATGCCCTGCTTGATCTTGTCCCACCCGTCGAAGCGGATGGGCCTCATGCCGGCTGTTTTCATGGCGGTGGACTTGATGTCGCTTGCCGAGGCACTGTCCACGACCTTGCGGCGGACGGCCTCGTTCATCTTCACCATTTCGATGACGGCCGTGCGGCCTGCGTAGCCGGTATAGCGGCAGGCTTCGCAGCCGGCCGGGCGCTTGAAGTCGATGTCCTTCGGGTTCTCGCGCGTCATGTTCACCTGCCGGATCATGTCATCGTTGGGGCGGTAGGACTGCTTGCACTGCTTGCAGAGTACGCGCACGAGCCGCTGGGCCAGGACGCCTTCCACCGAGGAGGCCACAAGGAACGGCTCCACGCCCATGTCGTTCAAACGAGTGAAGGCGCCGCAGGCGTCGTTGGTGTGCAGCGTGGAGAAAACGAGGTGGCCGGTCATGGCGGTGGCGATGGTGATTTTCGCCGTTTCGGGGTCACGCGTCTCCCCGACCATGATCACGTCCGGGTCGAGGCGCAGGGTGGTACGCAGGACGCGCGCGAACGTCAGACCGATACCCGGATTTACCTGGATCTGCGTCACGCCGGGGATGCGGTACTCGATGGGGTCCTCGATCGTGAGGATTTTGCGGTCCACCGAGTTGATTTCCGAGAGTGCGGCGTAAAGGGTCGTGGATTTCCCGGAGCCGGTGGGGCCGGTGACGAAGATAATGCCGTAGGGTTTGTGGATCATGTCCCGCATCATGCTCTTGTGGCGGTCGCTGAATCCGAGCTTTTCCATCGTGGTCAGTTCGGAGTCACGGGACAGGATACGGATGGCGATGGATTCGCCGTAGGGAGTGGGGACGGTGGCGACACGGAGGTCGAATTCCTTCTCCCCCATTTTGATTCTGATCTTGCCGTCCTGAGGGAGCCGGCGCTCGGCGATGTTGAGGTCCGCCATGATCTTCAACCGGCTGATGATGGCAGCCTGGAACCTTTTGATCGCGGGGGGAATCGGCGCTTCGTAGAGCATCCCGTCGATGCGGTAGCGGATGCGCAGTTCCTTGTCCATGGGCTCGACGTGGATGTCGGTGGCGCGGTCGCGCATCGCCTCCTGAATGAGCTGGTTGACGAAGCGGACGATCGTGGCGTCGGCGGCCATCTCGTCGATATCGATGTTGTCGCTCAGGCTGATTTCCGCGTTTTCACTCGTGCTGGAGTTCGACTCCTGGCTGAGCCGCTGCATGACGGCGCCGCCGATGCCGTACATCCGGTTGTAGGCCTTGTCGATTTCGCCTTCGGTGGCGACGGTGACCTCCACCTCGACGCCGAGCTGCCGGCGCAACTCGTCCACCATGTAGATGTCGTGCGGGTCGGAGGTGGCGATGTTCAGCGTGCCGCCCTCGTAGGAGATCGGGACGATGCTGTAGTGCTCGGCCATTTCGGCAGGGACGAGCTGGAGTGCCTCGTCACCGGGCGTCAAGTCACTCAGCTTGCGGTACGGCAGGTGCATTGTCCGCGCGACCGCCTCCAGAACCTGGTCCTCGTCGCAGAGGCCCATTTTGACGAGCACCTTCTCCAGGCGCTCGTTGGTCTTGTGCGCGTCGCGGATCGCGGCATCGACCATGTCGGGGTCAACGATGCCCTGCTCGATCAGTGTCTGCGCCAGTTGGTTGTCGGTGGATTGAATCATTGCAACAGTCTTGGGTGAGATATCGTTCCGTCTGAAGTGGACCGGCGTGGAGCGCGATCGGGTTGCCACGCCCACCGCTCCCCGGACCGCAGGATCACGGAATCGGCACGGCGATTCCGCGATTCAGGCGCCCGGGAGCCTCGGAGGCGTGCTCCTCGACCCTAACAAGAGCAACAGGAGCGCCATACCACCGGCCAGAAGCAGCTCTTTTCGCCGCCAGATTTGCGTGATGGCGCGTTCCCACGAGTGGAGCGGGCGTTGGTGGAGGTACTCCCCTCCGGCGGGGGCCAGATAGCGCCCTTCGCCCCCCCACGTCCAGTAGAGTTCCATGCGCGGAGGGATGCCCGGTTCGCGTTCGGAAAAGGACACCTCGACGAAATGGTACCCCGGCCCGGGGTCCAGCTCCACCCGGGCGTAGTGCGGCAGGCGGGATTCGTCCTCCTCCAGGACGACTTCGTGGTTCACGGCGACCCGGTACACGGCGTCTGCCCGCAGGACGAGTTGGAGCGGCGAGGCGAGCGGGTAGTCGAGCCAGCCCTCAAGCCTCAAGGCTTGACCGCGGGTGATTGCGTGGCTGAGCGCGTCCTGTTCTGCGCCCCGGAAATCCCTCGCCTCCCAGCCCCTGGGGCCGCGCAGCAGCCCCGCCATCACGATCAGCAGCACAATGCCTGCGCCCGCTAGAACCGGCCGCAGGGGGATTTCCGGCCAACGCCAGTGCGGCCGTGCCTCCAGCGGATCCGTCCCCAAATAGCCCCTGAAGGGAATGGCCAGCGGATAGGCCGAGAGCGCCACGAACGCGATGGCGGTACCCGTCAGGCCCGCATCCCATGCGCCGGGGACTCCGGCGCGCACGTCCGGCAGCGGCACCCAGTCCAGCCACGCCTGCCAGAGGCTGAGCTGCGGGAAGAAGAGCCACTGGTTTTCCAGTTGGTGTACGCCCCAGAGCTGGTTCCACCAGTCCATCGGACTGTGGCGGAGGTAGATGTAGCTGAGCAGGGCCGACCAGAGGAGCGCCAGCGCTCCCGCCAGCCGGTGGCCCCATTCCAGTTCACGGTGCCGCACCAGCAGGTCCGCCACGACGACCACCCAAAGCGCCAGCACCGGCAGAAGGAACCGCGGTCCGGCGGTCCAGCCGCCGTGCCACGTCCAGAACGTGCCGTGAAAGACGAGCGAGAGGACCGTCAGCGCCAGCGCCAGCACCGTTAGCGACCGCCCCCGGCCGCGCAAATGCCTCCAGCAGAGCAGCGGCAGCAGCATCACCGGGAAGAAGATCAGGATGCCGCGTTCCGGCGAGAAGAGCAGCCCCAGCAGGCCCGTGGGCAGGGGGGTGGTGAACGCCTGGCCCTCGTACCCGGTACGGAATGGTCCGCCGAACAGGACAGTGTTCTGAAGCAGCGTCACCCCGATCCCTGCGGCGATCCCGGCCGCCCCCGCCAGAAGCACATCCCGCCGCGTCCCGAGCCGCCAGCCCCACACCAGCACCAGCGCCAGAAAGGGCGCGAGCGCCACGCGAGACAACGTCCCCGCCAGCGCCGCCAACGCGATTCCGGCCAGCAGCCACGGCAACAACCGGCGGGCGTGGTCCGTTGCCCCGTGCCATGCCGCCGCCGCCACGCCAACCACAGCCAACGCCGCCAGGCCCTCCGAATAGAAGGTCTGCGCGGCAGGGAAGAGCGGACTGGCCACCATGACGATCCCGACCGCAGCCCATCGCCGCTGTCCCTCCAGCATGGAGGCCAAGACGATCGCGGTTGCCGCCAGCAGCAGCAGGTTCGTCAGCGGAAAGAGGCTGAAGTTCTCCGCCTGCATGACCCCGCGCTCGCGCAGGATGCGCTCGGCGAAGTAGGCGGGGACGCCGGCCAGCGGCATGCCGACGCCATAGCCGGTGTGGCGCTGGCCGTAGATGTCTTCTTCGAACGTGAGGGAGAAGCGCTCGGCAAGACTGGCGGAAGTCGCCGCCATGAGCACCTCATCCGAGGAGTTGAGCCGGCCGCTGTAGAAGAACAGCCCCAGGCCGATGAGGAACAGGGCCAGCCCGATGGCGCCCGCGGCCGGGCGGGTGAAGATGCGTTCGGGGTTCTGGGCCGTGTCGCGGTGCAAGGGTCAGAGCCGCTGCCGTCTGGAAATGTCCGTGCGGGGGAGCCGGGCTGGCAGAGCGCTCAGTCCACCGGGGCGGGAGAGTCCGCCTGCGCAGGCTCCTCGCCCGGCCAGTCCAGCACCTGAAGCAGCACGCGCGCGGTGCGGGCGAACCTGTCGCCCGTCTGTGCGGAATAGTAATGCCGGGCCCGCGGCGCAAGGTCCACCTCCACCCACTCGGTGCGGAACAGCTTCTCGTCCTCGCGGCCGAGAAACTCGGTGGCGACGAGCAGCGACAGCTCCTCGGCGGCCGTGCGGTTCTCCAGCGTGAGCGAGACCTCCACACCGTTGCGCCCGGCGAAGCGGTAATCGCGCACGGCAAGGTACTCCGCCAGTTCCTCCAGCGTCACCGGCACGCCGCGCAGCTCCACGGGCACGTCCGGCTCGCGCGGCTCGGGGAAGTCCTCGTCCGGTGCGGCCTCGGCAGCCTCCGCCGGTGCGGACTCCGGAGGCGAAGGCTCCTCCGCCCGCGGCACCGTCCGGCACCCCGCCCCTAACGCAAGCGCGGCCACAAACACCAAAACGACAACGATGGAGGGCATCGAATTCATAAACGAACGTTCCTGCAAAAGCTGAGTTCCCTGACCGTGAATTGACCCCGGCCCTGTGAGAGGTCCGCGCCTGCCTCCGCTCGCAACGGCCCGGCTGTTCCCCCTGGCTGGTGAGGGCTTGTCGGCGCCGGCCCCACCCACCGGATGAGCCATAACCGGTGGGGAGCGCGGATTCTGCCCCCGCCCCGCCGGAAGGCAAGCCCCCTTTCCCCCTTGCGGCAGACCCCCCGCCCGGCCTTCATTCGCACCCCCGCTCCCGTGCCGGGATGGCGGAACTGGCAGACGCACCAGACTCAAAATCTGGCGGTGGCAACACCGTGAGGGTTCGAGTCCCTCTCCCGGCACCATTGATTTCCTTACAGTTACGAACAGGCGCTTCCCTGCGGCAAGCCGGCTGGCATCGCGGTTGGGGTCTGTTCGGGGTCACTTCGTCCGGGAACCGGCGGTGGGGACCGGGTGTCCAAGCTCGTATATCCCACGAAGGAGGCAGGCAATCATGACCATGGAACGGAAACCGGAAGACGGGATGGCTGGCCCGGGAGTAACGGGCGGCACGATGCCGCTCCGGCCGGCGGTGTTGCTGGCAGTGCTGATGGTGCTGCTTGGGTTGGCGGGGCTGGGAGTGTTCGGTGGAGGCGCCCCTCCGGCGCAGGGCGGGGGCAGCATGGACGTGGAGCCGGACGGGAATGCCTCGCCCGGGCCTGCGGTCGAGGACATCCCGCCTGCGGTGCTGGAGTTTTGTGGCACCGTCGCTATTTGTGAAGCCATCGAGGTAAATGGCAGGACGATGATGGTCATGCGTGCCATGACGCCGGAGGAGGTGGAGGAGTACCGGGCACGGCAGGCGGCGGTCCCCACCGAGCAGTAGCGGCACCGCGCCGATGAAGATGCCGCCCACGGGTGAGTTTGTATAGACGTTTTCCGGCTGCCGGCCCGGGCGTGTGATGCTGCCCGCTCAATCCCCCTGCACTTCCTCCCGGGTCCAGCGAAGGCGCGGTGCCTCGGGATACTCGTCTATGACGTTGCCGTATTCGTCCACCATGAGGAAGTGGTGGTGCGCGCCGTGGAGGGTGGCGAGGATGAAGTGCCGGACGGGTTCGGCCCGCTTGAGGAACCATGT
>SLMS01000054.1 GCA_007133495.1 Candidatus Sumerlaeota bacterium | reverse complement strand
TGGCCTTCTTTTGCACCTTTCAGGATGTCCATCACTTCCTGCCGTTCGCGTTCCGCTCGCTCCTTGGCCTCTCGCAACTCCACTGCTTCCGGGGCGTCAGGATCAAACCCCGGCTGGACACAACCCAACAGCACCGCCAAGAGAAGGGGAAGGAGAAGACCACAACCGCACAGGTTCCGCGAAGGTGAGCCATACGCCGGAGTGTTCATCGGAAAGTCCTCCCGTGTTCCCGATATTTCTCAATTGCACTGAGGGTGTCCCGTTGCTTCCGGCACCGCAAGGGGTTTCGGACTTCCGCCCGACGGGAGAGGTGCGGCCTCGCAGGCCGGTCTGTGAGCCCCGGTGCAGGGGGAGTCTCCGGGATGTCCCGGGTGTGGGCGGAAGGAGGTGGCGGTGGGAGTGGGATTCGAACCCACGGAGGGCGTGAACCCTCGCCGGTTTTCAAGACCGGTGCTTTCGACCGCTCAGCCATCCCACCGCGCGGCACAAGGAAAGTATGGGGTCAGGACAGGGTCTCTGGCAAGACCGAAGGAGGCACCCCACCCGGGGGCGGGCGGTCAGTCCTGCGGGGGTTCGGGGGTTTCCGGCCGGTTTTTGCGGGCGGCTCGGATGCCGGCGAACCGCTGCCGGATTTCGTCAACGGTGCCGATGGTGAGATAGACATCGTATTCCAGGGCAAGGCCGGGGGTGACGGCGAGCGTGCGGATGGGCGCGGCGTAGGAACACCCGCCGCCGAGCGGTCCCGGCTCGCCGGGGTGGCGGTAGGTGGTGAGTTCGGGCGTCCCCGGCGTATAGACACCGATGCCCCAGCCGTCTTCGTCCACGAAGGCAAACCACTCCTCGCTGGAGACCTGGTATTCGTTGGGCCAGCCGGGGACGAGCTTCGTCAGCTCCCCGCCGGTCCACGGGCGGTCCCCCTCGTATATCACAAGGTTCGGCAGCGCATAGTCCACAAACACGGCGGGCATTTCCTGGTGGTGGGGGCCGTGCGCGGTTTCGCCATTGTATTCGAAGCGGAAGCGGATGTGCGCGGCGTGGTCTTCGAGGGCGATCGCGGACTCCATGACGGCCTCGGTGATGTGTTCGCCCGTGGCCCAGTGCATCGGCGTGCTCTTCGTGGTGAGCGCCGTTTCCGAATGCGAATGGTCGAGCAGCGTGGTCGGCTTGCCGCGGTAATCACCCCCCTGGACGGGGTTCCAGGTCCAGGGCCGGCCGCTCCACGTCGAACCGTCGGGATTCCCATAGAAGGATTGCTGGACGAAACGCCCCTGGTCATGATGGTTCAGGAGGTTGCGGCCGGTCTCCACCTCGGAGAGGTGGAAGATGCTGCCGCCCGATTCGAGGTCCACGCCAAGGCGGAGGACGCCGTTGTCGATGAAAAGGTGCCGGCCGTCCGCGGCCGCCGCCAGCGGGAGGAAGAGCGCGAGGACCGCGGCGAGGAGGGTGGGCCAT
This sequence comes from Candidatus Sumerlaeota bacterium, assembly GCA_007133495.1. Classification (GTDB taxonomy): domain Bacteria; phylum Sumerlaeota; class Sumerlaeia; order SLMS01; family SLMS01; genus SLMS01. The sequence goes on along the minus strand of SLMS01000054.1, from coordinate 35,453 downwards.
GCAGGACGTTTCATGATCCTTGCTCCGGTGAGTGGCTGGAGGTGGCGCCGTTGGGGCTGCTTCATGCTGGCCGGGGCCGCGGCGGAGGACAAGCGGAGCGGCGGGTTGCATTTTTCCCTTGCGTGGTAAACAATCATTTACTTACCTACGCCCAGCGCCGCCGGGAAAGGAGCCCCCTCCCATGACCACGTTCATCACCCTTCTCATCTTGCGCAGGCCGTTCTTCGCCCTCGTGCGCTACCCGGCGCTTGCGGTGGCGGACGCGCTGTTCGCCGCGGTGCTGGCGGTGTGGGTGCTGGTGACGCTCGGGGCTGCCGGTTATTCTCCCGCCGCGGCGGCGGGGCTCGTGCTGGGTCCGGCGTTTTTGCTGGCCGTGGCGGGGTATGCGGTGGGGAGCCGCCTTGCGGCGCTAGCTTGGCTGGCAGCGGGCCGGAGGAGCGGGCGCTATCCGGTGGCGCGGTACCGGAGGCTCGTGCGGGGGCTGCTTCCGGCGACGGCGTTGCTGCTGCGCGGGACGGTGTTGGTGCTGGTGCTCGCGCTGGCGGTCTCGTGGGCGGAGCTGTTCGCCCGGTCGCTCGGGCTGGACGAGTGGCGCACGGTGGCAGGCGCGGCGGCGGTCAATGGAGTGATTTCGCTGACGCTTGGGGAGCTTGCAGCACGCAACGGCGGTACCACCGCCCTGGCCGGCGCGGCGGTGGCGCATGCGCTGCGGGGCGAGGCGTTGGGCTCGCTGGCCGCGGGGGCCATGCTCGGCATCAAGGCGCTCGCGGGGGTGGAGTTCTACGTGGTGGCCGCTGTGTTTGTCTGGTTATTCGCGGGACTTGTTGTGGCGGCGGCCGGTGCGGCGGTGGTTGTTGCGCTGCTGTGGCGGGCAAAAGCGGCGAGGTAGTGAATTGGGAATTACGAATTACGAGTTTTGTGTTGGGTCAGGACATGGGTAACACTCTTGGTTTCCCTTCTCGACTGTTTACCTTCTTCGGTTCGGTGGCACCGGCTCTGGAGTCATCGGCAGGCCCTCACGTATGCTGTTTCACTCGACCCGCGGGACCGGGCAGCAGCCCCCATCGGCGTGAATCGGCGTAATCGGCGGATGATCCCCTCCGGCCGGAGCAGGCCACGAGATTGAACACGAGAACGGGGATATCCTGCATGGCCGCCGGGGCGTGTGGCACTTAGGCTTTGACCCGCGGACGGGGCTCTCGCTGGTTCGGTGCAACAAAAGCAGGGTGTACCGGGAAGGGCGTGATGGGTAAGGGCAAACGGAGCCGGAAGAAAAGCGGAAAGGCGAGGGAGGAATCCTCGCGGCAGGCTCCGGCCGCCCGTCCGGGACTGGCCGAGCGGCTCGGGGTGGGGCATTGGGAGCTGATCGCCGTTGCGGCGGTCGTGGCCGCCGGGCTTGCGGTGCGGCTGGCGTTCCTCGGCCGGCCAATATCGGGGGACGAGGCGGCCACGGTAACCGAGTTCGCCGGCCATTCGTGGTACGAGACGCTGACGGGTTATCAGTCCCCGAACAACCACATCCTGCATACGATCCTGGCGCGGATGATGGGGCTTTTCGGGGGTTGGGACGCCGCAGTGATCCGCGTTCCGGCGTTCATTGCGGGTGTGCTGACCTTGCCGGCGGTGTGGTGGGTTTTCCGGCTGTTTGCCCCTGCTTCGGCAGCGGTGGCGGCCACGGCGTTCTGCGCGTTCTCGCCCTCGATGGTTTACTTTTCCACTGCGGCGCGGGGTTACAGCATCCAGGTACTGCTGGTCGTGGTGGCGCTGGGGCTGATGGTACATTTGCTGGGGGAGGAGGGCGCAGGCGGGCGGAGGCGGCTGGTGCTGGCGGTCCTGCTCGCCGTGGTGGTGGCGCTCGGGCTCTATACGATTCCGACGACGGCCTTCGCGGCCGTTGGGCTCTGGCTCTGGGCGTTCTGCTGGTTGGTAATCAGTTGGCGGCGGGAGTTTCTGGCGCGGCTTGGTTGGCTTGCGGGAGCGGGCGCCGGAGCGGTGCTGCTGGCGCTGTTGCTATACGGACCGGTGATTTACCGGAACGGAATATCCGCGATTTCCGCCAACCCGTTCACGCAGCCGCTTCCGCTGGAGCAGCTCGTCCGTTCCATTCGCTATCCGCTGATAAATTTCTGGGAGTACGTTGGCTACGGGCTGGGCCCCCTGGCGGCGTGGTGGCTGCTGGGGCCACTGATGGTGGTGGGGATGGTGTGGCCGGTGCGCGGGAGGTTTTCGGTCCCGCCGGTGCTGCCGTTTCTGCTGGTGGGCGCGGCGGTGCTGACGCTGATTCAGCGGGGCATCGCGCCGGGGCGGACGTGGATGTACTTCCTGCCGTTTCTCGGCCTGGCGCTGGTTGTTCCGTTGACGGTGCTGGGGGACTGGGTGGCTGGCCGGCTGAAGGCGTTCGCGGCGCGGGGGCTTCCGGCGCCGGGGACGGGTCTGGTCCTGGCGGTGGCGTTCGGTGTGCTCGGCGTGTCGAATGCCGGGAAGGTGCACGAGACGGAATCCGGCGGACAGACGCCGCAGGGCCGGCCCGCCGCGGAGACGCTTCTGGCGCACGTGCAGGAGGGGGACCTCATCCTGGCGGACTCACCCATCAACGGGACCTTGCGCTACTGGCTGTTCATGGAGGGAAAGGAAGCGCACTTGATGCGGGCACCCTGGGACCCGCCGGACCGTTTCCGCCCGGCCGAGGGGGGCGCGCTGTGGGTTGTGCTGGCCGGTAACTCGCGCCGGCTGGCCCGGTGGGACCAGGCCTTGGAAGTGCTTTCCGAAAAGGGACTGACGGTGGCAGAAGCCGAGCAGACCGCCACACACAACGGATTGGAAGTCTGGCGGACGGCGGTCCGGCCGGAGGGCTGACCGCCTGCTGGACACCCGCCCCGCGGCATTGACCGGGCACACCTCAGCGTTGTTACCGGCCCTTGCCGCCGGGAGTGCCGCGTACCCTTGGAGTGCGCGCGGCTTGCCGCCGCCTTCGCGCAGCGGGCTTGCCCGCGCCCGCTCTGGCTGGCCAATACGCTTGGGGCGGCAGCAAGCTCCCGCCCCGATGGCGAAGGCAAGCCTTCGCACTCCATGAGCGACGCCATTCCGGCGAACGCCTTCGACTCTGCCAATTGGATAACAATTCCAGGCTACGCCCGCATTGACCACCCCCCGACTCCCCGGTTGCGCCGGTGGGGTGGCGGGCGGTTCGGTCTTGTGTGCCGTGCCGCGGCCGGGTTCCTTTCTGGGGAGCCGGCAGGCGGCCGGTCCGAAACGCACCATGCCGGACGTGGATGATTCTTCGATGAGTGTTGGAAACCAAAGGCGGCTCGAGCCGGTGCTCCGCCAGCCAGCGACGGCGGAGGAGGCGGAGTTGTTCGCGGCGCTGGACCTTGGCCGGCTCCCCCGTCACGTCGCCATCATCATGGACGGCAACGGGCGGTGGGCGAAGCGCCGTGGCTACGCGGCGCGCATTTTCGGGCACCGCGCGGGGACCGAGGCGGTCCGCGCGGCCACCCGCACCGCGGCGGAACTGCGGCTCTCGGGGCTGACGCTCTACGCCTTCAGCAAGGAGAACTGGTCGCGCCCCGCCCGTGAAGTGAACGCCCTGATGGACCTGCTCGACGAATACCTCGTCAAGGAGGTCCCCGAGCTGATGGAAAACGACGTGCGGCTGGTGGCCAGCGGCAACCTCGGCGACCTGCGCGAGAAGACCCGCCGCATCCTCGACTCGACGATGGAGAAGACCGCCGGCAACGGAGGGCTCGTGCTGAACCTGGCGCTGAGCTACGGCGCCCGTGCGGAAATCGCCCGCGCCGTGCGCCGCGCCATGGAGATGGCACGCTCGGGGGAACTGTCGCCCGAGGAGCTGACGCCGGAGGTCTTCGGCCAGATGCTCGATCATCCCGAACTGGGAGACCCGGACCTCCTTGTCCGCACTTCCGGGGAAATGCGGGTGTCGAACTTCCTGCTCTGGCAGATCGCCTATTCCGAATTCGTGGTGATGGACGTGCTGTGGCCGGACTTCCGCCGGCCGGACTTCTTCCGCGCCCTGCTTGATTACCAGCGGCGCGACCGCCGTTTCGGCGGGGTCGGTCCCGAATGATTCGCCGGGTGATGACGGCGGCGCTCCTGCTGGCCGTCGTCTTCAGCGGATTCGTGTTTCCACAACTCGCGTGGGTGCTGGTGGTGCTGACGGGGATCATCGCCGTCGGCTGCACTTGGGAGCTTTGCACGCTGCTCCGCCCGCGCGGCATCAGGGTTTACCGCCGCGTGGCATCCTGGGGGGTGCTGGCGCTGCTGCTGGAGGCGCTCCTTTGGGACATGCGCTTCTCCGGCCTTGTCTTCGGGTTGGCGATATGTGCCGCGTGGCTCTTCCGGATGCCGAAGAAGGTGGAGGGCGCCTGGGCGGACATTTCCGCCACCTGCTTCACCATGGCCTACGTCGGGCTTCCGCTGGCGGCGGTCGTGGTGATGTTTCTGGCGACTCCGGAATCGGAGGCCTGGCTGCTTCTGATGCTGGGGATCATCTGGACGACGGATTCGGCCGCCCTCATCGTCGGGAGCCGCTTCGGGAGCATCAAGATGGCGCCGCGGATCAGCCCCGGGAAGACGTGGGAAGGCGCGGCTGGAGGGCTGCTCGGGGCGCTGCTGGTCGTGCTGTTCGTGAGGATTGCGTTTCCGAACGCTTTTGCGGACGTGAGCAATCTGCACCTCGGCCTTTTCGCGATTTTCTTCTCCGCGCTGGGGCAGCTCGGCGACTTGGCTGAATCGTTGCTCAAGCGGGACGTCGGGGTGAAGGACAGCGGTTCGTCGTTGACCGGGCACGGAGGTTTCCTTGACCTGATGGACGCGGTACTTTTCGCCGCGATCCCCCTTTTTGTTTATCTTCACATCTTCCACCCGCAGGTCCTGGGCGGGGGGTGATACCTCTGGATACCACCGAATGAAGAAAAAAAGCGTCCAACTTGCCATCGGCCTCGTCATCAGCGTGTTCTTCCTGTGGCTGGCCTTCCGGAACGTGGATGTCGGGGAGCTGGTCGGCGCGTTCGAGAAGACCAACTGGCTCTGGGCGATCCCCTTCCTGCTGATCACGATCGGGAACTTCTACTACCGCTCAATCCGGTGGCGGATACTGCTCGGACCGGCGAAGTGGGTACCATCGAGCCGGCTGTTCGGGCCGTTGATGATCGGCTTTGGGTTCAACAACATCTTTCCGGCGCGGGCAGGAGAGTTCGCCCGGCCGCTGGCCTTGATGAAGCAGGACGACGTCCCCTACGGCGCCGGGTTCTCCAGCGTGCTGCTCGAACGGCTGGTGGATATGCTCTGCCTGCTGGCACTGTTCATTCTGATGCCGCTGTATTTCCGCATCGACCCGAACATCGAGCAGGAACTCTGGGGCTTCCGTCTGGACGCGGGAAGGCTCGAGGAGCTGTCCTGGAGCATGTCCCTGATGGCGCTCGTCCTGACGGGTGGGCTGCTGACGTTCCTGATCCCGCCGGTCAAGCGCTTCTATCTGTCGGTGCTTCACTGGCTGCCGCTGATTCCCGCCTTCATCAAGGAGAAGCTCGAAAGCTTCGTCCATTCGTTCACCACCGGCCTGAGCACCATCAAGAGTCCCTTCCTGGTGACGATGGTGGCGATTCACACCTTGGTGATTTGGGGAACGATCGCGCTTTCCTACCAGGTGATGAGCTGGGGCTTCCCCGGGTTCGAGATCACGTTCGCGCAGGCGGTCGGGTTCATGGTGGTGACCTGCGTGGCGATTTCGATTCCCTCCTCACCAGGGTACTGGGGCCCGTTTGAGCTGGGCGGGATGGTGGCTCTGATGATGGTCGGCGTGCCGGAGGGCCCCGCGCTGGCGTTCACGATGCTCGTGCACTTCCTGCAATGGGGGCCGACGACGTTGATCGGGCTCTTCTACGCCGGGAAACTGCACGTTTCCGCCAAGGAAGCGGAGCATTTGGCGGAAGAGGCACCAGTAATCACGGATGCCGGGTCCGGGGACTCGGTGCACGCCGACAAACCGCGGGAGGCCTGAGGCCGGCAGTGAACGCCAAGGCACTCTTGCAGCTCGGCGCCGAGCTGCTCTTCCAGTTCCGGCACGGCAACCAGGCGGCGGACCGGGCGTTTGCGGGGTACGTTGCCCGCCGCAAGTTCCTGGGCGCCACAGACAAGCGGTTCCTCGCCGACGTCTATTACCACACCTTGCGGCATCTGCGCCGACAGGACGAGGCGATCCTGTCTGCCTTCAGCGGAACGGTGCTGGCCCAGAACCGCATCACGGCCGGGTTTCCCGTCACCGCACCGGAGATGGCGGTCTGCTGGGAATGGCCCGCCGGAGGTCCCGCGGAGGTGGAGCGCAAATCACCGCGGCAGTACCCCGAGGACCGGGCGGTGGACACGGCGCGGCTTGGGCTGAGCGCCATCGAGCGCGGCCTCATGCCCGCCGTGGAGGCGGCGGACGAGCTGATACGCACGTGGCCGCGCAACCCCGCGTTCCGGCCGGTGCAGCGGGACAGCCTGGTGCGCATCGTGGAGCGGGCCGCCGAGGTGGCCGCCGCCTACCAGCGCCCGAAAAGGGTCACCGAGGCCGACCGGGCGCATTCCTGGCCGCCGTGGCTGTGGGCGATGCTGACCGAGGGCCGGACCCCGGAACAGGCCGAAGCCACGGCGCGAGCGCTCGCCGAGCAGGGGCCCGCGACGCTGCGCGTCAATACACTGAAGACAAACGTGGAGGAGGCGTGCGAGGCGCTCCGGGCCGCCGGGATTGAGTTCTCCGCCCACGAATTTCTGCGGGAGGCGCTGGTGCTGGACCGGCGCGTCTCCCGGGCGCAGCTCCCCCGCAACAACGAGGGGTGGTTCGAGTGGCAGGACGCCGGCAGCCAGGCAATTAGCGCCCTGAGCGGCGTGCGGCCGGGCATGAAGGTGCTGGACGCCTGCGCCGGCGGCGGCGGGAAGACGCTGCACCTGGCGGCGCTGATGCGCAACGAGGGGGAGCTGTACGCGCTGGACGCCGACGAGACGCGGCTCGAAGTGCTGCACCGCCGCGCGGCACGGGCCGGCGTGACGTGTCTGCGGCCGGCCCGGGCGGAGTTGCCGCAGCGGTTCGACCTGATCCTGCTGGACGTGCCGTGCAGCGGGACGGGGGCGCTGCGGCGAAACCCGGAGGTGAAATGGCGGCTTTCCGTCGCGCGGATGGAGGTGCTGCGGCGCACGCAGCGCGAACTGCTCGACAAGTGGGGCGCCCGCCTCGCCCCGGGTGGGGTGTTGCTCTACGCAACGTGCAGCCTGCTCGGTCTGGAGAACGAAAATCAGGTGGAGGAGTTCCTGGAGGCGCATCCCTCGTGGCGGATTCTCCCGCCGGAGGAGGAGTCCGGGTTTCGCAGCGCGGTGACGGAACGGGGTGAGCTGAAGACCGACCCCGCGTTGCACGGGTGCGATGGGTTTTACGCGGCGCGGCTGGCACCGGCAGGCGTATAGCGGCTGCAAGCGCCTGAGCCGGGCTTCCGGGCAGAATAAGCGGTTGCGGGAGTGGGCAGGCGGTCCTAGGGTTTGCGGGCAGGATGGGAAAATGGGGGCGTTCGTGCCGTGCCTGCAGAAGCGGACTCTCCCCTCTCCAATTTTCGCGCGAGGATGGCATACAATGACGGCAAACTGGCGGCTGCTTCCGGGCAGCATCACCCTCGCCTGTTCGGCGATCCTGTTGGTACTTGGTGGCGGACAGCCGGCGCCGGCTTCCGGGCCCGAGGTCGAGTGGTCCACCTATCTGGGCGGCTCGGCGAACGATTTCGCCTACGGGGTGGTACTCGACGAGGAGGGAAACGTCTATACAACCGGGAGCAGCGACTCCACGGGCTGGGTTTCCGGCGGGTACGATACCGTATACAACGGCACGCGGGACGCCATCGCCGTGAAGTTCTCCCCTTCGGGCGAGCACCTGTGGTCCACGTACATCGGCGGCACCGGGCGCGAGCTGGCCTACGGCATGGCGATCGACACGGAGGGGAACGTTTACGTGGCGGGGGAAACCCGCTCTGTGGGCTGGGTCACCGGCGGTTTTGACACGGAATTCGGCGGCGATACGGACGCTTTCGTGACGAAGCTGACAGGGGACGGCCAGCATCTGTGGTCCACCTACCTTGGCGGCAGCGGAGCGGACATCGCCCGCGAAATCGAGGTGGATGCGGAAGGGAATGTTTACGTAACGGGGGTTACGGGGTCCGCCGGCTGGGTTTCGGGCGGGTTCAATACTGAGTTCTCCGGCCCGAGCGACGCCTTCGTGGCAAAGCTCTCTCCCGAGGGTGGCCACATCTGGTCCACCTACCTTGGCGGCAACGGCTCGGACGACGGGCGCGGGATCACGGTGGACCTGGCGGGGGACGTGTACGTGGCTGGTGTCACGGAGTCCGAAGGGTGGGTCTCCGGTGGGTTCGACACCGAGCACGGAGGGGGGCAGGACGCCTTCGTGGCGAAGCTCTCATTCGATGGCGATCACATCTGGTCCACCTACTTCGGGGGCAGCGGGAACGACCGGGCGCTGGACGTGGCCGTGGACGAAATCGGTGCCGCGTATATCACCGGGGATACGGCCTCCGACGGGTGGACCTCCGGCGGTTACAATACGGAGCTGGGAGGTGCCACGGATTCCTTCGCGGTGAAAATCTCCCCCCAAGGGGAGCATATCTGGTCCACCTACGTGGGTGGTGACGGGAGTGACCGGGCGGATGGCGTGACTGTCGATGGCGCCGGGAACGTCTTCCTGATCGGGCGAACCGATTCCACGGACTGGGTGGAGGGGGGCTTCGACACCGAATTCAACGGGTCGCAGGACGCGTTCGTCGCGAAGCTCTCCTACTCGGGCAGGCACCTCTGGTCGTCCTACATGGGCGGAGTGAACAGGGATCAGGGCTGCGGCATCGTGCTGGACCCGGCCGGATACATCTATGTGACGGGGGACACGCTTTCTCCGGGCTGGACGGCTGGCGGGCACGACACGCAGTTCAACGGCCTGTGGGACATTTTCATCGTGAAAATCCAGGAGGAGGAGACGGAGGGCCTCCCGTCGGCGTGGGTCGTTTCGGGGTTGTGATGGGGGGAACCGGATCAATCTACTAAAAAGATGGGTTTTTGGGGTTGACCCGCCCCCGGGGGTGCGTGCTCCCTGCCTCACCCTGCCCACGGGGCGGGCAATCAGGCAGTGAGGGCACGCCAACGTGGATATCGAGTTCCGCAACATTTCAAAGCAGTTCCAGCGCGTGGAGGGCGGCGTCCGGCAGACGTTCCAAGCGCTGTCGCCGATCTCCTTCCGGATCGAGTCGGGGGAGTTTTTCGCGATCGTGGGTCCTTCGGGCTGCGGCAAGTCCACGCTGCTGAACCTGCTTGCGGGGCTCGAGGTACCGGGGAGCGGAGAGGTGCTGGCGGCCGGCAAATCAGTGCGCGAGCCGGGACCGGACCGCATGGTGGTCTTCCAGGAGCCGGGACTGATGCCGTGGATGACCGTGCGGAAGAACGTGGAGTACGGGCTCAAGCTCCGGGGGTTGGACCGGACGGAGCGACGCGAGCGGGCAATGAGGTATCTGCGGAAGGTGCACCTCTCGCGGTTTGCCGACGCGATGCCGCACGAGCTTTCCGGTGGAATGCGCCAGCGGGTGAGCATCGCGCGTGCGTTTGCGCTCGAACCGAAGGTGCTCCTGATGGACGAGCCGTTCAGTGCCCTCGATTCGCAGACGCGCGACCTCCTGCACGACGAGTTGCAGCAAATCTGGCAGGAAACACGCACGACGGTGCTCTTCGTCACCCACAACCTCGCGGAGGCCGTGTACCTGGCCGACCGGGTGCTCATCATGACGGCGGCACCGGGCTCCATAAAGAAAATCGCCAGGGTGCCGTATAGCCACCCCCGGGAGAAGAACTCCACCGAAATCACCGACGCGATACGCGCGCTGCACGACGACATCAAGGAGGAGGTAAACCGCGTGGCGGCCCGCGAGATGGACCCCGAGTGGACTCCGGAGGACAGCAAGAAGCGGGAGCGCGACAGCTTCACACTCGGAGAGGGAATATGACGGGGAGCGTGGGCCGGCTGACGGCGATTATATTATTTATCGCGATGGTGGCTGCGCTCTCCGCCTGCGGGCAAATGGGGGAGGAGCGGGGAGACCGTTTGCGGCTCGGGTATTTTCCGAACGTTTCGCACGCGCAGGCAGTGATCGGGGTGGCGCGGGGCGATTTCGAGAGAGCGCTCGGCGAGGAAATCGAGTTCGAGTCCACCATCGTCAACGCGGGTCCGCTCATCGTGGAGGCCATATTTGCCGGGCACCTGGACATGGCTTACGTTGGTCCGGCGCCGGCGCTTACCGGGCACCTGCGGAGCAGGGGCGAAGAGATTCGCGTTGTGGCCGGCGGAGCGGAGAATGGTGTGCTCGTTGTGGGGAGCAAGGGGCGGGGAATTACGAGCCTGGACCAACTGGGCGACGCGCGGGTCGCCACGCCCTCTATTGGAAACACGCAGGACATTTCCGCCAAGAGGTACGTGACGCAGGTGCTCGGCTCACGGCTTCACACGCGTGGCGGGAGTGCCCAGGTCATTCCGATACCGAATCCGGATATCTATAATCTGTTCCGCCAGAACCAACTCGACGCGGCGTGGCTTCCGGAGCCGTGGGGCTCGCGGTTGATCGAGGCGGGCTATGTTGTGTTGATCGCGGAGGAGAAGGACCTCTGGCCGGAGGGACGTCTCGAAATGACGTGCGTCATCGTACGGCGTGACTATCTCGAGAAGTATCCGGAGAACGTCCGGAAATTTCTTGAGGCGCACGTGACGCTGACACGGGAGTTGCAGGAGGACCCGTTTGCGCTCTCGGGGTTGCTTCAGGAGGAACTGGCACGTCTGACCGGCCAGGAGCTGCCCATGCCGGTTATCGAATCGTCGCTCCGGTACATTAACTTCACGGAGGAAATGCACACGGAGAGTTTTGAGACCTTCGTGCAGTGGGGCCGGGAGTTGGACATCTATAGAATGGAGACGACAGCATTGGACAGGTTGTTTTATCCTGCTATTCTTGACGATATTCTGGCCGGGCCGGCGGACGCTGCACGGAAGGCGGCCGCATTGCCATGAGCCAGGGTACCTTGTCTCCTGCACAGCCGGCCGGAAACGGCGGTGCGGGTATCTACCAGAATATTGCCACGCGGCTCGGCTTCCTGCTCTTCCTGGTGTTCGCCTGGCAGGTGGCGACAATGGTCACGGATATTCCGAGCTACCTGTTGCCGAGCCCGCTGGAGGTGGCATCCGAGTTCGTGCGTGTGGTGGGGGATGGAACGCTCTTCCATTCCCTGCGGCTGAGCCTTTCCCGCATGTTCATCGGGTACGGCATTTCGATAGTCGGCGGGATTGCGATAGGCGTGCTGCTTGCGCGGAGCTGGCTTGTGAAGCAGACGCTGGGCTCGCTGTTCCTCTCGCTGCAATCGCTGCCGAGCATCTGCTGGCTGCCGTTTGCACTCATCTGGGTGGGGCTGAACGAGGGCGCGGTCATCGCGGTGATTATTCTCGGGGCACTTTTTTCCATCGCGATCACGACGGAGAGCGCGATCCGCAACATTCCGCCGATATATACGAAGGTCGGCAGGGTGCTTGGGGCGAGGCGGGTGGTGCTTTCGCGGGATGTGCTTTTCTTTGCCGCGCTGCCGGAGCTTATCGGGGGGTTGAAGATCGGGTGGACTTTCGCCTGGCGGAGCCTGATGGCGGCGGAGCTGATCCGTCAGGACATTCTTGGCGTGGGCAATTTGCTGGAGACGGGCCGGCAGTTCAGCAACATGCCGCTGATGTTTGCGGCAATCTTTACGATTCTCGCGATCGGGCTGACGGTGGACACGCTGATTTTCGGGAACCTGGAGCGGATCGTCCGCCGGCGGTGGGGCCTGGAAAAGTAGAGGCGGTCAATATATCCACGGCCCCAGCCTGTCCAGGCTGAGCGCCTCCGGGTGGAGGTAGTTTTCCGAAAGAATGCTGTGGTGGACCATGACGCCGAGCCGCCAGGCGATTCCTCCGGCCAGCGCTGCAAGGAGCAGACGTTTCCGGGTGTTTCCCATCATGCCGGCTCCGGGCGGCCCGGTGACAGCGTATATACCCGCCAGGCAGAGCGCCAGCCCGATCCACGCGAAGAGGTCCTGATCGCGCCAGAAGCGGAGGTCGGGGTTCCACAGGAAATTGAAGGCCACCGTGGCGGCGAGAATAATGAGCAGAAAGACCCCGTCCGGTTCGCGCACGAAGGAGCGCCAGCGTATATACGGAGCACCGGCCGCGAGGAGGATCACTCCCGGCCAGCCCATCAGCAGCATCTGCGTCAGGATATGCACCAGGTGCTGCGGGTCGAAGGTGCTGTACTGATAGTTGGCCCCTGTGTAGGGGTGCGTGGGGTCGATGAAGGGGATGAGCTTGCCCTCGATGGCGTGGCTTTCGGCCATGTAGCTCAGGTCGAAGCCAAAATAATAGGCGATGGAGCCGGTGAGGAAAGCCGGGATAAACATGGCAGCAAGGGCGTATATCCGCAGGGTACTGCTTTCATGGCGCCAGCGCTTCCACAATAAATAGAGCAATGCGGGGAATATCCACCCGATCATGAGGTGGAAAAACGCCCCGAGGGAAAACGCCAGCGCCGGCTTCCAGAGTGGCTCGCGGCCGCGGAGTGCCTCGACACCGAGTATGGCAAAGACGGCCACGGCGATGAGTATCTGGACGTAGTACTCGACCGGCCCGAGGGTGTGCTGCGACCAGTTGCCCGCGAGCAGCAGCGTTACCGCGAGCGCTCCGCCGAGGAGGCGGTCCTTCGCCCGGTTCATATAGACCCAGACGAGAAATCCGAGCGGGGCGAGCAGCCCGAGGACGTTGAAAGCGGTCACGACGTCGAAAGCGAACCAAAGGTGCGTGAGCCGGTAGCCGAGGGAGTAGAGCAACGTCGCGCCGATCGAGTCATACCGGATGAGGACGCCGCGTTCGGAGAATGCTTCGCGGGGGATGACATCCTCGGCGTAGAAAATGGCGTCGCCGTAGGCGAGGGCGACCGAGCGAAAAACCCACAGCCCGAGAATCGCCACACACAGCAGCGCCACCGGATGGAAAAGAATGCGGGGAATGGCGGCTGCGGCGCGGCGGAAAACGCCGAGCACTTCACCGAGCTGACGGTCCGGCAGAAGGAGCACGGCAAGGGGGAGCAGAGCCGGTGAGAGGCGATAGAGGGTGGGGAAATCCCATAGCTGGAGGCCGCCCCACCACCAATCGCGCAAAACGAGAGAGGGAAACGGGAAAAACCAGTCCGCCAGCGCAAGGAACGCGACGAATGCGCACAGGGGAAGAAGTATCAGCGCCGGGAGAAATTGTGGCCCGCTGTCAGGTGCCCGCACTCGGTTCCTCCCTGGTTCGGGAAGAGAGTGGCTGCCGGCCTGCCGCAAGCAGGCCTATGCCTGCGGCCACCAGCGACCAGAAGAGCGCCCCGCGGCTGGGCATGTGCAGGGGAAAACTGGTGAACATGATCCCAAGGAAGGTAATGATGGCGCAGAAGACGACGAGTGCAGGCAGCCGGCGCGGATCACCCATCCGGCGGGCAATTCTCCACAGACCCGCCTGAAGGGCGAGCATCGCCGAGAGGAAGAAGACGAGCGCGGGCAGGCCGAGTTCGGACGCAATCTGGAGGTAGTCGTTGTGCGTCTGCTCGGCGATGCGGTTGCCGATGCGGTGGCGCGCTGTATAGACGGCGCCGCTTTCGTCTTCGCGGATGATGCGGGCAAGGGAGGGGCTGAACTCGTTCGTATAGCGCCCCGGGCCGACGCCGAAGACGGGCCGCTGGCGGACCATGTCCGAGGCAAGCATATACATGACGCTCCGCTCGCGGACGGACTGGTCGTCGGCGCGCGTCACGTCGGCGAAGCGCTGCATCACGCGCAGCCCCGTCGGGTTCCACGGCCCAGGGGTGGAAAACGCCACCATGAGCACCCCCAGCACCACGGGAGTCCCGAAGACGATGGACTTGTTGAAGGTGAACCCGCCGCTGAGCGCCTCACCGAGCGCCCCGGTCCGCCACGACCAGACGAGGCCGGCGGCACCGAGGAGGACCGCCAGCCCCGCGGCCGGAACGATCCCGACGAAAAGCGCGGTCAGGAGGAGCACACAGAAACCCCCTGCGAGCGGCGCGGCAGGCAGCCGCAGCTCCAGCGCCAGGCGGAGCATCGCCGCCAGCGTGATCGCCACCCAAGGCTGCCGGCTGCCGCTGAAGGCCAGGTGGAGCAGCGCCAGGGCGATGACAGCGAGGGCCACCATGCGCCATAGTTTCTTGCGCCGGAGGTGGGGCGTTCCGTCGAACAGAAACACCGCACCGATTGCGGCAATCACGGCGGCGAAGCTGCCCGCGTACTCGGGGTTGGCCAGGGTGCTGATGGAGGCGGAGCGGGCCATGCCGCCTTCGACGACGCGGCGGACCACCCTTTCGTCGTCGGTCGCTTCCACAAGCGCCCGCGGGTCCATGCCGTAGATGAACTCGTTGAACCCGTAGAACCCCAGGCTGCTGACGACGCCGATGAGCGTGATCCCGGTCCCCGAGATGAGGACGCCGATGAGGAAAATCCGGGTCCACAGGGGGCGGGCGAGGAACAACGGCGCCATGGCGACGGCCAACCCGGCGAGCAGATGTGGAGTCCAGACTGTGAGACTCGGGGAGGGCGAAGGGCTGAAAAGTGCGGCAAGCACGCCCCAGAGGAAAAACAGCATCAGCGGCACAAGGACCAGCAGCACCTGTGGTTGGAGGTACCTTCGCCACAGGGGTGTGAAGAGGGCGATTGCTCCCACCAATACCGTGAGCACCGCGAGGCTTTGGAAAACGATCCACTTGGCGTGGATCATGGCTGAGCGGGCGGGCTGGAAGTCGGTCAGGACATGCGCAGGAAGGACGAAGATGGGAACGAGAACCCCGATTAGTCCGAGGAAGACGGCGCCGATGGCCTCCGGGATGATGAGCGCGCGGCTTTGCTTCCGGGGGCTGGCGCGCGGCGGTGTTCCCTCCGCGCGGGCTTGTGTGCGCGGTTTGGCCGGTTGGGGGGCGGGCGGACTGGGTGCTGCGCGAACAGACAACTGCGGCGCTCCGGGAGGCCGGGTACTCCGGCGGCCTTGACGGCCTTCCGGGAAAGGGAATGAGGTTGCACAAGATCGCTGGCGCGCAAGAGGCTTTGGCCGATGGGAGCGCCGCACTCCAACCCCGGCAACCGGAACGAAGTATGTCCGAATCCCAGCGCCCGGTCCAACGAGAAAGAGAATCCGGCCCTGCGGAGGAGCCGGAATCGCGCTCCCGTGCGTCCGAGGTGCAGAGCTGGGACGAGATTCTGGTCACTCGGGAGGATTCGAACCTGCCCGCTCCGGCGGGTCCGGCTGACGACGCGGGAGAGCGCCGGCGCGCCCGCCGGGCGATCTGGTTCAAGGCGGCGCTGCCGTTCCTTGTTCTCGCGCTGTACGGCGGTTTCAAATACTTCGACGTCATGAGCGAGCGGCTTCCGGCCGGTTTCGGCACGGTGGCGCAGCGCGAGCCGCGCAGCCTTTCGGGGATCGCCCCGCTTCCGTTTGCCGATACGCGGCTTTCGCGGGACCAGCGGGACTTCGTGGCGCAGCTCGAAGCGCTCTATGGCCGGGGCGACTGGGCGGAGGTGATCGAGCGGGTGGACGCCCATCCAAGCCCGGAAACCCGCAACCATCCGGTGGTGCGGGGGCTCGTGGCGGTATCGGAAGCCCGGCTGGGTGTGCGGTCGATGAGTCTGGAGGAGCGGCTTGGCCGGCTGGAGGGGGAGCTGGAACCGGCCGCAAGGCAGCATCCGGAATTGCTCCACGAGCTGCGCGTCGCCCGGGCCGAGCAGCTACTTTTCCGCGCCAGCGACCTCAACAGCCTGCAGCGCAACACGGACCTGATCCTGCGGCTGCTCGGCCCCGAGTCCAGAACCCCCTACGACGTGGAGGTCCGCGTGGCGGGGGCGCGGCTGTACGAGCAATTCGGAGACGCACTCGTCGAGGAGGGGACCGGCTGGGCGGGCGGCCTTGTGGGGACCGATACGCTGAAGATACGCACGGGGCGGAGTGCCTATCAGGCGGCCTTGCGGCTGGTTGTGCCGCCCGGGGACTGGTACCGGCTGGAGGCGATCAGCCCGCGTGCGCGGCCGGTGGTCGAACGCCTTGTCGAGAAAATCCGCCAGGCAAACCGGGCGATTCACGGGCCGTCGCTTCCCCTGACCGGGAGCGATTCGAACACCTGGGACGGCCGGCGGGGAAGTCCCGTCCACGATTCGCCCCCCCGCCGGGGGAACTGACCGCCACCCATGAGTGCCGCCGACCCCGGACAGACCGGCGAAATCGAAAAGCGCCCCACGCACGAACTCGCGCCGAGGCCGGAAGGGGAGCTGGCCGGGCCTCTCCCCTACGACTCCCCGGTGGACGAGCGCGGGGAGCTGCGCCCGTTCGAGGTGCTCTACCGCACGGGCCTCCTGCTGGGTGCATTGCTGTTTTTCCGTGAGGCACTCGGCTTTCCGTGGGAGCGCGGCTTTTTTGGCATCGCGGGGTTTCTGCTGACGGCGATCATGGTGATGACGCTGGTGTTCAACTGGCGCGCGCTGGGGGACTGGCGGCGGAGGACACAGCAATGGCTGTATATCGCGCTGACGCTGACGCTGAGCATCCCGGTGGCGGCGGCGCTCAATCCCGCGCTGGGAGAGAGCGTGCTCCCGGCGCTGGTGGAGGGGGCGTTGCTGGAGTTGGTGCGGTCGATCGAGGCGATTCCCGGCATGGGGATCGCCCTGGCACTGTTCAGGGGCATCCTCTCGTTTTTCTTTCTCCTTCTGACGCTGGTCATTCTCGTTTTCGGCAGCGGAAGGAACCGGCGGGCGGGGGTGCTGCTGGTGGCGATCGTTCTGACGGCGATTTGCCTGCTGTTCTATCCCTCGGCGGAAACAATCGCGGGTTTTGCGTTTCTCGGGCTGTTCGTCTATACGCAGTGGGAGACGCCGCTGCTGGTGCCGGACCGTCTGAAGAGGCACTTGCGGCCGGCACAGCTCGATTTCCTGCGGGAGCTCGTTCGTCAGGGCAGCCTGACGACGGGCGAAACGAAGCTCTATCTCGAAAATGATCCGCGCTATTTTGCGGAACTGATGGACTTCCGGCTGGTGGACTTCGACCCCGTGGCCCGGGACGTGCTCCCCGGTCACCGCCTTCTGCACGATCCGGCGTCGGACGCCATGGAGACCGGCTTCACGGTGGTGCGGCGCTCCGCATGGCTCGGTTTCGGGGTGCTTTACGTGCTTTCTCCCGTGACGCTTGTGCCCGGCCCGATAGACGACCTGATTGTTTTTGTCATTTGCCTCATCAACGGCACGAACCTTTTCGCCTACCTCCGCCCGCAGAGCCGTATTCGCCGGTAACCCTGTGGGCGCGGAACGGCTCAGCCCTGCACCGATGTATAGACACCGGCGAGTGCGTTGCACATGGCTTCCTGGCTGAACACCTCGTGGGCGCGGCGCAGGGCCGCTTCGCCCATGAGGAAGCGGAGGTTCTGATCGGCGAGCAATTTCGAGATGGCGGCCGCGAGCGCCTCGTCATCACCGGGCGGGACCACGAAGCCGGTCTCCCCGTCGCGGTTGACGAAGGGCACGCCCGTCGGCAGGTCCGTACAGACGACGGGGATGCCGCAGGCCATAGCCTCTATTTGCGAGAGGCCAAGCGCCTCGCCCGGAAGGTGTGAGGGCAGGACGAACACGTCCGCCGCCTGAAGGTGTGCGACGACGCCGGCGTCCGGCAGCCTGCCGGTAAAGTCTATACGGTCCGCCACGCCAAGCTCTCCGGCCAGGCGCTTCAGCTTTTCGCCCTCCGGCCCGTCCCCGATAATCGCGAGCCGTGCGTGCTCGATCGCACGCATCGCCGAGATGAGAAACTGGAGGCCCTTGTAATACCGCAGGATGCCGACAAAAACGAGAAGTGGAAACCCCTTGTAGCGGCGCTTCACTTCGCGGGCGGCGTGAGCGCTCTCCACCGTCCGCGCGTAAGGGGCGAGCGGCATCCCGAGCGGAACGGGCCGGCATTTTTCCGCGACAGGGCGGAGGAATTCGGAGTTTTCCGCAAGGCGCGGCGAGGTGGGCATGATCGTGTCGCACCGACGCAGGAAGGCACGCAGGCACGGGCCGTATAGACGCATGGCCCAGCGCTGCCGCACGACGTCGCTGTGGTAGGTGGCCACCACCCGGCCGGGAGGGCGCGCAAGCAGGAAGGACACGTCCCCGGTGGGGTTGGGTATATGAAAATGCCAAATATCCGGCCGGAGCTTTTTCATTTCGAGAGGAAATCGCGGGGAAAGGGGCGCGGAGAGTGCGCGGCCCCACTCCCCCACCTCGATGACACGGGCCGCCCCCTCGCGGCGCTCGCGCGTGCGGCGCTCCCTGGAGTTGACGAGCACGGTGAAATCGAACCGGTCCGCGAGCCCCTCCACCATCCAGTGGATGGAACGCTCGATTCCGCCAAGGACGGGCGGCCAATAATCCTTATAGACGTGGACGACGTGGAGGCGCCTGCCGGCGGGCTCTTCGTCCATCAGGGAAGGTAGCCGGATTCGTATATCTTGAGGACGATGCGGTCGAGCAGTGCCCGTGCTTCCAGGGAGAGGGCAAGGTCGTAATCATTGAGCATGATGACAAAGGCGTAGGTGGTGCCTTCGTGATTTTGGAGATATCCGGCCATGGTGTGGGTGCCGTCTATAAATCCTGTCTTGGCGCGGAGGTTGTCGTGGAGTGGTGCGAACTCCCCGTCCTGGAAGCGGGTCTGCAGGGAGCGTGTTCCGGGCATGGGGAGGGCTTCGCGGATGGCTTCGGCGTGCTCGCCCCGGTGTATATCGCGCAGGAGGCGCGCGCCGACCCGTGCGGGCATGCGGGTAAGGGGGGAGAGGCCGCTTCCGTCCACCATGGTGAACCCCGGGTAGTTGAGGTCTTGCCGGCGGAGCCATTGCGTGACGGCGTTCGCACCTTCGAGGAAGGTGGCCTCCCTGCCCATTTCGAGGGCGATTTCGCGCAGGAGGATTTCCGCGTACAGGTTGTGGCTGTCGCCGAGGAGTATCGGGAGGAACTCGCGAAGCGGCGGTGATTCATGGCGCAGGAGCACGTCGAAGGAGGGCTCTTCCGCGTTCTCCGTCCCTCCGTTTGCGGCGGGGCTGCCGATATCCAGGTGGCGGGCGTTCAGCGCGGACCCGCGCACGTCTATACCACGGCGCTCCAGCTCGTGCTTGAGCAGGTGGGCCGTATAGCGCGGGGGGTCGTGGATGGCTGCGAAGCGGTAGGCGCGCTCGCCGGGGGGGATGGATCCGCGGGCGCGGATTTCGTTGCTGTCGCGGAAGCGGAAATGCCTTATGCGGGTGTCCGTGCGGCTGGCGGGGCTGGTGCGGACGGCGCTGGCAATGGTGACGTAGTCGGTGTCCGGCCGCAGCGTATAGCTGGCGCGCGACCCCGTGCTGCGGCCTCCGCGCCAGAGGATGTCCACCGCGTTGTCGTTGAACGTGAGGGCGCTGACCTCGGCGGAGTACCACTCGCCGAATTCGAGCGGCTCCCAGCCGATGGCGTGCGGCTCGTTGGCGTAGCGGCTGCCGTCGCCGACAATGTTTCCGGTGATGGAGCGGATACCCTGCGAGCGCAACTCGCGCGCCCAGTCCCGAAGCACGCCGGTTATGTTGTTCGGCCTGTCGTGAAAGCGCGGCCCCAGGCTCGGGTCGCCGCCACCGCGGATGAGCAAGTCGCCGTGGAGGACGCCGTCCACGACGGGACCGGTGGCTTCTATGGTGGTGACGAACCGGCGGTCGGAGCCGAGTATGTCCAGCGCCGCGGCGGAGGTGACCAGCTTGAGCACGGAGGCGGGCCGGAGCGGCGCGTGGGGGTTTATCTGAATCCAGGTCTGGCCGGTCTGCGGGTTGATCACGTGTACGGCAAGGCGGGCGGCCTCGCCGAGTTCGGCCGCGCGGAAGGCTTCGACGATTTCGCGGGTGAGCGGATCCGCCGCCACGGGGTTCTGGTCCGTGTAGGGAACCTGGGTCTGGGCGTGCAGTGGTGCCACGGCGAGCAGAAACGCGGTGATGAGTGCCCAAAGGCGCATGGAAAGCAATACCCGGCCGGAGACTTGACCGTCCGCGGCATGAAGCCGGGAGCGGCGGGGAGACTCCCGCCCCCGCCCCCCGCCTGTCAACAGGGGGGAGCGGGAGACGGTGACTTGTTCAAGACCTTCCGGCCGGCCGGGCCTCAGTAATGCGCCACGTCCGATTCGCGGTAGTAGGCGGAGAGAATCTGGCGGTAGTCCTGGCCCTGGTAGGCGCGGACGATGGCGCCGGTCTGGCACATGCCCACGCCGTGCCCCCAGCCGCCCCCGCTGATGATGAAGCGTTCAGGCACGCCGTCGGGGTCGTCCTCGGTATCCACGACGAAGGCGGCGCTGCGCAGCGGCGGGGTCCAGACTTGGCGGATGGGCAGCTCGGGGCCGATTTCGAACTCGCCGTCCTCGCCGGTGAAACGGACAAGGTGGGCTCGGCCGGAGACGCCGCGCTCGACGGCTTCGATGCTGAGGACCCGGCCGATGTCCTGCTGGCTTGCGGCGTGTTCAGCCATTTCCTCGGCGGTGAATTCGCGCTCCCAGCGGAAGTTCTGCGCGGCCCACTGGGGGTAGGGGTCGTGGACGGCGGGGTTGCAATAGACGTCGGGGTTGGCCTCGAGCCAGCGGCGGAGGTCGTCTTCGTTGCGCAGGTCGTAGTCGAAGGGCTCGGGCGCGTCGAAATACCCGCTCCAGTAGGGCTCGCCGTTGGCCGAGCGGGTGGGCCAGACGTTCTGGATGTCTTCGGAGTGGCCGCCGCAGTTGGAGGCGTAGAAGCCGGAGAAGGGCTCACCCTGGTAGGTGAGGACGAGTCCGCGGGTGGCCTCGATTGCGGCGTCGGTGCCGGGGGCGTGTTTGCCGGCTCCGCCGTACACCTGGCATTCGACGTCGGCGCAGATGTCGTAGCCGGGGCCTTCGTACTTGCCGGTGCGCAGGGCGATGATGGTGTCGCTGCGGGCGGCGATGGCCTGGGCCTTGAGGGCCTCCTCCGGGCTGTCGGCACCGATTTCCTGGGGGATGACACCGCGCAGGTACTCCTCAAGCGGGAGCGTCACCACCACGTCGAGCAGGCCCTGGTCGTTGACGAACGAGCGGATGGGGCCAATGTAGGAGCGGTCCTCAACGCCTTCCCACCACCAGCCGATGCCGTAGGGGACGGCCTCTATGTGCATCATGGTGGCGTCGTCCTCGGGGTCGAAGTCGATCTGCGGGGCGCGGAGGAGTTCGTTGCCGCCGGCGGCGAGGACGACGTTGTCGCCGTCCACGGCGAGGCTGATTTCGCTGCCGTCGGGGAGGTCCATGCCGGCGGGTGAGGCTTCGGCGGCGGAGACGGTGTAGGCGCCGGCGGTCCAGGCGTCGATGGCGTCCAGCGTATAGATGATGCGGATGCGGACCATCGGCTCCTCGGGTTCGGTGGCTTCCGCGACGGGGTCGATTGTGGGCGGCGGGGCACAGGCGGTGAGCGCCACCGCGGCGATCGTGGTGAGAACGAGTGCGAACAGACGCATGGGAGGCCCTCCCCTTTTCAGGTGCGCTTCAGGGAATCAGGCTCAGAAGGAGGGGGAGGGCGGGGCAAGAGCGGTCTTACCACCGCAGCCTTCTCTTGCCACGGGGCGCGGAGGTGTTCTCCTTTGGAGCACTGCCGAGGAGGTGTCCGCCATGATCCGCGATCTGTTTCTGGAGGGTGAGAGGCTTTTCCTGAGGGCGATCGAGCCGGACGACGCGCCGATGCTCGCCGCGAGCAACAACGACCCGCAGGTGCGCCACTCCTTCTTCACCCACACGCCGGTTTCGATCGAACGACAGCGGGAGGTCATCGCCGGGCTCTACAAGCCGGGGTCGGACTATATCCCCTTTGCGGTGTGCCGGAAGTCGGACCGGGGCGCGGTCGGGGTAACCGCTTACCACCGGGTCGATCTGGTGAGCCGCGCGGCCGTCTATTCCATCTGCCTTGCCGATCCTGAATCGTGGGGGCAGGGCTATGCCCGCGAAACCACCGGGCTGATGCTGCACTACGGGTTTGATGTATTGAACCTGCACCGGGTGCAGCTCCATGTGTGGGAGGGCAACGCGGCCGGAATCGGGTGTTACGAGCGGGCCGGGTTCCGGCGCGAGGGGCTGCTGCGTGAGGCGATGAAGCACAACGGGGAGTACTGCAATTTCCTCGTCATGGGCATCCTTGAGGAGGAGTGGCGGGAGAAGCAGGCCCTGAGCGGAAAATAGATCCGCCCCGGAACGGTCCGGCCTGCCGGGCTACACCCCGTTGCGGCTGCGCCAGAGCAGGTTCTCGCCGCTGCACTCGCGCCCGGGCGTATATCCCGGAAGCGGAAGTATGTGCTCGTGCACGGCGTCCAGTATGTCCGCTGGGTAGGGGAAGAACGATGCCTCTATTTCGTCCGGGGGTGTGATCCAGTTGCGCGCTCCGGCGACGACCGGCGGCGCGTCCAGATGGTCGAAGGCGAGGTGGGCAATTTTGGCGGCGAACGTCTGGAGGACGCTGCCGCGCTCGCACGCGTCCGACGCCAGCAGGATGCGGTTGGTCTTTGCGACCGAGTCGATGACCTTCGTATAGTCAAACGGGACGATGCTTCGCGCGTCGATGACCTCGGTGGAGATGTCATACTCTTCCTCGAGGATTTTCGCCGCGTCGAGGGCGCGGTAGAGCGTGGCGCCGACGGTGAGGATGGTCAGGTCCTCACCCGGCTTCCTGATGCAGGGCTCGCCGATGGGGACTTCGTGGCGCCCCTCCGGCACGCCGCCATGGTAAAAGAGTTCCGGCATGTCGTATATACGCTGGCTTTCGAAGAAGACCACCGGGTCCGTGCCGAGCAGGGCGGAGGTCATGTGGCCCTTGGCGTCGCTGGGCGTGGCGGGGAAGACGACCTTGAGGCCGGGGATGTGGGCGCAAAGCGCCGTCCAGTCCTGGCTGTGCTGCGCACCGTACTTCGAGCCGACGGACACCCGCAGCACCACCGGCATGCGGAGCAGACCGCCGCTCATGGACTGCCATTTCGAGAGCTGGTTGAAAATCTCATCGCCGGCGCGGCCCATGAAATCGCAGTACATCAACTCCGCAATCACCCGGCCGCCTTCGAGCGCATAGCCCACCGCCGTACCCACGATGGCCCCCTCGGCGATGGGTGTATTGAAAAGGCGGTGGTAGGGCAACGATTCGGTGAGCCCGCGATAGACGCCGAAGGCGCCGCCCCAGTCGCGGTTTTCCTCGCCGTAGGCCACCAGCGTGGGGTCTTCGTGGAAGCGGTCCAGTATCGCCTCGAAAAGTGCGTCGCGGATGCCAATGCACTGGCTTTTCGGGAGCGGATTCCCCTGCGCGTCGAGGCCGGAGCGGCTTCGCTCTGCAAGCTGCTTCATGCGCGGGTTCTTTTCCTTGGGCAGCAGGACCTCCGGCTCGCGGGAGGTGTCCATCGACTCAACGTGCGTGTTGGAGAACATGGTTCGGTCGAGCAGGCAATCGTGGGCGAACAGGTCCGGCCGGGGGGAGATATCCGGATCGATGGCCTTGCGGTAGCAGCGCAGCAGGGTGCCGTCTATACGGTCCTGTATTGCGTTCAGCTCGTCCCCCCCGGCGATGCCGTTCTCCTTGAGCGCCTCGGCAAAGGAAACGATCGGGTCGAACTGCTGCCACGCCTCGATTTCCGCCTTCTCGCGGTAGGAACTGGCGTCCGAGGGCGAGTGGCCGCTGAACCGGTAGGTCAGCGTGTCGAGCAGCACCGGCCCGCGCCCTTCCGCGATGATGGCCTTCTTGCGGGCCATGGCATCCACCACCGCAAGGGGATTGTAGCCGTCTATACGCTCGGCGTGCATCTGTTCCGGGTTGAGGCCGGCGCCCATGCGGGCGAGAACCTGCATGCCGCTCGTTTCGCCGAACGGCTGGCCGCCCATGCCGTAGAAGTTATTGACGAAGTTCATGATCAGCGGGAGCCCGCGGCGGTACGCCTCGTCCCAGAGCGTGCGGAATTGCTCCATCGTCGCGAAGCAGAGCGCCTCCCAGACGGGGCCGCAGCTTGCCGAAGCATCGCCTATATTGCAGACGACGATGCCCGGCTTGCGGTTTATGTGTTTGTAGAGCGCGGCCCCGGCAGAGATATCCGCCGAACCGCCCACAATCGCGTTGTTCGGATAGATACCAAAAGGCGGAAAAAAGGCGTGCATCGACCCGCCCATCCCCTTGTTCATGCCGGTCTCGCGGCCGAATATCTCCGCCAGGGCGCCGTATATCAGGTAATCCGTGGCGAGGTCCTTCGCGTTGTCCGTAGTCGCGTCCTTCTCCACAATTCGGAGTGCCTCGCCGCCGAAATACTCCTCCATGATGGAGAGCAGTTCCGTTTCGCCGAGTTTGTGGATTGCCGAGAGGCCCTTGGCAAGGATTTCGCCGTGGCTGCGGTGACTGCCGTAGATGTGGTCCTCGACGTCAAGGTGGTAGCTCTGGCCAACAGCGGCGGCCTCCTGGCCGATGGAAAGGTGGGCCGGGCCGGCGTGTGTATATTCGATCCCTTTGAAATTCCTGCGGAGCTTGACCTCGTTCAGCATGGCCTCGAAGCCACGGATCATGGCCATATCGCTGTATATACGAATCAGGTCCCCGGGGGAGAACCGGCCAGCCTGAAGTTCCTCTGCCATGGTGCGGCTGTAAGCGTTTACAGGGATTGAAGAAAAATCAATCCGCCCGCTCGCCCGCTGCTCCACCGGGTCTATCGTAATGGATTTCGGCATTTCCTAGTTCTCCTTTGTGGATGTTGACGGTTCACTGCCGGGATGGAGCAGTCCGATGCCCTGCTCGTTCAGGAATTCCAGCCAATCGGGCGAGGGCGCCCGGTCGGTCACAATCCGCGAAAGACTCTCGAAGCCGCAGATTCTGACAAGAGAGGGAGAGAGGAACTTGCTGTGGTCCACGAGCAGGATGGTCTCCCGCGCGTTGCGGATGGCGAGGCGATAAAGGTGGGCGCTTTCCATGTCGGCGGCGGTGACGCCGAACTCGGTGCTGAGCCCGTCCGCCCCGAGAAAAAGGCGGAAGCCGCGCAACTGTTCGAGCGTTGCAAGGGCCAGCGGCCCGATGGTGTCCATGGTGTCGGCGCGGAAGCGGCCGCCGAGGAGGATCAGCTCCGGGTCACCGTTGCCGGTGCCGAGTTCGGCAGCCAGACGGGCGGAATTGACGATGACCGAAAGGGCGCGCTGGCGCTTGAGGTGGGGCGCCATGGCGAAGGCGGTCGTGCCCGAATCGAGGAAGACCGTCTCCCCGGCGGCGACCAGGGCGGCAGCCAGCTTGCCGATGATGCGCTTGGACTCGACGTTGCGCTGGGCTTTGGAGCGGAAAGAGAAGTCGGAAGTGCGGGGCAGGGTGGCTCCGCCGTAAACCAGCTCCACCTCGCCGCCATCGGCCAGCCCGCGCAGGTCGCGGCGGACGGTGGCCTCGGAGACGGCCATGTCCCTTGCGAGGTCCTTGACGGTTGCCTGGCCGCGCTCAAGGACCGTGGCGAGGATACGCTGGCGGCGCTGCTGGCTAAGGAGGGACACGGCGCGGTTCCGTTCTTGCCGCAGAAGTGATGAAAGAAATCCGCACAGAGTTGATTGGTTTCAATCGAAAACTGCACATTCATGCACATTTGTTGAAAAAGCGCAAGTAGGGGTTGACGCGCCTGACCTCAGGTGTTTCACTGAAAAATGAGCAAGTATTCCCTTACCTTCCTTTTCACTTGTGGGGGTCAGCACTCAGGATGCCTATTTGTTTCAGGCCGGTAACGAGGACGATACGATGAGGAGCCAGAGCGGCCGGCGATCAGTCCCGCGACATTTGATATCATGAGAATGCTGCATTTGCCGGAGGGAGCGAATCCCGGGGACGGTGGAATTCCTTCGCCTCCCGGTTGGCTGGAAGAAGGGCTGCCAGAAGGACGCCGGCCCGGCCCTGGGGACTTGAAATCACACCCCCATGGCGGCCGCTTGGCCAGAGGTGCGCCCAAAGCACCGCCGCCGGCGCCGGGCGAGGGAGAGACTCTCCCCTCGCGCCCCACCACGCCTTTTCCGGACCCGCCGCCGGACCGTTCACCGGACTTTCCCGGGGCCGATCCTCTCTCCAGCAGGGGGGCGGACGCCCAGCAGTCAGGCGCACCGGAACCGCCCGATACCCCGCCGGTTCCGCCGCTTTCCGGGGGATACAGGGTGACTGTCGGTTCGGGGGTGGACTCGCCCGAAGTGCATGATTCCAGCGAATGGAATCGGGTGTTCGGGGACGAGGACGATGAGGACTCGGGTGCTTTCTCCGGGCCGGAGGGGATCACGCAGGAGCGTGGCTCGCTCTCCGACCCCACCTTCCACCAGATGTCCGTGGCGGAACTGCGGGCCCTGCAGAAGAAGGAGGAAGATGAGGAGGGGGAGGAGCGGGCGGCGGAGGAGAAGACGGATTCCGGCCGTTGGAAAGACTCGGGGCTTTTCCTGACGCCTTCGTTTCAGGAGCGGGCGGCGGAGGACGCTGCGGAGGACGAGCAGGAGCGCCTTGCCAAGTTGGCGGGGCTGGGCAGGGATGAAGCGATCGGCCCCGAAGGCGTGCCCAAGAAGATCCCGCCCATGCCTTTTACGGAGCCGGACTTCGCGGTCCCCGCCCGGCGGATCGGTGGGATGGTCTGGTTTTTTCTCGGCATACTTATCGGCCTGACCGGTTACATGCTCGATGCTTTCTATGCGAGCACCTTCGTGGCGACGCCTGTGGCGATCGTGGGGTTGTTGTTGCTGACGGCCACGCGCTGGTCGGGATACGTGGCTCTGATTTCGGCTGTGGTGGGGGGTGTGGGGTCGTGCGTGCTGGGGGCGCAGTTGCTCCTTGGCGATCAGATGCCGATGATGCTTGGCGGGGGGCTGCTGAGCGGCCCGGCCATCGGGTTGGCTTTTGTCGGCTTCGGGGTCGTGCTCATCCTGGGGAACCTGCTGATGCTTGCGGGGGGACCAGGGATCGCGCGGAACCTGGTGAGCGGTGCGGTGCTGGTTCTCGGGCTTCTGGGTTTGATGCTGGTCGTTCACCTGTCAGATATCCGCCCGGTGCTCACGGCTCCGGCGGGTTCTTTCCAGCCGGCCCGGCACGGGTCCTCCGCTGAAGGATTCACCTTCTCAAAGCCGGAAGGCTGGGCCACCTATTCTTGGAGCGAGGTAGTGGACCTGAGTCCCCTTGCCGCCGGGCTCGCCTCGCCGCCGGAGTACCACTTCGTCAACCGAAACCAGGACATCATGGTGGCCTTCTACGTGGAGGAGACGCCCCGCCTGACCCTGGCCCAATTGCTGGGGCGGGAGGAACCGACTATGCTCGAGCAGGAGATCAGCCGCGGGCTCCCCGCCGTCACTGCCGAGGCCGAGCAGTTCCAGTTCCGCGGCCATGATTTCGTCGAGAATACTTACCAAGGCGTGCTCGATTCGGGCGAACGGCTGGCCATTACGGTTGCAAGGGCCCAGCTCGGCCCGCAGCGTTCGTTCTACGTGGCCGCCACGCGCGACCGCGACACCCGCGCCACCCACCGTGACGTGGAGAATGCCCTCAACGCCTTCTACGCCGAACTGAGGCTGGTGGATCCGGAAGGCTAAGGACAGCGCGACAACCATGCAGGTGGAAGAACGGAACGCCCCAGCGCGGAGCGGCGGGTCAGGCTTGGCCGAACGGCCGCGGCTTCGCGGCATGAGCCCTGAACAGCTCGAGGGCCTCGTGCGTGCCGCGGGGTTCGATGCCTATCGCGGCCGGCAGCTCTTCCAATGGCTGCACCGGCGCGGTGTCCGCTCGTTCGGGGAGATGCGCAACCTGCCCGGGCCGTTGCGTGCCTGGTTGGAGGAGAACACCTCGCCCGGCGGCATCGCGCGGGCGGAGGTTTCCAGCGAGTCCGCCGATGGGAGCTTCAAGTTCCTCTTCGAACTGGACGACGGGCGGAAGGTCGAGTCCGTCCTCATGCCGGACCCGGTGCGGGAGTACTGGACACTGTGTGTCAGCTCGCAGGTGGGCTGTGCGGTGGACTGCAAGTTCTGCGTCACAGGCCTGAACGGCTTCTTCCGTCAGATGCGCACCGACGAGATTGTGGACCAGGTGCTCTACGCCCGGCACTATCTCCATCAGCGCGACTCCCGGGCGAATTTCCGGAACCTTGTCTATATGGGCATGGGCGAGCCGCTCCTGAACACGGGCCCGGTTGTGGAATCGATCCGCCTGCTGACGAACACGGAGGGGGTGGACCTCTCGCCCCGGCGCATCACCGTTTCGACGAGCGGCATCGTCCCGGGGATGATCGAGCTTTCGCGCGCGAGGACCGGCGCCTGCCTTGCCGTCAGCCTCAACGCCCCCACGCAGGAACAGCGCGAAGCCATCATGCCGATCACGCGGAAGTACCCGCTGGCGGACGTGCTGGACGTGGTGCGGCGCTATCCGTTTGCAAGAAACAAACGTGTCACGTTCGAGTACGTGCTGATGAAGGGCCTGACCGACCGGGAGGAGGACGCGCACCGGCTGGTGCCGCTTTTACGCGGACTGCCGTGCAAGGTGAACCTGATTCCGTTCAACCCAAGTCCGGGCCTCCCCTACGAGCGGCCGGACGAGGAGTCCATCGACCGGTTCGCCACGATCCTCATGGAGGCGCACTATACGGTCAGCGTGCGGTGGTCGAAGGCGCTGGACCTCGGCGGGGCGTGCGGGCAGCTTGCCGGGCAGAAGGGCCAGCGGACACGCGCCCGGCAGAGTTTCGATAAACTATAGTCAGCGTGCAGCTCACCTGGTGTAGGTCAGGCGCGCCTGATACCGGGTGTGCAGGAGTTGGTGGGCCTTCGCGCTGAGTGGCTCCTTGAGGAAGTCCTTGTATAACATCTGCACGTGTGGGTTCTCGTGGGACTTGCGGACGGTGCGGCGTGCGTCGTCACTGTATAGACCGCGGGCGCGGGCCATGCGGACTTCGTTCGTCACGCCGTAGGGCTGGCCACCGCCGCCGACGCAGCCGCCCGGGCAAGCCATCACCTCCACGAAATGGTAGGGTGGCTCGTCCCCCGCCTCCCGGGCCTCGCGAATGCGGTTCAGGACGGTTTCCACGTGTCCCAGTCCGTGAGCCACGGCGACGCGCACCTGCCGGCCGGCGATTTCCACCCCGGCCTCCTTGACACCGTCGAGACCGCGGACGGTATTGTATTCGAGCTGCTCCATTGTTTCCCCCGTAATAAGGTCCGCCGCGGTGCGGAGGGCCGCTTCCATGACGCCGCCGGTCACGCCGAAAATCGTCCCCGCGCCTGTATAGTCGCCAAGGACCGGGTCGCATTCCTCTTCCTCAAGGTCGAGGAACGAGATGCCTGCCTGCTTGATCATACGGGCCAGTTCGCGCGTGGTGATCGACACGTCCACGTCCTGAAAACCGGAGGCACTCATGCTTTCGTGGCGTTTGATTTCCCACTTCTTGGCCGTGCAGGGCATGACGGAGACGCAGCGAATACGGGAGGGGTCTATGCCCATTTTGTCTGCGTAATACGTTTTCGTGAGGACGCCGACGATCTCGTGAGGGGACTTGCAGGTGGAGAAATGATCGATCATGTCTCCGTGGAACTTTTCCATGAAGTCCACCCAGGAGGGACAGCAACTGGTGATGAGGGGAAGCTCGCCGCGGCCATGGAGGAAGCGCTGGATGAATTCGGACGCCTCTTCGAGTATGGTCACGTCGGCGCCGAAGTTTGTGTCGAAAACTGCGTCAAATCCGAGCCGGCGGAGCACCGCGTACAATTTTCCCGTGAGGTTCGTTCCGGGAGCGAGCCCGAAGGCTTCTCCGATTGCCACGCGCACCGAGGGGGCGATCTGCACGACGGCGTGGTACTCGGGCGTCATAAGGTATTCCCACACGTCGCGTGTTTCGTCGAACTCGAAAATCGCTCCCGTCGGACAATGGGCGGAGCATTGTCCGCAGCGGACGCATGGCGATTCACCAAGGCTCACGCCGGCAGGGGCGATGCGCGTTCCGTACCCCCGGTCCAGGAAGCAGAGGGCGTGGACATTTTGTATATCCTGGCAGATATGCACGCAACGGCCGCAGGTGATGCACCTTGCCGGATCGAGGGTGAGCGCCTGGCTGGAAGAGTCCCGATCCAGATCGTGGGCGATGTTGGGCATGACGGCCTGGCGGATGCCAAAGTCCGAGGCAACGGTCTGCAGTTCGCAATTCTGATTCCGCCCGCAGGTGAGGCAATCCGTTGGGTGCTTGGAAAGGATGAGCTCCACCACCGTGCGCCGGACGTCCATGATTTCGGCATTGTGGGTGGTGATTTCCATCCCTTCTTCGACGGGAGTACAGCAGGCGCGCGGCATCTTGTGAGTGCCTTCGACCTTTACGATACAGAGTCCGCAGGCTGCCGTCGGGTCGAGGTCGGCGTGCTTGCAGAGCGTCGGAATTTCCAGGCGCAGGAGCCGGGCCGCGTCCAGGATGGTGGTCCCGTCGGGGAGTTCCACCTCGCTGCCGTTTATCCGGCAACTCACGGTTGGTCCGCTGGCACCGTTGATGATGGCATTGGGGAGGGATTCGTAGCCGTTGGGATTCGTCACTGGAGAAGTGCCTCGTATTCATTTTCGAAATATCTAAGTGTGGAAAGCACGGGGTTCGGTGCCGTCTGGCCAAGCCCGCAGAGCGATGCCTTTTGCATAGCGTGGCAGATACGCCGCAGCTCCGTCACGTCCTTTGCGGTTGCCCGGCGTGCCGATATTTTGTCCAGGAGCATTTTCACCTGCTTCCCGCCGATGCGGCACGGGGCGCATTTGCCGCAGGACTCCTCCACACAGAAACCCAGGTAGAACCCGGCGATATCCACCATGCAATCGTCCTCGTCCATCACGATAAGGCCGCCGGACCCCATAATGGAGCCGAGTTCCTGCAGGCTTTCGTAACTCACGGGAGTATCGAAAAGCTCCTCAGGGATGACACCGCCGGAGGGTCCGCCGGTTTGGACAGCCTTGATGTGCTTCCCGCCCTCTGCGCCTCCACAGATGTCCATTACGATTTCGCGGATGGTTGTTCCCATGGGGATTTCCACCAGCCCGGAGTGGCGGACCTTGCCCGTGACAGCGAAGACTTTTGTTCCTTTGGACGATTCGGTGCCGATGGAGGCGAACCACTTGCCGCCGCGGGCTATAAGCGGCCCCACGTTGGCCAGCGTTTCCACGTTGTTGATGTTGGACGGCATCTGCCAGAGGCCATACTGCGCAGGGTATGGTGGCCTCGGGCGTGGCGTGCCGCGTCTGCCCTCCAGCGAGGCGATAAGCGCCGTCTCCTCTCCGCAGACGAAGGCACCTGCGCCGAGGCGCACTTCCATTTCGCAGGAGAAATTGCTCCCGAGTATGTTTTTCCCCACCAGACCCATGCGCCGGGCCTGCTTGATCGCGGTTTCGATACGGTCCACTGCCAGGGGGTACTCCGCGCGGATATAGAAATAGCATTGGCTTGCGCCGATCGCCAGCGCTCCGATAAGCATCCCCTCGATCACCGAGTGCGGGTCACCTTCGAGCACGCTCCTGTCCATATAGGCGCCCGGGTCGCCCTCATCGCCGTTGCATATCATATACTTTTCGGCGCCTTCGGCATCCCGGGTGAGTTTCCACTTCAGCCACGCGGGATAGCCTGCCCCGCCGCGCCCGCGCAAGCCGGCGGTGCGCATTTCCTCTATCACGCTCTCCGGCCCGAGTTCGAAGAGCGCCCGCTTGAGGCCCTGATATCCGCCCCTTGCGATGTACTCCTCTATTTTTGTCGGGTCGATGATGCCGCAGTTGCGCAGCACAATACGGAGCTGCCTGCCGATGCGCGGCACGGTTTCCTCCGGCGGCGCGAGCAGGCCGTCCTGCGAGGCCAGCATGCCCGCCAGGACGAGCCCCTTCTCCACGTGCTGGTCGAGGATGCGGCGCGCCGCGTCCAGCCCCACCTCGCCGTATAGACTGCGCGGGGCGCCGGCGACGCTCACCTCCACCAGCGGTTCCGCATGGCACATTCCAAGGCAGCCGCTCCGCCGCACTTCGACGTCAAGCGCGCGCCGGCGTATCTCCTCGCACAGGAACCTGTAAACGGGCTCCGCGCCTGCCGCAATTCCACAGGTGCTCATGCCGACGCGGATATAATCCCTTTCCTGCCGGGATTCCTGGTATTCGGATTCGAGGCGGTCGAGGTCGTCCCGGTTGAGTTTTCCCACGGCTCAGGCCTCCTTCCGGCACCGGGCGATGAGGTCCCGCACTCCCTCGGGGCGGACCTTGCTCACCGTTTGCCCGTTCATTACCACGACAGGAGCCAGGCCGCAACAACCCACGCACCGCACCGATTGGAGGTGAAACTCGCCGTCCCCGGTGGTACCGCCGTCCTCCAGGCCAAGCGCCTTCTTGTGTGCGTCAAAGACTTCCGGTGCGCCCTTCAGGTAGCAGGCCGTGCCGAGGCAAACCGCCACGTTGTTGCGCCCCGGCGGTTCGAGGTTGAAGTAATTGTAGAAAGTGACGACTTCGTAGATGCGCGCCAGGGGCACGTCCATCAACTGCGCCAACTGAAGCGACACGTTGCGGGGCACGTAGCCGTAGCGGTTCTGCACCTCGTGCAGGGCCATGATCAGGCTGCCCCTCTTCTTCCTCCACTTCTGGACGGTCCGGGATATGTCCGGGACCATAATTACGTCGGCCATGGCTGCCTTCCTTGCCGCGCCCGCACGCAGGCGGGACGCAGGGTGTCTGTACAGGGTCGCACTTCCCCCTTGAAGATTCCGGGGAGGAGGGCGCTGCGGGTTGCCGGTGGAAACACGGGAGGATGCCCCTCCGGTCAGGGCATGAGGAGAGGGCTGCGGACGATATCGCCGTCCGAGATGGTTCCGTTGGTGGGGTCGTAATAGAGATGCCGGGAGAGGTCCAGCCGGTTGCCGTTCGGGCCGGCGGAGGCGATGATCCACTTGCCGTAGCGGGCCATCATCTCCCCGATGACTGGCGGGGGAGAGGGCTCCATCACGGCCTGAAAGTGGGGAAGGTTGGTGTAGAAATAGCGCGGCCAGAGCGGGTGCCACTCGCGGACCGGAGCCGCGTGGCCCTCCACGAACGGGTCTTCCGGAATCGCCGTCAGGTACGCCACCGGGGTCGTGAGCCCCTCCCAGAGGAATTTGTGCGCCGGCGGGCCCGCGGGTGTGAGGTGGGGGTTCTGCACCGAGCCGTCCGCGTTCAGCACGCCATTGAGCGGATACATTCCACAGTCCACCCGGTAGGCCTCCACCGCCGTGGCCATGGCCCGCATGTCCGAGGACACCCTGGCCACCTTCGCGCGCACCGAAGCTTCCATGAAGTTCGGCACGGCCACGGCGGCCAGTATCCCGAGGATCGCCGCCACTATCAGCAGCTCCACGAGGGTGAATCCATTGGCGCTACGCATATCCGCTCCCTGGCGGCAACCTGCGCGTGCGGCGACGCTCTTCCGCCGATCGTTGCCCGCATGGTACAGATGACCTCCGGGGGATCAATAGCAGAGATGGACTTCCTGCAGGATTTTCGAAGCCGTTTCCGTTCTCGACTACCCCCATCCCTTGGCTCGATGGCCACAGACGTTGGTGTTATCCGCAGATTCCGCAGATTCTCGCAGATTCAGCCTCCCTCGGCACACAGCACCAGGCATCAACCCCCATCGGCGTGAATCGGTGAAATCGGCGGATGATTCCCTACGGCCGGAACCCGCCACGTGGTCGAGCAGCAGAAGGGAACCGCCCTGAACCGCAGCACCCTCCTGGGATCGCCAAACTCCCGTTTGGCGCTTTTCACCGCCAGCAACCGCAGCACAGAAAACCCCCATTCCTCTCGGGCTGATTTTTCGGAGGCGGGCTTGTCCTCTGCTCCGAGGACCCCGCCAAGGGGTCCAAGATGGTAGCCGGTGGTTGAGCGAAGCGACACCACCGGTAGCCGGGACGCAGGTTCCCGCGACCCCGGCAGGGGTCGCACCCGATTGGACGACCGGAATCGGAGAACGGAAACGTCCGGCAGGATTTTCGAAGCAGCCCGGGCCTGCGGGGCGCACGCCTGCCCGCCGACACGAGAACGGAGGGCGCCGGCGCATCGACCCGCATCATTGTTCGGGGCCGGCGCCCGCTATTCGCCGGCGAGTTGTTCGAGCCCTTCGCGCGCCCGGCTGCCGAACTCGTGGTACTCGCCGCCGAAGAGTTCGACAACCCGCTCCCACGCCTCGCGCGCCTCGTCCTCGCGGCCAAGCTCGGCGGCAATCCTGCCCTCCTCGTACAGCCAGCGGGATTCAGGAATGGGAAATCGGAGCCTGTTTGCGGCTCGCTTGTGTTCGAGGGCAGCTTCGAGGTCGCCGCGTTCGTAGAGAATGTCCCCCATGATGGCATTGGCTCGGTCAACCCGGTAATTGTATGCACCGCGCATGGCTTCCTCCGCTTCGTCAAGTTCTCCACGGAGCAGGAGCACCTGGGCGGTATACGTTTGAGCGATGGTATCAACGGGGTATTGAATGCGGAGGTAGTTGACGTGCTCCCAGGCTTCATCGAGTTCGCCGCGGCGCAGATGGATGTTGGCCAGTGTCCGGCGGGCACTGAAGCGCCAATGCTCGCGGGCTCGGTCGAGGGCTTCGTAACCGTGCTCGAGCGCCTTGTCCAAATCGCCAATGTTCATATAATAATTGGCTTGAAGGTGTGGGGCGCCCGCATCCTGATGGTAGGATTGCGCTCTTTCGGCCAGGACTGCCTCCGCCTCGTCCAGCCTGCCTTCGCGCACAAGAAATTGCAGGTGGTAGAATACGGCGTCGTGATAGTTGTGCTGGCGCTCATAGGTCGCGGCCAACTGCTCCCATGCCTCATCATACCTCCCTTGGGATTGGAGAAAAAGAGCGTAGTCGAGGGTCCCCGTTGCTGAACTGTAACGAGTGGCCCGGCGCTGATAGGCTCTTTCGGCCTGCTCCATTTCACCTTTCAGTTGATTCCAGAGCTCCTGGGCACGCATGAAGCTGCCCATTGCGGAGTCGAGGCCATACGCCTTGAGCAAATACTCGCCCGCTTTATCGAAGTCCCCCTGCCGCAGATGGATGGCATGTATGTCGAGCAGTGCATTCGCCCCGGAGTGGAGATTGTCAGGGTTCTCGGAGTAGCGCTCCAGAAGCTCCACCGCCGTGTCTATTTCTCCCGTAAGCTGGTAAAGGTCGGCAAGGACTCCTGTATCCTCATAGGAAAGCCAGTCGCCTTCCCGCGTGGCGGTTTCCCACAGGCCGATCGCCTCGTTTACGTATCCATGCCTGCCATACCATCGCGCCAGAAGTTCCGTCCTCCCAGGAAGATGCGGGTTCACGTATTGAGCGAGGTC
>SLMS01000310.1 GCA_007133495.1 Candidatus Sumerlaeota bacterium | reverse complement strand
CGGAGCGTCCGGGCGTAGTGGATGCCCATGTTGTCGAGGCTTTCGACGGAGAAGCCGGAGGACCTGGTCATGGAATCGCACAGCGCGGTAAGGGAAGGAACGGTCGCGCCGGGGAAAATATACTTTTGAATCCAGTCGCGGGATTTCCGGTAGGCCTCGTACCGTTGGGGGGGTATCGTTATCACCTGAATCACGGCAAGCCCGTCCGGCTTGAGCAACTCGTCACAGCGCCGGAAGAAGGTGTCGTAGTATTTGTGGCCGACCGCCTCCAGCATTTCGATGGACACGATTTTGTCGTATTTGCCCTCTATCTCCCGGTAGTCGAGCAGGTGTGCATCAATCCTGTCCTGGAGTCCCGCCTCGCGGACGCGCTTGCGCACCTCCTTGAGCTGTTCGCGGGAAAGTGTGATGGTTGTCACCCGGCAGCCGGTCTGCCGGACTGCCTCAATGGCAAAGCTCCCCCAGCCGGAGCCTATCTCCAGCACGTGGTCGTCCTTCTCTATGCGGGCCTTCCTGATCAGGGCGTCTATCTTGTTCTGCTGCGCCTGGGCGAGCGTCTCATTCCCGTCCCGGTAGAGGGCGCACGAGTACATCATCGACTCGTCAAGAAAGAGCCGGAAGAAGCTGTTGCTCAGGTCGTAATGCTCGCTGATATTCTTCCGGCTTCCCCGGAGCGTGTTGCGGCGGAGAAAATGCCCCACCCGGCCAAGCAAGAGAGCGAACCGGGAGGTCCACTGCGAGCGTTCGCTGGTGCGGTGCCTGTTGCGGGTGAAAATGACGAGCAGTATGGTCAGATCGTCCGTCTCCCAGTCCCCATCCATATAGGACTCGCCGAAACCGATATCGGCGCCGAAGATCACCTTGCGGAAAAAGGACCAGGAATTGACCGTCATCCAGGCCCGTAGCGGGTCTCCGTGCCGGCCGAATTCCCGTTCGGTTCCATCCGGAAGCGTAACCCTGATATACCCTTCCTGGATGCTTTCGAAATGCCGGAAGACTGTCTTCACTGCGTTCCGCACGATCCATGCCGGGTGGCATGATTGTGTCAGGGCTCTGCTGGCGCTGTTGGCTTCCATGTTCATTTGTTGATCTCGCGGTTTGGCTGCGTTCCTGCCCCAACTCGGGGCGCCCTTCGTGCTGCAACGCCCTTTGTGCTGCAAGAGGAGGCAAGAACCGGACCAGCTCGCTACATTTCGAGTCCTTACCTGCGGGTCAGGTGCACTGCCGTAAGAACTGCATCCTCGTGAAAACCGTAGCCAAGATAGCTGCCGCAGTAGCCCGTGCAGCCGGTCCCGCTCAGCCTGCGGAGTGGCTCCTGCGTTTCGATCGACTGGCGCGTGTAGAGCGGGTGCGTATAGACAAGCTCCCTGATGACGTGTTGCTCGGGAACGGACTCGTGGCGATTCAGGGTCACGCAGTACTGCCGCCTGGTCCGCAGCCCCTGCAGCCTGTTCATGTGATAGGTGGCGGACATGGGTCCTTTGCCCGGGCGGGTGCCGCGCTCGCGGGTGTAGTTCCATGAGGCCCAGGCGCGGCGGTTCGGTGGAAGGACGCTCGCGTCGGTGTGCAGGACGGTGTGGTTGCGCTCGTAGCGCCATGGACCAAAGAGCCGGCGCTCGTCCTCTGATGCGTCCGCCAAAAGCGGGAGCACCTGGTCGGCGTGCACGGCAAACACGACACGGTCGAAGTGCCGTTCAGCGCCGCCGTCCTCGCGGAGGACCACACCACCGGGTTCCCTGTGTACAGATCGAAGCCGCGCACCAAGGATCGTATTCCCGGTGAACCTTTTCTCGAAGGCCTTAATATAGGCGTGACTGCCTCCCACGACCGTCTGCCACCGTGGCCGGTCCTTGAGCGAAAGCAGGCCATGATTTCTGAAAAACCGGGCAAAGGCCAGCGCCGGAAAACGCAGCATTTTTCCCGGAGCCGTGGACCAGATCGCAGCGCCCATCGGCACGATGTAATTGTGGACCATGTACTTGCTGTACCGGCCGGCGCGGAGGTACTGGCCCAGGGTGACTCCTGCCAGGCGCGCGGGGCTCTGTTCGAGGTCGCGGAGCACCTCGGTGGAGAACCGCCGAATCTCCCAGAGCATCCTGAGGAAGGCGGGATTCGCCGCGTTTGCCGGTTGAGCGAACAGACCACCGAGCGACGTCCCGGCGTACTGAAGCCCGCTCTCCTGGTCCCAGAAGCCAAAGGACATGTCGCTCCAGCGCACCGGGACTTCGAGCTGGCGGAGGAAGCGATGGAAATTGGGGTATGTCTTGTCGTTGCAGACGATAAAGCCGGTATCCACGGCCGTGCCGGCGTCGGGCCCATCCGGGATAATTATAGTATTCGTGTGGCCGCCAAGGCGGTTGCGTTTTTCGAAAAGCGTGACATGGTGCTGGCGCTGGAGAATCCATGCAGCCACGATACCGGCGACGCCGGCACCCACTACGGCGATATGCAGGGGTTTGCCGGTCAATGGCCGGTCCTTCCCCGCACCAGGCGATCGTATAGTGGGTAGGGAATCACGCGCATGAGCTTGAATATCCAGGCAAGCTGCCAGGGGAAATATATCTCCATTTTTCCGCGGCGCATTCCCTTCATCATAACCTTGGCCGCCTCGTCCACCGGCATGAGGAAGGGCATTTGGAAATCGTTCTTGTCGGTAAGCGGTGTCTTCACGAATCCGGGATTCACGACGGAGACCCGGACGTTGTGGCGGCGAAGGTCGAAGCGCAGTCCCTCCAGGAAGTTGATCAACGCGGCCTTGGAGGCGCCATAGGCGGACGCGCGCGGCAGACCCCGGTAGCCAACAAGGCTGGAGACGCCCACGATGTAGCCGCTTCGGCGCTCGATCATGGAGGGCAGAACGGCCTCGATGCAGTACACGGCACCGGAGAAGTTGAGGCGCATGGTACCGTCATAGTCAGCCGCGTCGAAACGCGCCGGGTCGTCGGGTTTGTAGGTCCCGGCGTTGGCGATCAGGATGTCGATGGGCCCAAGGTCCGCGGCGATCTTCTCCGCGGTGGCGGGCACTGCTTCCCTGTCGGTCACGTCGAGGGGATAGGGCCGGACGGTGTTGTTCTCAGCGGAGAGTTCCGCTGCGAGCTTCTCCAGCACCTCGCCCCGGCGGGCACTGATCGCGAGACGGCAGGGAATGCGGGCGAGCTGGTGGGCAAGAGCTTCGCCGATGCCGCTGCTGGCGCCAGTGAGCCAGATTGTCCTGTTCTCGAGTTGGGGCATTGGGGCCGCCGGGATTCCTTGGTGACTGAGTGGAGCAGGGGCATTTTGACCCTCGCCCGGTAAGGGAATACCCTCAGGTCAAGGAACGTTCCATCGGCGGAACGTGTTGTTCAGGACTTGGCCTTGCGGCGGCGTTTCCGTGGCACCGGGTTCCTGATCGGCGTGGGCTCGGCAGGGAGCAGCCCCTTGTCGAGGCACTCGCGGAAGCCTTCAGCGAAGGGACGTGGGCTGAAGCCGAGCACCTCCCGGGCCGCGGTGATGTCCGGCCAGCGGGCGGTGAGAAGCCCTTCGAGGTTGTCGGTGGTGAGCGGCGGGCGAGGGAGCACCGCCTCGCCCGCAATGGCGGCAAGCCGGCAGAGCGGAAGCGGGAGAGTGAGCAGGGCCGGCTTCCGGCCGAGGACGTCCGCCATCGTTTGGACGAGTTCGCGGAACGTCCAGCGCTCGGCACCGCCCAGCTCGAAGCACTGGTTGGCGGCCGTGTCCTCCTGCGCTGCGCGGAGCGCGGCATCGGCGAAATCGTCAACGTGCACGGCGGCGGCCGGCTCGTTCCCTCCGTTGGGGAGGGGGACCACGTTCCATTTTGCGACGATTTGGGCCAGACGTGCGAAAATGCCCCGGCGCTGCGGGCCGTAGATCAGCCCCGGCCGGAGCACCGCCCAAGAGAGCCGGCTTTGCCGCACGGCCAGCTCCTGCTGCCATTTCGTCCCGCCGTAGATGCTGCGGTTTTCCGGGTGGGCACTCATTGAACTGACCTGCACCCACCTGCGCAGGCCGGCGTGTTCCGCTGCAGCGAGGAGGAGCCGCGTCACCTCCACGTTCATGCGGAACGACTCGGCCAGGTCGGGCTTGCCGGTCGAGACGACAGCGGCGCAGTGCACCACGGCATCGGCGCGCGCTTCGGAGAAGACGCGGGACGCTTCTTCGGGGTGAGTGACTGGTGTTCCGGTCGCGGCGTGCGCCTCGAACGCCTCTCCGGCGTGAAACTCCGGGAAGTAGAGCGCCCAGTCGGACGGCCGGGGCGAGAGTTGCACGATCTGCCAGTA
Source organism: Candidatus Sumerlaeota bacterium (assembly GCA_007133495.1). Lineage (GTDB taxonomy): Bacteria > Sumerlaeota > Sumerlaeia > SLMS01 > SLMS01 > SLMS01. The sequence goes on along the minus strand of SLMS01000310.1, from coordinate 9,463 downwards.
GAGGCGTTCGGTCCCGGGCGGCAGCAGTGTCTCGTCCGCCCCCGGCCGCAGAAGCGCCACCGGCTCGTGTCCGGCCGCAAGTACACGGCGGACCACGGCCGACCCCGCCAAGCCGTTGGCGCCGGTCACGAGCACGCGCAAGGGCGGTTGGCCCTCCCTTTCGCCGGGCATTTCGTTACTGCTCGGAGGCGGAGCCCTTGGTCACCTGGCGGGTCAGGTACTCCAGCACGTGGGCCATGTTGGGGTCCCGTTGCATGGCCGTGTCCACCTTCTTGCAGGCGTAGATGATGGAGGTGTGGTCCTTGCCGCCGAACTTCTGGGCGATGTCGGGGAAGCTGAGGTTGGTGAGCTTGCGGCACAGGTACTGGGCCACGTGGCGCGGCTGGCTGAACTTCTTCGAGCGGTTCTTGCCGAGCAGTTCGCTCACCTTGATGCCGAAATAGTTGCACACCGCGCGCTGGACCTCTTCGACGCCGACGGTGGGCTGCGGCGTGCCGACGACAAGGTGCCCGAGCAGATCGCGGGCGGTTTCCAGGTCGATCGGCCGGTCGTGCAGGGAGGAGGCCATGCGCAGGCGCTTGAGCGCGCCTTCCATCTCGCGGATGTTTTCGGTGAGCCGCTCGGCGATGAAGAGGATGACTTCGTTGGGGAGTTGGATGCCTTCCTGGTCGGCCTTCTTGCGGAGGATGGCGATGCGGGTTTCAAGGTCGGGGGGCTGGATGTCCACCAGCAGGCCCCACAGGAAGCGCGAGCGGAGGCGTTCCTCCAGCCCTGCCAGGTCCTTGGGTGGCCGGTCGCAGGTGACGACGACCTTCTTGCCCGCGTCGTACAGGGCGTTGAAGGTGTGGAAGAACTCCTGCTGGGTGCGCTCTTTTCCGCCGAGGAACTGCACGTCGTCGATCAGGAGCAGGTCCACGTTGCGGTAGGCGGCGCGGAACTCGACGTGCTTCTGGGTGCGGATCGCGTCGATGAATCCGTTAATGAATTGCTCGGAGGTGACGTAGAGCACGCGCAGGCGCTGGTCGGTCTGGTAGAGCCGCTGGCCGATGGCCTGCATGAGGTGCGTTTTGCCGAGGCCCGACCCGCCGTAGATGAACAGCGGGTTGATCGAGCGGCCGCGCGGTTCGGCCACGGCGCAGGCGGCGGCATGGGCGAAGCGGTTGCTTTCGCCGACGACGAACTCCTCGAAGATGTACCGGGAGTTGAGCCGCGGAGGCGTGGCGGTCTCCCCGGCTGGCGGTGCAGCTTCCTCCGCCCGGCGGTAGGGTGTCGGGAAGGAGGGGGGGAAGGTCTGCCTGCGGGCGAAGTTCTGGCGCGTCTGTCCGGCCGGCGGAGGTGCCTCGTTCCTGTTGTCGTGACGGGGGAGGAGGTCCTGCTGACCGTTGCCCGCAACCGGATCGTTCAAAGTGCGGGTTGGATGCACCTCCGGCTCTGCACTGCCGGAGGCATCAGCCTCCTCGTCCACGAGCAACTCCACGTGGATGGGCACGCCGATCGACTCCGAGAAGGCTGCCCGCAGCTCGTCCATGTAGCGCTTCTGGATCCAGCGGCGGTAGAACTCGTTGGGGACTGCCAGAAGGACGACGCGCTCCTCGGTCCGGTAGTCGTCCAACTCGACTGGCCTGAGCCAGGCCTCGTACTCCTGCTGACCGATGACGGAGCGCATGCGCTCCATTGCCGCATCCCAGTGCGTAGGCGTTATCACCACCATCTTACGAATCGCCCATCGTTGAATTCGAAGCCGCAGCCACTCCTGATGCCTCCTGCCACTACCAACCTGCTCTCGCCCTCCTCAAGGCTTTTCTCTTCTTGATTCTGCATGACCAGAAACGGCCCAAGTCCATTCAATTCAGTGCTTTACCTTTGTTTTCGGCTCGCCCATCATTTTCTGCTTCCCGGGCCCTCCGGAACCGGAAGTGCCTTGGAATCAGTGCTCTCGGGCCATCCTGGAAAAGCCTGCTCTTCTCTTGGGGGGAGCCCGCTTTTTCTGCCGGGACATCTGGACACATTTTTTCGCCGACTCGTAGGGGTCCCGCAGTAGAGCAGGACCATCCGTTTCCACCCGCCGTTGGGGCAAGCAGGGAATAGCCCGCCGGAAAGGCTTGACGAGCCTTCCGGGGCTCGCCGGCAAAGAAAAACCTTTGGCCCAGCGGCCCTGATGCACTTCCATGCGGCCGCACAAGTTGATGCAGTCCTACTTCCCATGTCCGGCAGCCTGTAAAGATGAGCACTCTCGCCCCAGGAAAACTCCACCAGACGATCGAATCCGTCCTGCACGGGTTGCGCGAGGACCTGCTGCGGGACACCGCGCGCCTGATCCAGTTCCAGACCGTGTCCGGGGGAAACCCCGAGCAGGAACGGCTCTACCGCGAGCAGATACCTGCCTGCTTCGATTGGCTCAAGGAACTGGCCGAGGGCATGGGCTTCACCTTCCGGCAGTGGGACAACTGGGTTGCGGAAATCGAGTGGGCGGCCGAAGGGGGCAACGGTTCGGGGAGTCCGCCGGTCTTCGGCATCGCCTCGCATATAGACGTCGTGACGCCGGCGGGGAAGTGGACCCACCCGCCCTTCTCCGGGGAAATCGTGGACGGGATCATGTACGGCCGCGGCATGCAGGACGACAAGGGGCCGCTCATGCAGGCGCTCTACGGGCTTTACGCAGCGCGCAAGGCGGGCGTGAAGCTCCCCTGCACCGTGCGCGTCATCATCGGCACGCAGGAGGAAACCGGCGACTGGACCGAGATCGCCCACTACCTCAAGCAGCGCCCCGCCCCGGACTACGCCTTCACGCCGGACGCGGATTTTCCGCTCATCATCGGTGAGAAGGGCATGTGCAACGTCGAATTTAAGGCCAAGTGGCCGCGCGTGGCGCCCCACCCCGAGACGGGGATGGAGTTCGTCTCCTTCACCGGCGGCAGCCGGGCCAACATCGTTCCCGACACCGCCGAGGTGATACTGCGCTTCCCCGTGGAGAGCAAATCCGAGGTCATGAAGGAGCTCGTGCGCGAGACGACACGGTTCACCGTCGAGCAGCCCGGCTCCAACGTCACGCTGGTGCCGAACAATGAGGAGGATTCCGAGGCGCAGGGTTACTACGAGGCGCTCGCGACGTTCCTCGGCAAGGCGGCCCACAGCTCCACTCCGGACAAGGGCCACAACGCCCTGGCGGACGCTCTGCGGTTTTTCGCCGATATCGAAACGCTGCCCGAGACCGTCCAGGCCTTTGTGCAGTTCCTTGCGGTCATTGCTGCGGAAACGGACGGGAGTTCGCTTCGGATCGATTCCACCCACGAGTTCGTCGGGGATACGACGGCGGTCCTCACCGTCCTGGACATTGGGCCGGAGGGTGGCAAGGCGCTCGTCAACGTGCGGCCCACCATGGGGCAGGATGGACCCACGGTCATGGAGAAGGCGCGCGAGGCGGCCGGGGCCTTCGGCCGGCTGACCGGTCTTGAGGTGGAGGTCTCCCGCACCGGAAACGGCGTTGAGGCGATCTACCTGGACCCTGACCAGCCGGCGATCGGCGATTTCCTCGGCAGCCTGCGCAAGGCTTATGAGCTTGTGGTGGGGGAGCGGTGCGAGCAGGTGGCCATCGGCGGGACGACCTACGCGAAGGCCTTCCCGAACTGCTGCGCCTTCGGTCCGGTGCTGCCCGGCGTGGATGAGGCGCTTGCACACCAGGCGGACGAGCATATGGCGGTCGATTCAATCATGCGAAATGCGCTGATCTATGGTCTCTCGGCGGCGCTGATGGCGAACGGCCTCGAAGCCAAGGGCTGAGGCCACCGTGTCAATTTGCTTGGAGCAACAGCCGGCCCATGGTTGGCTGTCTCCGGGGCCGCAGCCTCCATCCCCCGCGGAAACAGGGCGGGCCCCACTCCAACCCGGAAAGAAGGTGCCGCGATGAGCGAACCACTGAGCGTTGTTTGCCCCGGCTGCAAGGTTACCCTGATCGTTGACCGCAAGAGCGGCAAGGTGCTGGAGACACGCAAGCCGCTGGTGGAGGAGAGCAGCGGCGACCGGTTCGAGGACGCCCGCCGGCGGGTGCTCGAATCCAAGGAGCGCGCCGAAAAGGCTTTTGAGAAGGCGCGCGAGAAGGAGAAGGAAAAGCTCTCCAAGCTGGACAAACTCTTCGAGGAAAAACGCGAGGAGTTGAAAGACAAGCCCATCGAGCGGCCCGACCGCCCGTTTGACTTCGACTAGACGGTACAGCCATGACATCGAAGAAGAAAGCAAAGCCCTCCGGCTCCACCACCGCGGTGGCGGAGTGCGAACGCTGCCGCGGATACGGCCACTACGTGGACGAGGATAACGTGGCCCGGCGGTGCGACTGCGGGCTGTACGAGCGGGTGCGCACCCGGTACCTGCTCCGCAATTCCGCAATTCCGCCGCGGTTTATAGACAAGGAGCTGGACACTTTCAAGTACCAGAAGGGCGACCGCGCCCGCGCCCAGATCGTTCAGGCCGCACGTGCCTACGCCCGGTCCTTCAAGAAGGGCGAGGCGCAGGGCCTGCTGCTTCGCGGCGGCCCCGGCAGCGGCAAAACCCACGTCGCCGTCGGCATCCTCAAGGAAGTGCTCCGGGCCGGCTTCTCCGCCCACTATACGAATTTCAACGACCTGCTCTCGCGCCTGCGCGACACCTATAACCGCGACAGCCCCGAGTCCGAGGGCGAACTGCTCGCCGAAATGGAGGAGTCGGACCTGCTCGTGCTCGACGACGTCGGGGCGGAGGCGGCCACCAGTTGGGTGCGTGACCGGCTCTACCTGATCGTCAATCGCCGGTACGAAGCGGCCAAGGCCCTGCTCATCACGACCAATTGCGACGAGGAACAGCTCCGCGCCCACGTGGGCGACCGGACAGCCAGCCGTCTATACGAGATGTGCTCCCAGGACTTCCCACTCTTCCCGGACCAGGATTACCGCCGGGCGAACCTCCGCTGATGCCCGGTCCCCCCGCGCCGCGCCTTGCCCTCACGATCGGGGACCCGGCGGGCATCGGGCCGGAGATTTCCCTCCGCGCCGCAGCCGGAGCAGACGCCGTGCTGGTGGGCGACCGGTGCGTGCTGGAGGAGACGGCGCGCCGTCTTGGACTCGATATCCGGATAGACAGCTATAAGCTGGAAGACCTTGCCGGCGGGTTCCCCGCGCAGCAGGCCGGGCACGTGCGGCTTCTGGACACGGGGATACTCCCCCGGCCGGTTCCGCCCGGGAAGGCTTGCGCGGAGGGCGGCCGTGCGGCCTTCCGCGCCATCGAACTCGCCATCGAGGGGGCCGGGAGTGGTGTCTTCCATGGCGTCGTGACCGGCCCGATCAACAAGCGCGCCTTTGCGATGGCAGGGATCGGCTTCCCCGGACACACGGAAATCTTCGCCGCGCGTACCGGCACGAAGAATTTCGCCATGCTGATGTATAGCGAGAAGATTGCGGTGGGGTTGGCCACCTGCCACCAGCCGCTCCGCTCGGTGCCGGATTCGCTTACCACGGCGCGGCTCGTCGAGGTGGGGCACCTGCTGGACGAAAGCGTGGGCCGGCTGCTGGGAAGGCGCCCGCGAATTGCGGTGCTGGGGCTGAATCCGCACGCGGGGGAGGAGGGACTTTTCGGAGACGAGGAGGAGCGTGTCATCCGGCCTGCGATCGAATGGCTGCAGCGCGACGGGATCGACGCCGAAGGGCCGCTCCCTCCGGACACCGCCTTCACGCCGGCTGCGCTGGCACGCTACGGGGCGCACCTTTGTCTATACCATGACCAGGGGCTGATTCCCTTCAAGGCGCTCGCGTTCGACACGGGCGTGAACGTCACGATGGGGATACCCTTCGTCCGCACCAGCGTGGACCATGGCACGGCGTATGACATCGCCGGGAAGGGCACGGCGGACCCGGCCTCCTTGCGGTCTGCCATCGCGGTGGCGCGGGCGCTGCTCGCCCACACCGTATAGACGAAGAGTCAGCTTTCGGGCTCCTGCAGGCTTGCGACGAGCGCGTCCATCACCTCCCGGTTGGCGCGCACGGTCTCTTCCGGCCCGGTCAGCCGGATGAAGAGGCTCCCCTCCTGGCCGTCCTCCACCACGATGCCAAACAGGCCATAGTCCTCCCGGGGCTCGGGGGCGGGTGCTTCGGGGCTGGGGGGCGTGGCGGTGTAGGTGCCCTCCACGGCGACGGTGCTCACGGCGAAGCGGCCCACGCTGCGCTGTTCGACGCGTGCGCGGCTGGCGGAGTCTCCACCGTCCGGCTGCGAGACCTGGGAAATCCAGCGGTCGATGTTGTCCTGGGCCGAGCCGCCGCCGTCCTCGCCGAAGTAAAACACCGCCAGCTCCCCTTCGCCGCCGGGTCCCGGCACGGCGAACTGAAGGGCGCGCATGGCGCTTTCCGCCGGGACCGGCTCCCAGGACGCCGGAATGGCGAAGGCCACTCCGGGCGCCTGCACAAGCGCCACACCGCCGTTTGCTGCATCCGGCGCGGCGTGGCTGTGATCGTGATCATGGTCGTGATCGTGGTGGGCGTGGTCTTGTGCCGTGGTGTGGGCATCGGCGTCACGTTCGAGGCTTGCCGCAATGTATTCCATGACGTGGGACTCGGCGCGGACGAGTTCGGCCGGGCCCGTCAGCCGGAGATACAGGTTCCCGTATTCGGCGCCCTCCACCACCAGCGCCTCCATCGCCCAACCGTCCTGCGGTGCCGGGCCGGGGGCTCCGGGGCTCACGGGACCGGGGACGTAGCGGCCTTCAAGGCCCAGCCGGGTGACGGTCAGCCCGTCCACCTCGCCCTGCACGAGGTGGGAGACTGGTGTCTCGGCGCCGTCGAGCGGTTCGAACTGGCCGGCCCAGCGCATGACGTTTTCCTCCACGCCGCCGCCCTGACCTTCGCCGAAGTAAAACACGATGAACTCGCCGGCCGGGAGGTCCTCCCCCTCGGGCGCCGGCACGTCGTACTGCACCAGCCGCATGTCCGACGGCGACGGCGTGGCGCGGTAGCGCAACGGTATCCGGGCGTGAACGCCCTCCAGCGCCACGCGGCGGAACGTTTCGCCGGGGGACTCGGCGCTGAAGCCGGTGGGCTCGGGCGCCGGCAGGTCGAAGGCGGGTTGTGCGGGGCGCTCGGCGTGGGCGTCTGCGAAATCGCTGATCGCGGCTTCCGGCTGTTCCGGAACGGGTGGAATGGGTGTGGGGCTCTCGGCGCGGTAGAGGATTTGTTCCTCCTGGCAGGCCGCCAGAAGCAGCACGGCGGCGAGCGCTCCGCTGAGGGAGGCCGCGCGCCATGGAGAGCGCCGTGGGTTTCCAAGACTCATAAGATTACGCTGTTTCCGAAGGAGTGGGGAATCGTCCCGGGCAGGTCTGGACGGATCGAGCCCGGCCAGCCGGGCGGGCGACATCGAAGCCACTACGGCCCCCCAAGTCCAGCCTGATCGGGCGCGGCCGGCCTGGGTTTGCAGTAGCTTTCCGGTTTACTGCTCGCCCACGTGGCGTACTCCGGCTGTAGGGAACCATCCGCCGATTTCACCGATTTACGCCGATGTGGGCTGACGCCCAGTTCCGCGGGTGGAGGGGATTTGTATCTGCGAGAATCTGCGGAATCTGCGGATAATACCAAAGTCAGTGGCCATCGGGCCAAAGAACGGGAACGGTCGAGAACGGAAATATGCTGCCTGGGTTTGAGGCGTGCTGTAAAGCGACGGAAGAGGAGGAAAGCGTCCTTTCGCCCGGGTGCCCGCGTCCTTGTGGCCCACCCCGGCGCCGCTCTTCCCGCTCCGCCTCTGTTGAACCCGCAGTTGCGCCGGTCCGCTGCTCTCCGGTTGGATGAGTTGCGCCGGGCGGCCTTCCGGGCCGGCCAGGAGACTCCTGCAGAATCAAGGTATGTGCATGCCGCGCATTCTCATCGTCGAGGACGATCCCTCCTTCGCCCAGCGCCTTGTCCGCAACCTCGGGCTGGACGGGTTCGAGGCGGACCATGCGGCGGACGGGGAAGAGGGGCTCCGCCTCCTCACGGCGAACCGCTATGACGCCGTGCTCTGCGACATCAAATTGCCGGGGCTCGGGGGGCTGGAACTGCTGACGCGCATCCGTTCGGGCGAGGAGTCCGGCGTGGACAGCCATGTGCCGGTGCTCATGCTCACGTCCATCAATACGGTGGAAACGGCCGTGGAGGCGATGCGGCGGGGTGCCTCCGACTACCTGACGAAGGAGTCCACCCGTGCGGAGATCGCCATGCGGCTGCGCCGGGCCATGGACCAGCACCGGCTCGCGGAGGAGAACCTGCGCCTGCGCGAGACGATCGCCCGCACCTCCGAGTTCTCCGAAATGGTCGGCTCCTCCCCGCAGATCGAGGCGATCAAGGAGGATGTCTCCCACGTCGCCACGACCGGTGCCACGGTGCTGCTGCTGGGCGAGACCGGTGTGGGGAAGGAACTCGTGGCGCGGGCCATCCACCGTGCCTCGGGGCGCGAGGGGCCCTTCGTCGATATCAACGGCGCGCTGCTCCCTGACGACACGACCTTTCAGAGCGAGCTGTTCGGCCACGAGCGCGGCGCCTTCACCGACGCCCACGCCCTCAAGAAGGGGAAAATGGAGCTGGCGGACGGGGGAACGCTCTTCCTCGACGAAATAGCCGAGGTCTCGCTCGCCGTGCAGGCGAAGCTCCTGCGCGTCCTAGACACCATGACTTTCACCCGCCTCGGCGGCACGCGGCCCATCAAGGTGGACGTGCGCATGATCACCGCCACCAACCGCGACCTGCGCCGTGAAGTGGAGGAGGGGCGCTTCCGCTCCGACCTGTACTACCGGCTCAACGTCTATCCGATTGACGTGCCGCCGCTGCGCGACCGCCGGGGGGACATCCCGCAGCTCGCCCAGTTCTTCATCCGCCACCACGCGGAGAAGTATGGCCGCACTGCCCCCTTCATCGAGCCCTCCGCCGCCGAGGAGCTGAAGCAGTACGACTGGCCCGGCAATATCCGCGAGCTGCGCAACATCTGCGAGCGGCTGGTCATCCGCGCCCGGGGGAGCGACACCATCACGGGCCGGGACGTGCAGGCCTGCGGCCTGATCCAGCCTGCTGCGCCCGCCGGCCAGCCGGTCCGCATTCCCGAGGAGGGGCTGGACCTGGACGAGGTGGAGAAGCAGCTCGTCATTCAGGCGCTGGAACGGACGGACTGGAACCAGACGGAGGCGTCGCAGCTCCTCGGTATCTCCGTGGACCGCATGAACAACCGCGTGAAGAAGTGGGGCCTCCGGCACCCGAGCTGGCGGGTGAACAAGACTCCGGCGCGTTAGTCGCCCGAAATCAATGACTCAGGCTGCCGGCACTCCCTCACTGTCCTGACGCCGGCGGAAAAAAGCTCCCGCTTCAGGACTTTCCCCATTTTTTCGGGCTCTCAGTAGCCGATGATATCAAGCTGTCCGCCCTGGTTCAAGTCCGGCGGTGCGCGGAAGGCGGGGGCCTCGCGTCGGCGCAGGATGTCGGCCAGG
>SLMS01000335.1 GCA_007133495.1 Candidatus Sumerlaeota bacterium | reverse complement strand
CGGGAACATCCCCGCGATCGTGGCCCTGCGGCTATGCCGCGCCAACGAGGAATGGGACCAAGACTTCCCCCCCATGGCCAAAACCGCATAACCGTCTCGCGGATCCGGGAGACGCACCCCACTTGATGTGGGGGGCGTTTCCCCGCTTGCGCCCCTGGGGGTGTGTGACGTTTTTTCCCCCGCGGCCTACACTTTGTGCGGGTGGCTCGGCCGAGCTTCCCGGGACCGGCCCGAACGGAGAGGTCCGGCTGGCCCAATAGTCAAACCAACACTGCTGACGGGGATTTGCTGCAAAGCCCCCCCCCACCCTCGCAAACCTCCCTCGTGGAATACCGAATCCCAGACCGGATGCCCTTATGTCCAAACGCATCATCGTGATCGACGACGAACCCGAAGTGCGCCAGCTCGTGCAGGCCACGCTCCAGACCAAGGGGCACGAGGTGTACAGTGCCGCCGGCGGTGAGGAGGGCTTGGAGGAGGCCTCGCGGGATACCCCCGATCTGATCATCTGCGACCTGATGATGCCTCGCGTCAGCGGCCTTGAGGTCCTCAAGCGCCTGCGCCGTGACGAGGAGCTTTCCCGGGTGCCGATCATTGTGATCTCCGAGCTTGGCGACGAGTCCCGCCCGCCGGAGTTCTGGATTCAGACGCTCGGGGTGGACGACTACATCCAGAAGCCTTTCGAGCCACTGGAGCTGTTGGGGCGTGTGGAGTTTATCTTCCGGCGCGACACCTACGTGAGCAGCCGGGGCGCCGCACGGGTGGAGAATGGCAGCAACGAGGAGCCGGAAGAACAGGGGGCGGAGACGCACCTGCCGGTGGACCTGCAGGACGCCTCACCGCGCGAGGTGGTGGAGGCCTTTGTCGAGTCCTGGAACCGGCAGGACTTTGCGACTGAGTACCAGAGCCTCTCGGAGGAGATGACCGGGGGCATGCCGCTTCATCAGTACGTGACCCGGCGCCGGCGGACGTACATGGAGGAGAAGGGGCAGAACCGGCGCCAGCATGTCGCCTCTGTGGAGGAGGAGAAGGTTTCGCTCAACGCGGCGAAGATAACGATCAGCCGTGAGGACGTGGTGGACGGGAACGCGACGCAGCGCCAGGAGACGTACACGCTGAAGAAGACCGGAAAAGGCTGGAAAATTGTCGGTTGCAGGAGCACGAAGTCGGCACCGAGTGGCTCGCAGGGGAAATGAGGGCTTTACAACCGCCTGCCCTCTGAGGCTAAGCGGTAGGCTATTGCCGATTCCTTCAGGTTTCCCTGCTCCATGAACCCCGGCTCCCGCGACGTCATCCAGCAGGTCAAAGAAGCCGCCGACATCGTCGAGATCGTCGGGCGGTACGTCCCTACGCTGAAGCGGGCGGGGGCGAGCTACAAAGGGCACTGCCCGTTCCACAAAGAGAAGACGCCGAGCTTCCACGTCGTCCCGGCCAAGGGTATCTTCCACTGCTTTGGCTGCGGTGCGGGCGGTTCGGTCATCGACTTCGTCATGCGGGCGGAGCGGCTGGATTTCGCCGAGGCGCTGCGCAAGCTGGCGGAGGAGTTGGGCATCGAAATGCCCGACATGCGGGGCCGGAGCCCGGCCGAGCGGGACGAGGAACAGCGCCGGCTGCGAACCATCGCGGAGGTGAACGCGGAGGCGCTGAAGTGGTTCCGGCGGAACCTTGTTCGTGGGGTGAATCAGCTCGCGAGGGAGTACCTGCCCAAGCGCGGCATCACCCCGGAGATTTCCGAGCGCTTCCAGATCGGCGCCGCCCTGGATTCGTGGGACGCGCTGAAGGAGCACCTGCGGCGGACGGGGTACAGCGAGGACGCGCTGGTGGAGGCGGGCCTTTGCGGGAGGTCGGAGTCGGGCCGGGTGTACGACCGGTTCCGCAACCGGCTGATCTTCCCGATCTGGGACGTGAACAACCGGGTGTGTGGCTTTGGCGGCCGGGCGCTGGTGGACGAGCCGAACAGCCCGAAGTACCTGAACACGGGCGAGACGCTTCTCTTTCGCAAGAATGCCCTGCTCTACGCGCTGAATCTGGGGTTCAAGTCGATCGAGGAGACCGGGTACGCGATCCTGTGCGAAGGGTACATGGACGTGGTGATGGCGCACGCCCATGGGCTGACGCAGGCGGTGGCGAGTCTGGGCACGGGGCTGACGCCGCAGCAGGCGCGCCTTCTGCGGCGCTTCGCGCAGCGGGTGTATTTCCTCTACGACGGGGATGAAGCGGGGCAGAAGGCCATGCTGCGGGAGGGGGATGCGCTGCTGGGCGCGGGGCTCGACGCGCGGGTCCTCTCCCTTCCTCCGGAAGACGACCCGGACACCTACCTGCAGCGGGAGGGGAAAGAGCCGCTCCTCGCGCAGATGGAATCGGCGGAGGAATACTTCGACTTTGCCCTGCGGACCCATGCGGCGGAGGTGGACTTGGGGACGTTGGCGGGGGAGAAGCAGCTTGCCGACAAGATGCTCCCGATCGTGGAGAGCATCGGGGACGAGGTGATGCGCCAGTCTGCGGTCTCGCGGCTGATGCGCAAGCTCGGCGGGCTTTCGTGGGAGTCGGATGCGGAGCGGCTGCTTGGCGGTGCGGCCGGCCGGCGCAGGCGCCCCCGGCAGACACCCGGCGGTGAGCTGGCCCCGCAGGAGAGCACCCCAGGAAGGCCGGAGGAGGAAAGAGCACCGGGGACGTTCTCCCGCGAGGATTTCAACCAGCTTGACATGACCGAGCGGCACCTGCTGGCGGTCATGCTGGAGGATACATCAGCGCTGGCGTATATCCGGGCCGAAATGCGGTCGGAATGGATACGGGATTCGAAGCTCAAGCCTTGGATATTCTATCTTACCGACGGGGAAGGGGAGGCGGCGGAGCTGTTGCATCGGGTGGAGGAGTCGGGAGAGGTGCCCGGCGATTCGCGTGTCCTGAGCGCGGTGATGGCGTGGGAGTACCCCTCTGCGCAGTCGGTGCCTCAATTGGGGGCGGCAAAGCAGTTGCTTATGAAGTTGCTTGAGCGGCATCAGAAGGCGGTGACGCAGGAGTTGCTCATGGCCGCCGAACAGTATGCACGCACACCGGAGGAGGCGGAGCGGTTTACGACGATATTTCACAACGAGCACCGCGTGCGTTTCGAGAACGCCAGCCGGCATCTGCGCGCTGGCGATTCGAGAACGCGCGCGGAGCGGGGTCACCGGCTCCGCCGCTAGGCAGCAATCGCCACAGCAACACCAGCCACGCCCCCCCCGGAGGCCATGACTTGCACAAAATCGGGATGATTGTTTACTCAAAGGGCCTGATCGCCCCGCAGCTCTATCGTATAGCCGATCTGAACGGGCCGGTGGGGGAACTCCGGCCGGTTTCGCTCGGGGCCGTCCCGATGCAGACGCCGCTGGCGGACCTGCGCCGCTACCGCATCCGCACCACCGATGAGGTGACCGCCAAGGGCGGCCGGCTGGTGCGCATCATCCGGCTGATCAATCCGCTCGACGATGATATCTATCAATACGAAGTGGATAACGGGACGGGGACGGAAATCATCCCCGAGTACGACCTGACGGTGCACGAGGGCTCGCTGGCGCCCGACCCGGCGGACATGCTTGGCCAGCCGGACATCGCGCCGTGGCACCTGGTGGATTCGCGTGCGCAACTGCTGGACGCGTATTTCAGGGCCACCGCCAAGAGCCTTGGCATCGTCGGCTACAACGGGGCGCGGATGCTGCCGATTCCGCACCAGATCAACGCGGCGCGCTACGCGCTGCAGTTTGGCCGCGTGCGCTTTATTTTGGCGGACGAGGTGGGGCTCGGGAAGACGATCGAGGCGGGGCTGATTGTCAATACACTGCGCAAGTACAACCCGGGCTGGCAGGCGGCGGTCTTCGTGCCGGAGTCTCTGACGGCGCAGTGGTCGTTCGAGATGTACAGCAAATTCGGCAAGGCGCTTTTCGCGATCAGCGAGGAGGACTTCGAGGAGGAGTCCGCGGGTATCATCCTGCCGCACGAGGCGGCGCTCAAATGGTCGCTCGGCCACGAGCCGGAAATCCTGGTGGTGGACGAGGCGCACCGGACGCTCTCCGAGGTGAAGATTCAGGGAGCGCTGCGCCGGTTGAGCCGCAAGGCCCGCGCGGTGCTCCTGCTGACGGCGACGCCCGTGGCTGACGATTACGGGAATCTGCTGAAGCTTTATCAACTGCTGGACCCTGAACAGTTCGAGGAACTTCGCGATCCGGCGGAGTTCCGCGCGCTTCAGGACAAGCAGGCCGCGATGGAGGACTTTCTGCGTGTGGTGCGGGATCCGGACAGCCCACCGGAGGCGGTCCGCGAGGCATGGAGCCGGCTTGGCCTGCCGGACAGGGAGGTGGAGCAGCACCTTGAGGAGGTGGGCGCGGGCGTCCGTGGGCGGCACGAACGTCACCGGACGGCAGCGCTGGCGGTGGACCGTTATTACCCGGGGGCGCGGCTTTTGCGCTACCGGCGAAAATTCCTGGCGCACGACAACGCTCTGCCGTTCCGCATCGTGTCGGGGATCGAGTACCGCCCGCTGCCGGAGGAGGTGGATGTCTATACGCTGGCGGACCGTTGGCTGCGGCTGCTGGCGGAGGCGGACCTGGCCGAGGAGGCGCACGCGCAGCGGCTCGCGGTGACGCTTGTGCAGGCGGCGTACAGCTCGCCGATGGCGCTGGCGGCGTGGGTGACCTCGCGCCGCGTGGAGCCGGCGCCGCACGACCGGGTGACGGCGGACCCGATTCTGCTGGCCGAGCGCTCCTTCCGCAAAGTCCCGCGGCTGCCGGGCGAGGAGGAACTGCTGGAGGAACTGGAGGATGCCACGGGGAGGTGGAACCGGGCGGCCCGTGCCGTCGAGGTGAGTGGCCGTCAGCTTGCCCGGGCGCCGCGCTATACGGAGTTGCTCGACTTTCTCGTGCAGGCGTACGAGGAGGACCCGTCCTCGCACATCCTGTTGTTCACGGGGTTTGAGGCGAACGTGCATCCGCTGTTCCTGCTGCTGAGGAAGGCGCTGCAGGGCACGGCGGAAGTGTACGCGATGTCGGGCATGCACTCGCGGCAGGAGCGGGAGAAGGCTGCTTTTGAGTTTCAGGAGGAGCGCGGCCCGTCGCTTCTCATTTCGGATGAACTGGGCGGCGAGGGGCGCAACTTTCAGTTCGCCACGCACGTGGTGCATTTCGATCTGCCTCCGGCGCCTTGGACGGTCGAGCAGCGCATCGGCCGGTGTGACCGCGTTGGCCGCGAGGAGGAGATGGACGTCGATTCGCAGGTGCTCGTGGCGAAGGGGTATCTCGACGAGGCGTTTTTCGATTTCCTTGCCGACGGCATCGGGGTTTTCAACGAATCGATCGCACCGGTGGAGGGCGAACTCGACCGGATCATGCGGGAGACTGTCGCCGCATGTATACGGGAAGGAGCGACCGGGGTGCTGGACCGTATCGAGGATACGCACGCCTTCCTGGAGGAGGCGCGCGAGCGGGAGAACAAGGACCTGCTGGTGCGCAGCGCCGTCGGCGTGGAGGAAGCGCACCGTATAGCTGAGCAACTGAACGACGCGGAGGAGTTGCAGGAGCTGCGGCGGGCGACGATCCGCTACGCGCGGCATTTCGAGTCCATGGTGGACGAGCGGCCCGGCGGTGCTGTGGCCATTACGGTGGGGGAGTATCACTCGCTGCACGCGATTCCGGGCATCCGTTCGGAAATGGTCGGCTATTTCGACCGGGCGCAGGCGGTGCGGCACGAGCGGCTGGAGTTCTTCTCCCCGGGGCATCCTTTTGTGCGCTCGCTCGTGCAGGCGACGATGGAGGACAGCCCGGACCGTGCGGCCGTGATCGCGCGGGTGGACCTGCCGCGGCGGGCCGTGGCGTTTGACTTCCGGCTGTCGCTGGCGCCGGAGTTCTTCGAGGAGGTGCTCTCCCTGCCCGTCGATCTGCGGCCGCCGCTGCTGACGAAGAGCGCCCACCTTTTCTCCACGCGCATGCTGCGTATTGCGGTGAGCGAGGAGGGGGAGGTCGTGCCGCGTATAGACGACAACGCGCTGTATTACGGCGCGCGGCGGGAGGACGACGTGTCGCTCCACGACCGGCCGGAGGTGCTCGAAGAGCTGCTGCCGGGCGATTGGGCGGAGAAGGTGGCGGACCTGGCATGGGTGGCCCGCGAGCGCGCGGAGGAGCTTGCCGAGGCCGCCTGCGAGGACGGCCGCGAGGAGTTCGAGGACCTGCTGTGCGAGGTGCTCGCGCGCGTGCACCCGGAGCACGCGCTGGCCGAATCGCAAATAAGCGCGATCATGATGCACGTGGCCTCGCTGGACGTGAACCTGGACGCAGCCTGCTACCTGGTGCCTGCCGGGGAGGTCCGGGGGGAGGGATAGACACGGCTGGCCGGGAGCGGAGGGTTGCGCGCTTGCTTCCTCCTTTTCCTTTTGTCTCCCGTTTGGCAACAATTCCCCTTGCGGGAAGCGCGATGGTATGAACGTTCGTTCCCAACTGGACAAGGGAGGCGAATTGTGCCGCGTGCAGCTCTTTACTCGTTTCTGGCCGTCACCGCTTTTGTGGTGGGGCTGGCCATTTTTCTGACGCAGCGGCAGGCCACTGAACCCGGCCCGCCGGTGGCGGAAGTCCCCGAGTCTCAGCCTTCCGTGGAGGAGCCCGCTCCCGAGCCGCCGCCGGGCGAGGTGGCTGGGGAGCCTACTCCGCCCCCCGAGGACCTGCCGGAGACGGCCCAGCTTGCCGGGTCAGTGCTCTTGCCGGACGGCGAGGCGGCGGGCGAGGCCGTCGTCACCGTGTATGCCGAGAGTCCGCTCGGAGAGCCGGCCGCCCGCGCCGCCACCGGCCCCGATGGCCGCTTCGAAATCGCCGTCGCGGATCAGGCCCGCTCCTGGTTCGTCGTGCGGGCGCACAAGCCGGGCTATGCGGGGGCGGCCCACACTGTCCCCAACCCGGAGAGTTCCGGCGACCCTCCCCCCCACGTTGAGGACTTCGACCCCGGCGGGCTCGAACTGCGCCTTGGTGAGGAAGCCGTTGTCTCCGGGACGCTCCGGCACGCGGACGGCCGGCCCGCGTCCGGGCACGAGCTTGCCGCCGAGCAAATGATCCGAACGGACGGAACGGCCAACGCGAGCGCTGGCCTGCCCCTTCCCGGCCTGGACGCCGTCACCGTTGGTGAGGAAGGTGCCTTCCGTCTATACGGCCTGCGGGAGGGCGGGTTTGCCGTCTCGGCGCTCAAGGATGGCGCGCTTGTGCACTCCTGGGAGCTGGAGGCACCTGCGGAGGGCGTGGAGCTGGTCCTTCCGGAGGCGGGAGGGACCGTTAGAGGTCATGCCTTCCGTCTGGACGACGGCCTTGCGGTGGCGGGCGCGGAGGTGGCGCTTGTTCCCATACCTGCGCGCCGTGGCGCGACCTACGCGAGCAGCCCCCGGCCGGGGGAGCGCACACCACACATCACCCGGGCGGGAGAGTCCGGGCGCTATACGTTCGAGGACGTCCTCCCCGGCAGGTACCGGCTGCAGGGGCGCTCCGCCGATGGTGAACTCCGCGTGCGTTGGATGGAGGTGGACGGTGAGGACGAACGCATCCCCGCCTATGGCACCTTCCGCGTTCCGGAGGACTCTTCGAGCGTCCGGGCCGATATACATCTATACGAAGGCGAACACATCCGGGGGCGCGTGGTGATCGACGGGAAGGACGTCCCCGTGGAGGGCGCCACCGTCGAGCTGGTTCATACCGCCTCCGGCCGGGACATCCTGGAAGGGCCGCTCGATCATACGCTTCCCTCCTACCATGACGTGACGGATGGCGAGGGGCGGTTTGAATTCGCGCGTGTGTTTCATCCGGGCAATGTCCGTCTCCGGGTCGAAGCCGAGGGGATTGGGCTCCTCGGAACGCGGGACGAACGCCGGGGGAGGCGCTTTGGCGGTCCCGTACAGGACGGGGAGTTGTTTGTTTCCGCAGCCTACGAGGATGGCACCCAACGCGAATATACGGTTTACGTCACGTCAGAAATCACCATCTCCGGCACGGTCATGTGGGCAGATGGCCGCCCGGCGGCGGAGGCGGAGGTGCGTTTTCATGGCCGGGTGGGGGACAGCTATTCCCAGAGGGGGTTGGGCGATGAGTGGGTCCGGGTGGATTCCCGTGGCGCGTTCACCTTGCCCGTAGCGGCGTACAGCACCGGCACGGTCACCGCCCGGTCGGACAGTTTCAAGGCAGTCCAATCCGGATTCATCGAGGTGGAGAACCGCCCGGTGGAGGGCGTCGAAGTTGTCGTCTCCGAACTGGGGCGTATAGCCGGCCGGGTTACGGACAGGGAGGGCCGCGCGCTTCCACGTGCGGAGGTGACACTTACCTCGCTCATTCCGATCGGTGGCGGGACCCGCCGTTTTTCGGAGGAAGGAACCCGCCAGACGGACGCCGACGGGCGGTTTGCGTTCGAGGGGCTGGCCGAAGGGAGCTACCATCTGACCGCCATCCTGGAAGGTTACGCCGATTCCGAGCGCAGGGCGGTGGACCTCGGTGCCGGGGAGGAGAAGGCGGGGGTGACCATCGCGCTCGACCGGGCGGAGACACTCCGCATCCGCCTCGTCAACACGGACGGCGAGCCGGTGCACCGCGCGACCGTATATATCCAAAGCGGCAGCATGATGATCGCCCGGGTCGGAGAACCGGCCCCCTCGACGGACGAGGACGGCCGTCTTGTCTATACGCCGGTACCACCTTCGCCCCTGAGCCTGAGTTTCCATCACGGGGACTACACAACGAAAAGCGTAAGAGGCATCCGTGCCGGCGAGGAGGAGCATCAATTCGTTCTCCGGAAGGAGGACGAGCGCCGTCTCACCGTCCATGTCGTGGACGCCGAAACCGGCGAGCCCGTGCCGGAGTTATCCGTCACTGCGGGTTATGCCCATGCCACCTCGGCCACCCGGAGCGTCCAGGTCCGCGAAGGGTACTTTATCGACTCCGATCCTCCCGTGGAGCGGCGGTTGCTTTACCAGGTGTCCTCGGAGGGGTACGCCACTGCCAGACTCGAGTTCGTGGTGCCCCGAAGTCCCCTCGAAGTGGAGGAGACCCTGGAGCTGACCCGCGGGGCGCCCATCTTCGGTCGGGTCGTGGACGGGGAGAGCGGCGAACCGGTCCCCGGTGCTCCCGTAAGGCTATACGGCGGTCACCTCAATCCTTGGGAAACGCGGAATCTGCTCTCGGGGATGGAAACGGACGGGGCCGGACTCTTCCGATTCGAGCAGGTGGCGGAGGGGCAGTTTACCCTGGAGGTGGAGCCCGCCGATCCCTACACGCAAAAGCGCGAAATGCTCACCCATGGGGGGCGGGAGTCTCTGGACGTGGGGGACGTTGCGGTGGGTGCCGGCGGTTCCATCGCTGTGCACCTTGTGCGCGGGGAGGAGCCGGTTCCCGGCCAACGGGTTCACCTGCAAATTATCGGCGACACGCCCGCCGAGGGGACCACCGGCGCTGACGGCGTCTATACGTTCGAGGGCCTTGCATCCGGGTACTATGAGGTCTCCTCCGGTACGGCGGGTGTCGGGGGCATCCGGTTGGACGATGGGGAGAACCGGGAGGTCACCATCGCGCTCGGCACCGCCACGCTGGAACTCGAGGTGCGCCACCGGGGCGAGACCGGTGCCCCTCACGGCCACCACATCCGCCTGCGGGGGGAATCCGCCAGCGATCCTGTGCGCTGGGAGCCCGAACAGCCGGCACCGGGCATCCATCGGTGGGAGGACCTGGCCCCGGGCGAGTACATCATGCTCTTCCATCCCCTCGGGGCCGCTTCACTGCAAATGAACTTCACGCCCTCCTTCACCCTTGCCGAAGGCGACGAGCGGCGTGAAGTGGTGGACATTCCCGCCGGGGAGATATCCGGCCGCGTTGTCAATACGGAGGGCGAGCCGGTCTCCGGCGCCTCCTTTACGCACCGCCGGCTCGACCAATACGACAACTGGTTCGATCCGCAGCCCATCAGCCGGGGCGGTGGCCGTTTCGGACAGGAGTTCCTCCTGCCCGGCCGCTATTGGGTGCGCGCGGAGCACTCCGATCACGGCGCCGGAGAGGTGACGATCGAACTCGAACAGGACGAGGTGCGCGGGGACGTGGAGCTGGTCCTCCGGCCGGAGGAGACAGGCACGCTCGTCTCCGTAGCGTTGCGCTACCATGATGGCGCTCCCATCCGCGAGGGAGGGTTGCGAATCCGCGCGGAAGACGGACGCGACTACTCCCCGCCAGGCATGGCCCGCCGCGACACCGATGGTGTCCTTGTGGTGGAGGACCTTCCCGCCGGCGAGTACGATGTCCAGCTCCGCCTCTCCGGCTATACACACAGCGACCACTCCGTCACGATCGTGGCGGGGGAGACGGCCTATATAGACGACGTGCTGCACGAGGCGGGGGCGCTGTCCTGGCAGGTCGCGCAGGAGGACGGTACGCCGGTGGCGGGAGCGGAGGTGCAGCTCACCGCGCTCGATCCTGATAACCCCGCCCCCTCGCGCTCCGGCCGGACCAATTCCAGCGGCCGCTGGCGAGCATCCGGTCTGCACCCGGGCGAGTACCTCGCGGAGGCCACGCTTCCCGAAGGTGGTACGCTGGCCGATACCTTCACCATCGTGGCGGGCGAAACAACCACCCAAACCACAACCCCCGAGTCCGGGTACCTTGAGGACAAATCAATCCCCCTCCCGGTGATTTCACCGGATTTGCCCCGCGGGCCCAGCATGGAACGGCACCAGCGCGTGGGGATGCCCCCCTGAGCCGTTCACGGCGGCAAAGGCGGTGCAGCCACTTTTTTTGTACTCTTCGGAGTATCCCGCGCAACACCCGGCCGGCTTGCGTGTCGGTATTGGTAGTGGCAGATAACCGGCACGAGGTACGGGCATGAGTACTCCCAGCGACAGCGATTTGGTCTCCGCCGCCCGGCAAGGCGATGCTGGCGCGTGGGCGCAACTCGCCGAGCGGCATTACGGGCTGGTGTACGGCATTGCGCTGGCCCGGCTGGCGCACGTGGAGGCGGCCGAGGACGCCGCGCAGGAGGTGTTTCTCCGGCTTTTTGTGCAGCTCGATGCGTTGCGCTCGGCGGAGCGGTTCGCCCCGTGGGCGGCACGGACAGCGCGCAACCTCGCGGCCAACTGGAAGCGCGACCGCAGGCGGCGTTCCCAACTGCTCCCCCTTCTCGCACCGGAGGACTCCAGCATGGCGGACACACCCGACCCGGCCCCGGACGCACGCTCGGAAGCCGATCGCGCCGAGTACCGGCGGCTGCTCCACGAGCTGCTTGAAAAGTTGCCCGAGGAGGAGCGCGAGCTTGTGGTGCTCCACTTCCTGGAGGGGTACAGCCAGCGCGAACTTGGGCGCCGGCTGGGGGTGAACCCTTCCACGGTGGGCAGGCGGCTCGAGGCGAGCCTGGCCAGGCTGCGCAAGGGTTTCGAGGGCACCATGAGCGGAGCGCTCCGGCCGGACGTGGCACGGGCCGCCTCGCGTGCCGGAGCGCTCGCCGCCGCGTATCAGGCGCTTCCAGCCTCCGGGAAGGCCGCCTTCCAGGCCAGCGCCGCCTTCACCGAAGGGTCCGCCGCCGCCGTCTCCGCCGGTACTGCCGCAACCGTTGGAAAGACACTCTTTCAGGGGGTTGCGCTCATGCAGGCGAACAAGCTGATCGTTGGCACCGCTGCTGTGGTGCTTGTGGGGGTGGGTGCGCTGGTGATGACGAATCTGCCGGTGTCCCAGCCGGAGGGGGATATGGAGGCTGCGCTGGCGGAAAGCGGGCAGGATGCTGCGGGTGCCGGTCCATCGGCACCGCCGCCGACTGCGGATGATGCTGCTGCGGAGGTGGCAGACGGTGCCGGAGAGGATGACTCCGCGCCGTCCGGCACCGTCGCCGCGGGAGAGCCCGAAGAGGAAAACGGTGCCGGGGACGACCCGGTGGACTTTGCGCTTGTTGTGCGTGGCCGTGTTCTGGACGGAGATCGCCGGCCCGTCGCGGGTGCGCAGGTGAGGCTTTCCCGCGCGCAGATCCATGCTCCGACCGGCGTTCCCGGCGGGGGGCATCCGTTCATGATTGAGGAGGAAATTGAGGCGAGGACGACGGCGGGTGAGGACGGCCGGTACGAGCTGCGTTCGCGGAGGGGTGCCCCCTTCCAGGTCGTCGCCACGGCTGCGGGATACGCGGAGGGGATGGAAGCCATCGGCCCTTCCGATGCGGGCTTCCGGCCCTTCGGCGAGGGGCGTGAGATATTCCACCAGGACTTCGAGCTGAAAGAAGCCTCCCCTCTGCGCGGCCGCGTGGTGGACGGCCAGGATGAACCCATCGAGCACGCCTCCGTCACCGCCCGGGTGGCGAACTACGGCTTTGCCGTGCAAAACTCTGTCGTGGACACCACTGTCCGCACAGACGGGGAGGGCCGTTTCGTTTTTGAGTCGCTGCCGGAGAGGTGGGTGCGGCTGGAGGCGCGCAAGGCCGGCATGCCCCTCGTGCGGCAGCGCGTGGAGCCTCCACACGAAGAGGAGGTGGTGCTGCGTCTGGAAGGGCCGGGCGCCACGCTCTCCGGCACCGTCGTGGACTGGGACGGCAATCCGGTGCCCGGGGCGGCAGTGACGCTCGGGAACGCGCTGCCGCCGAACAGGATGAATTCGGACCCGGTGGTGCTCGAGACGGTAAGCGACGGCGGCGGGAGCTATACGTTCGAGGCTGTTCCGCCGGACAGTTACTATCTCTCCGCACGGGCGGAGGACGGCAGGCGGTCCCTCTCGCCGGACAATGAGTCCTTTGAGGCGGTCAGCCTCTCGCAGGGCGATGCCAGGGAGGACGTCGTGCTCCGGCTGTTTGACGGCTATACAATCAGCGGGGTGGTGACGGATGCTCTTTCCGGAGAGCCGCTGCCGGAGGTGATGGTCTCCACCCAGCCGGAGGAATACTTCGGCCCGGGTGGCACCGGCGCCACGACCAATTCCCGCGGCGAATACCGCCTCGATTCCGTTCCCGCCATTGGCGCGGAGGTCGGCATCTGGTTGCGCGCGGAAAAGGATGGCTACCGGTTCTTCCCCGAACCACGCGTCCCCCATCTGCGCCCCGAACCCGGCACGCGGGAGTATGCGCAGGACTTGGAAATGTATCCCACCCTTGAGTGGGAGGGGCGTGTGCTGACGCCGGACGGCTGGGGCGCGGCACACGTCCGCGTGGTCGTGGCGGATACCGCGGCCGGCCGGGAGGCATCGGACCTTGTCTATACAGATGCGCAGGGGTACTTCACGCTGCCCGTTGCCCCGAACCGCACCAGCCAGGTGGCCGCCCTTGCGGCTGGGCACCCGGTCACCTACTCCGAGCCGGTGGAGGTGGGGACGGAGGCGCCCGCCCCGCTTGAAATCGTCCTCGATCCCGGCGCGACGGCCGTCGTTCGCGTGGAGGACGAGGAAGGCGATCCTGTCGAGGGCGCCACGGTCAGCCTGCTAATCCGCACCTACGGCGACGGCTGGAGCGGTGCCTCTCTCAACAAATCCAGGCCGTCCGGGCCGGAGGGGACGGCCGTCTTCGATCAACTCCCCACAGAGGGGATGCCGATTCCGATGGAGCTGGAGCGGCAGTCGATCGACTTCAGCGTCCGCAAGGACGGCTACCGCGACGGCGGTGCTGTCACGGACGAGGTGTTCGAGGCGGGAGAGCGCAAGGAGATCGTTCTCCACCTTGCCCGGGAGGGACACGAGGGTGTGATCGCGGGCGTCGTGGTGGACGGGGAGGGCGAGCCGCTGCCGGGCGTGCAGGT
>SLMS01000195.1 GCA_007133495.1 Candidatus Sumerlaeota bacterium | reverse complement strand
GGCTGCCGGCACGCGCAGGAGCGAGAAACCGGGCTCCACGATGGGAGCCCGGCCGGGTTTTGCGAGGGATGGAAGCCGGCGTCAGTGAACGACGAGGAGGTCCCAGTCCACCACGGCGGTTTCCTCGCTGATGGCGAAGACGGCGAAGTCCAGGGCCAGCGGGCTTCCGTTCCCCGCCGGCATGAGGAAGTTGTTCACCTCCGGGGACGCGCCGAGCTGGGCGAAGGAGAAGTCCGGATCGGACTCGATGGCCCAGAGTACGCCGTCCTCGGGGGTCTCGTTGGTGGTCCAGAGGCTGGCGGCGGTGTCGAAATACTGGGCCAGATAACCGTCCTCCGCGGCGTCATCGAAGCCTGGGGGTTTGCCCTCATCGGAGAAATGGAAACGGTGGCCGCGGGAGTGCAGGACCACCGCGCCTGCGCCGTTCTCGGCCGTAAACCCTTCCGTTTCAATGGTCCAGTACACATTCAGCACGGTGTCCTCCGCGCCGGTTTCCGGGTGGGGGGCGCCGCCGGTTGCGGAGACGGTCATGGTGCCGGTGGCGTCCTCGCCGCTGGCGGTCTGGGCGGGTGACAGGTCGAACCGGAAGAGGAAGAGGTCTTTGACGTCTCCCACCGGGAAGGCTTGGACGTCACTCACCGGGAAGAGGTAGTAGCTCTCCCCCGCCGTGGCTTCGTCCTCGCCGATGCTGCGGGCGAGCGGCCCGATCACGTGGCTCGCGGCGAAGTCCGCCGGGTCGTCCGAATAAACGGGGGCGCCGCCGTTGAGGGCACGGACGCCGGATGCGGTGGCGCTGCCATCGGCAAAATCGGGAACGCGGCCGGTGAGCAGGACGGTGTTCCCTCCCGTGTTGTCCAGCAGGCCGGTGCCGAGCACGAGCAGGTCCGCCCAGACATCGCCATCGGCCGTCACGGCCGGGAGCGGGTCCGTGGCGTCCTTCTCCAGCCGTAGCGTGGCGAAGGAGTGCGCGCCGGAGAAGCCGCCGCTGATGGCCGCGTCCTCCGGGCCGGTGAGGACCACGGCGCCGGTGCCGGCATCGAAGGTGCCACCGGAGTCGCGGCTGAGACTGCCGCCAACATGGAGCGACGCCTCGTCCAGGTTGAGCGTGCCGCCGGGGCCGATCCCGGCACTGGCGGAGAAGGAGGGCGAGCCGGCCAGGGTGACGATGGCGCTGCCGGTGACAAAAAGCCCGTTGCCCGCCGCGGAAGTGTCCGCCGTGCCGCCGTCGAGCAGGGCGCTGCCGCTGCTCGCCCGCACACCGTTCACGGAGTTCGTGATCGTGGTGTCTGCAACGGTGCTCAGCGAGGAGTCGTGCGCATCGAGCCGCACTGCCGTGCCCGCGTCGGTGACCGTGTTGCCGCCGAGCAGCACGGACGTGGTCTGGGTGGCGTTTCCGGTGACGCGAAGCCCCACCGAATTGATGGCGTCCGCGGTGAAGCCGAGCTCCGTATAGCGCGGGTTTATCGAGTTGCCGGTGGCTTCCACCGCCACGCCCGAACCGATGGTCTCGTAGCGGATGCCGTCGAATTCGAATTCGGTGTGGCCGGGGATGTAGCTTTCTATCGTGTTGCCGGAAAGCACAATCAGCGTGCCGGCAGACTGTATATTATGATAGATGCCGATGGCAGCGGCGCGGATGAAGTTGCCGGAGACAAGGGTGTCCTCCTCCGACGGTGCGTCCGCCGTATAGCCCTGGAGCTGGATACCCACGCGGACACCTTCGATGTGGTTTCCCGTCAGCGTGGGATAGTGATTCCCCCGGCCGATGATGCCGACGAGGGCGCCGGTGCCCTCCTGGTTCACGTTTTCGATGCGGTTGTTTTCGGCGGTGGATTCGAGCCCGCCGGTAAAGTCCGCCAGTTCCATCCCGGCCGCGACAGGGAAGCCGGCGCCGGAGGCGGAGGCGTCGTCCCCGAAGTCCCGGAGGATGTTGTGGCTGATGGTGGCCCCGTCCGCGACGGCCAGGATGCCGAGGGCCGCATAGACGTCCACGCCGCCGGTGGTGGCGAGCGGTTCCGCGTCCGGGTCGCCGCCGGGCTCGAAGTCCGGGTCGGGGTTGCTGCCCTCGATGGTGAAGCCGTTCAGCTCCGCGCCGGTTGCGGAGGAGGTGATATAGACAACCGCCTCGTCCGGGTCGAGGTAGGGAATGAGGTCCGGCGGGCGGATGACCGCCTCGTTTTCCTCTTTCGCCGCCTCGTCTGTATAGACGCGGTCTGTGTCGTCTCCCGGCACGTCGCGCTGCGGTCCGTACAGGCTGAGGCCTGAGGTGGAGACGGTCACCTGTTCGAGATAGACGCCCGGGGCGACGTGTACCGTGCCGTCCGGATCGGAGGCGTCCACTGCGGGTTGAATCTGGGAGAAGGCGTCGGTGCCGTAGGTGGCGTTCTCCGTCGATCCGCCGGGGAATTCGAACACCACCGGGTCGCCCGGGTCCGAACCGGCGAAGCCGCCGTCCACGTAGTGCACCGTCTGCGCGGAGGCCGCTCCGGCCCCGGCCAGAACGAACGTCCCCGCCGCGAGCACGCCAAACGC
This sequence comes from Candidatus Sumerlaeota bacterium, assembly GCA_007133495.1. Taxonomy (GTDB): domain Bacteria; phylum Sumerlaeota; class Sumerlaeia; order SLMS01; family SLMS01; genus SLMS01. The sequence continues at coordinate 1,156 of SLMS01000195.1, read as the reverse complement.
CCCCCTCCACGAAATCTTCCGATTCACGTTCATGCCGATGCTTCCCTTCTGTCGTGCTGGTATCGTGAGGGCGGGAAAAGCCGGGCGGAGCGGCTCCGCGGCGCGCCATCGTTCCGGTTTCCCCACGCGAGCAGGTAGCCTCCACGGCGTTCCCACTGTCAACGGGACTTTCCGGCGGCGGAGTGTGATGCTCTCCCGTCTTGTGGCCTCAGGCCACGGCATGGGGGAGGTTTGGACTCACCACGGGAGGCACGGAGGACACAGAGGGGGGGAGCCGTGCGCCCAGGGAGGACGTTTCCATTCTCGAATATCCCCATCCCCTGGCTCGATGGCTACAGACTTTGGTGTTATCCGCAGGTTCTCGCAGATTTAGCCTCTCTCGGCGCACAGCACCAGACAGCACCCCCCATCGGCGTGAATCGGTGAAATCGGCGGATGATTCCCTACGGCTTGAGTCTGCGGCGTTACGGCGTGGGTGATCCTCCTGCTTGCGGCCTCACGCGACGGCGCCACGGCGCCACGGCATGGGGGAAGGCTTGGGCTCACCACGGGAGGCACAGAGGTGGGCAGCCGTGCGCCAAGGGATGGTTTTTCTCTTTCGGTCTGCGCCGTTGCGGCGTTGCGTGATCCCTCTTTCTGTGGCCTCACGCCACGGCGCGAAGACGCCACGGTATGGGGGAGGGTTGGACTCACCACGGGAGGCACAGAGGGCACAGAGGTGGGGAGCCATGCGCCCAGGGAGGGTTCTTCCTTTCGGTCTGCGGCGTTGCGGCGTGGCGTGATCCCTCTGCTTGTGGCTTCATGCCACGGTATGGGGGAGGGTTTGGACTCACCACGGGAGGCACAGAGGACACGGAGGTGGGGAGCCGTGTGTCCGGGGAGCCGGGGAGGGTTTCATGCTTTCGGTCCGCGGGTGGACGGTGCCGGTGGTTAAATGGAACGGAGCCGGGCTCGTGTGAGCCCGGCCCCGTGTGCTGCGAGAGGGTGAGGTGCCCCGCGGGTGGGGGCGTCAGTCGAGCGCCGTCACTGTGGCGCCGGTGATCTCCGCCGTGCCCTTCTGGCCCAAGAAAGCGATCAGGTCGATCGCCACGAACCAGTCAGACTCGCCGTCGGAGGTGAACAGCACGTCGATGCTGTCGGGAAGGTCGCGCCCGTC